>CACMVB010000016.1 GCA_902617025.1 uncultured Pelagibacteraceae bacterium | reverse complement strand
TCTAATCAATTAATAAAAAAAATTAATAATGAAGTTGACCAAATTTTAAATAAAAAGAGTTTATTAAAAAAACTAGATTATTCAAAAAAATTAGTCGGACAGGTCAAACAGGAATTTCAATTACCGAAATCTTTTGTAAAAAAAAATTTAGAAAAAGTAATATCTAATGAGGTAAAAAAATATATTTTTAAAACTATTGGAAAAAAAGTAAAAAAAATTTCAATCAAAAATTTTTGGATAGTAAGACAATTTAATAATGAATATAACCCAATACATTACCATGATGGACACATATCTGGTGTGGGTTACTTAAAAATTCCAAAATTTGTTCCAAAGGGCCATAAAAAATCAAAAATCGACGGCACAATAGATTTTATCAATGGAAACAAAATGTTTTTAAGTGATAGTATTTACAATCATCAGCCAAAAGAAGGAGATGTAATTCTTTTTCCACATTATTTGATGCATACAGCATATCCATTTAAAGCAAGTGGAGAAAGAAGATCCTTTTCATTTAATCTGGAAATAGATAGAAAAATTGCTAATGTTTTTTCAAGATGAGTAATGAAATTCAAAAAAATGTTTTCGGCGAGCCTTTAGAGCCATGTTCTAATGATCCATTAACAGGTTGGTTTAGGGATGGATGTTGTAATACAGATAAAAATGATAGAGGGGTTCATACAGTTTGTGCAAAAGTGACAGATAAATTTTTACTTTGGTCAAAGAAGGTAGGTAATGATTTGATTACACCTCATCCTGAATTTGGATTTCCTGGTTTAAAAGAAGGTGACTGCTGGTGTGTTTGCGCAACTTGGTACGCCAGAGCTATTGAAGAAGACGCAGCGTGCTCGGTTTATTTGAAAAAGACAAATATTAAGACCTTAGAACTTATACCAATTGAAAAATTAAAAAAGTTTGCTGTAGATTTATCTTAATAAACTTTAGAGCCTTTAGTTTTAATAATTAATTCAAGTTCACTATATTCTTTACAATTACAACTCTTTAGAACTTCTAATCTCTCGTTAGCTTTGTCTATTCTATTAGTTTGTACATAAAGCTCACCTAAATATTCATTAATACCATTATGATTAGGTTTTAAACTTAAACCTTCTAAATAAAATTTTTCGGCTTTTTCAAAATTTCCAGTTTTTCTAGTTGTAAATCCCATGTAATTAAGAATATCTGGATTTTTTTTGTCTGATTTGTATGCTTTTTCTAGCTTGTTAAAAGCTTGGGCATACAGTTTTTTAGCTTTATCAGTCTTGTCTTTTTTTTCTAATTTTCCTGCTCTCTTTACTAATTTAACTGCATCTTCATATAAAGTATCGCCCATAGAAGAAGATGATCCACTATTACTATCACTTCCTGCAGCCATTAAAGTCGAGCTAAAAAAAAGAGATAAAACTATAATTAAGATTTTTTTCATATGGCCTATTTAATTGTTTTTAAAATAATTGTTATGCGACAGATGATCTTCCTCCATCAACGCCTAATATTTGACCTGTTATCCAAGAACTTTCATCTGTAAGTAGAAACTTTGCAACAGATGCGGAATCTCCCCCTTCACCTATTCTTTTCATTGGGTGCATTTTGGCAATACCTTCGGCTACTTTCTCATTTTTAAGTAAAAAATTTGAAATTTTGGAATTTGTCAAACTAGGTGCAATACAATTGACACGCACATTAGGTGCGAACTCTGCTGCTAAAGCTAAAGTCAGGCCCTCTATGGCACCTTTTGCTGATGAAACTATTGCATGGTTTGGAAAGCCTTGTTTTACTGCTACCGTAGAAAATAAAACAACTGAACCTTTATTTTTTTTTAAGTTATCTGCTAAGGTTTTAATTACCTCTGTTGCAGAAATAAGATTTAAATTGAATGATTGCATGAAGTCACTTTTTTTTGTTAACTTTAATGGTTTTAAATCAATTGATCCTACACAAAAAGCTAAACCATTAATTGGCTCGTCTTTCAAATCGTTTAGTATTTTTTCAGAAAAATTTTCCTCTAAAACATCACAAACTGTAAATGTAGAGTTTAAATTTTTTGCTAACTCCGATAAACTATTTTCATCTCTGCCGACTAAGTGCACCTGCTCTCCA
>CACMVB010000015.1 GCA_902617025.1 uncultured Pelagibacteraceae bacterium | reverse complement strand
TTTATCCAACGATAAGCTTGTAACAGGACAGCTGGTCCTAAATATTTATCCCCATTCCACCAGTAGCTTGGGCAAGAAGTAGAGCAACAAGCGCATAAAATACATTCATAGTATCCATCTAATTTTTCTCTATCACTCTGTGATTGTCTAAGTTCAGTTTTCTCTTGGCCAGTTTGATCAACTTTCAACCATGGTTGAATGGACTCGTATTGTTTATACAACGTTGTGAGATCTCCAATTAAATCTTTTACTACTTTTAAATGAGGTAATGGATAAATATTTAGATCTCCACTTATGTCTGAATGAGATTTGATGCATGCTAGACCATTTACTCCATCAATATTCATCGCACAAGATCCACAAACACCGTGAGCACAAGATCTCCTAAATGTAAGAGATGGATCTATTTCATTTTTTATCTTAAATAAAATATCCAAAACCTTTGGTCCACAATTATCCATATCGACTTCATATGTATCAACCCTTGGGTTCTTTCCCGTTGAAGGATCCCACCTGTAAACATTTATTTTTCTTAGATTTTTTGATTTAGTTTTGTCTTTAAAATAATTTCCTACCTCAATTTTAGAATTTTGCGGTAGGCTAAATTGTGCCATTATTAATAAACTCTCTCCTTTGGTGGAAAATATTGAACATCATTAGTGAGGGTTCTAGAGTGAACATCTCGATATTTGATTTCAACTTTTTTTCCATTTTGCCATGCTAAGGTGTGTTTCATAAAGTTTTTATCATCTCTTTTGGTAAAATCTTCTCTAGCGTGAGCACCTCTACTCTCTTTTCTGTTATAAGCAGAGTCCATTGTTGTTAACGCTTGGCTTATTAGGTTATCAAATTCTAATGTTTCGACTAAATCTGTGTTGAATAGCAAAGATTTATCTTTTACAGAAATATCACTCATACCATTATAGGGCTTCCTAATTTGCTCCACACCTTCTTTTAAAGTTTTTTCTGTTCTAAATACAGCACATTTTGACTGCATTGTTTTCTGCATTTGTAATCTTAGCTCTGATGTTTTTGTAGATCCATTTGAATTTCTAATCTTATCAAATCTTTGCAAACATTTATCTGTTTCTGAATTCGACACCTCTTCATGTGTAGCCCCAGGTTTAACAATTTCAGCCGCTCTTTTAGCTGCGGCTCTTCCAAATACAACTAGGTCTATAAGAGAATTAGAGCCCAACCTATTCGCGCCATGAACCGAAACGCAGGCTGCTTCTCCTATTGCCATTAAACCAGGAACAGTTTTTTCAGATCCATTGAGTGTTAAAACCTCAGCCTTATAATTTGTTGGGATACCTCCCATATTATAGTGAACTGTTGGCACAACTGGTATTGGTTCTTTACTAACGTCTACATTAGCAAATGTTTTAGCCGCTTCTGAAATTCCTGGAAGCCTTTCATCTATAACTTTTTTATCTATGTGATCTAAATGAAGATTTATATGATCTTTATTTTTCCCAGCACCTCTTCCCTCGTTAATTTCCATTTCCATAGATCGGCTGACAACGTCTCGAGATGCTAAATCTTTTGCATTAGGAGCATATCTTTCCATGAACCTTTCTCCTTTACCATTAACTAAAAATCCACCTTCGCCTCTAACACCTTCTGTTATTAGACAGCCTACTCCATAAATCCCAGTAGGATGAAACTGAACAAACTCCATATCCTGCAAAGGTAAACCAGCTCTTAAAACCATAGCGTTACCATCACCTGTGCAAGTATGAGCAGATGTAGCTGAATAATAAACTTTACCGTACCCTCCAGTTGCAATTATAGTAATGTGTGATCTAAATCTATGGATTGTCCCATCTGTTAAATTCCAAGCAATCACTCCCTTACACTCACCGTTTTTCATAATTAAATCTAAGGCAAAGTACTCAATAAAAAACTCAGTGTTTTGTTTTAATGCTTGTCCGTACAATGTATGTAAAATTGCATGACCTGTTCTATCAGCAGCTGCACATGTTCTTTGTGCTGTGCCGTTACCATAATTTTTTGTCATGCCGCCAAAAGGTCTTTGATAAATTTTTCCATCGTCTGTTCTACTAAAAGGGACACCATATCTCTCTAATTCAACTACTGCTCTTGGTGCTTCTTTACACAAATACTCAATTGCATCTTGATCGCCAAGCCAGTCAGAGCCTTTTACCGTATCGTACATGTGCCATCTCCAATCATCTTCACCCATGTTTCCTAAAGCTGCAGAAATAC
>CACMVB010000014.1 GCA_902617025.1 uncultured Pelagibacteraceae bacterium | reverse complement strand
AAAGTAAGAAGAGCAAAACTATATTATTTAAGAGATAGAAAAGGAAAATCTGCAAGAATTGCTGAGAAAATTAAAAAGAAAATTGGTGTTGATGTTTCAGTTAAGCCTGAGGAAACAAAAGTAAAAACGACCGAGCCTGTTAAGCAAGAGACTAAAGCTGAAGAAGTTAAGCAAGAGGCTACAAAAGTCGAAAAAGTCAAAGCTAAAGCTGAGAAGCCAACTAGCGAAAAAAAATAAATTTAATGTCTAAAACTCTATACGATAAGATATGGGAAAACCATCTTGTTCATGAACAAAGTGATGGAACGTCATTAATTTATGTAGATAGACATTTAGTCCATGAAGTTACAAGCCCCCAAGCTTTCGAAGGTCTCAGATTACAAAAAAGAAAAGTTAGACGACCAGAATTAACACTTGCAGTGCCTGATCATAATGTTCCTACAACCGATAGGTCTAAAGGCATAAATGATGAGGATTCTAGAATACAAGTCGAAACATTAAGAAAAAACTGCAAAGACTTTGGAGTAGAACTTTTTGATGTAAATGATAAGCGTCAAGGTATAGTCCATATTATAGGACCCGAACAAGGTTTCACGCAGCCAGGTACGGTAATAGTTTGTGGTGATAGTCATACAGCAACACATGGAGCTTTCGGAGCGTTAGCTTTTGGAATAGGAACATCTGAAGTTGAACATGTTCTCGCTACGCAAACTTTAATGCAGAAGAAATCAAAAAATTTAAGAATAAACGTGAATGGTAATTTACCAAAAGGTGTTACTGCAAAAGATGTAATACTAAAAATTATTGGTACGATTGGAACTGCGGGTGGAACTGGATATGTAGTTGAATTCGCTGGAGACGTGATCAAAAACTTAAGCATGGAAGAGAGAATGACTGTTTGCAATATGACTATTGAAGCTGGTGCTAGAGCGGGTTTAATTGCACCAGACGAAAAGACATTTAGTTATTTAAAAGGTAAAACCATGTCGCCTAAAGGAGAAAATTGGAATAAAGCCTTAGAATTTTGGAGGACCTTGTATTCAGACAAAGATTGTAAATTTGACAAAGAAATTAATATAGATGGGAAAAATATAGAACCATTGGTAACTTGGGGGACTTCGCCTCAAGACGTATCACCAGTTACTGGCATTGTGCCTGATCCTGAGAATGAAAAAAATGAAGATAGAAAAATGGCCATGAAAAGATCTCTTGAATATATGGGTTTAAAAGCAAATACTAAAATTTCAGATATAAAAATTGATAAGATTTTTATTGGTAGTTGTACAAACGGAAGAATAGAGGATCTAAGATTGGCTGCCGATCTTTTAAAAGGTAAAAGGATTGCCGATAATGTTAGCGCAATGGTCGTACCGGGATCTGGATTAGTTAAAGAGCAGGCAGAAAAAGAGGGATTAGATAAAATTTTTAAAAACGCAGGCTTTGAGTGGAGAGAACCCGGTTGTTCTATGTGTTTGGGTATGAATCCAGACCAATTAAAGCCGAAAGAAAGATGCGCGTCAACATCTAATAGAAATTTTGAAGGCAGACAAGGTCGTGGTGGAAGAACACATCTAGTTAGTCCAGGTATGGCTATTGCAGCTGCAATTAAAGGGCGGTTAACAGACGTAAGAGAAATATAAAATGGAAAAATTTAATAATCTAAAATCAATACCATCATATTTATCATTACAAAATATTGATACTGATATGATTATTCCTAAGCAATTTTTAAAAACTATTAAAAGAACAGGTTTAGGAAAAAGTCTGTTCTATGAAATGCGATATGATGAAAACGGAAACAAAATTTCAGATTTTATTCTCAACAAGGAACCATATAACAAATCTAAAATTCTTTTAGCTGGCAAAAATTTTGGATGCGGTTCATCCAGAGAGCACGCCCCATGGGCCCTTTCTGATTTTGGTATAAAAAGTGTAATAAGCTCAAGTTTTGCAGACATTTTTTACAATAATTGTTTTAAAAATGGAATTCTTCCAATTAAGATCGATGAAAAAATTGTCGTTGAGTTAGCTGAGTATTGTAAGAGGAAAGAAGAAATTGAAATAAGTTTAGAATATCAAGAAATAAAATATGGAAATAAAGTTGCAAAGTTCGAACTAGATCCTTTTAAAAAGAAATGTTTAATGGAAGGACTAGATGATATAGCCCTCTCAATGGAAAAAATTTCTAAAATAGATGACTATGAAAAAAAATTACAAAATACAAAACCTTGGGTTTTAAATAATGCCTAAAACTAGGAAAATTTTACTTTTACCAGGTGATGGTATTGGTCCAGAGGTAATTGGTGAAGTAAGAAAAATACTAGATTGGATGAATAAAACAAAATCTTTAGATTTCGTTTTAAGCCAAGAGTTAATTGGAGGCGCATCTATCGATGCTAATAAAGTTCCAATTACAGATGAGGTTTTTTATAAATCTTTAGAGTCAGACGCAGTAATACTAGGTGCATGTGGTGGACCTAAATGGGATAACTTAGAATTTTCAAAAAAACCAGAGAGAGCTCTTTTAAAACTTAGAAAAGAATTAAAACTCTTTGCAAACTTGAGACCAGCGATTTGCTTTAAACAATTAGTTGACTCCTCAACGTTAAAACCAGAAATTGTATCAGGTTTAGACATAATGATAGTAAGAGAATTAACCGGTGGTATTTATTTTGGTGAACCAAGAGGCATCGAACCAATGGAAAATAACCAAAGGAAAGGTGTTAACACTCACACTTATACAACATCAGAAATTCATAGAATTGCTCGTGTAGCTTTTGATTTGGCAAAAAAAAGAAGAAACAAAGTTACATCTTGTGAAAAATCAAATGTAATGGAAGCAGGCGTGTTATGGAGAGAAGAAGTTCAGGTTATAAAAGATAAAGAATTTAAAAAAGTTGAGCTAAATCACATGTTAGCCGATAATTGTGCAATGCAACTTTTAAGGTATCCAAAACAGTTCGATGTAATATTAGCTGATAATTTGTTTGGTGATATGCTGTCTGATGAAGCTGCAATGTTAACTGGTTCGCTTGGACTTTTACCCTCTGCTTCGCTAGGTTCAAAAGATAAAAACGGAAGAATAAGATCTCTTTACGAACCTGTTCACGGATCAGCTCCAGATATTGAAGGTAAAAACATAGCAAACCCAATAGCTACAATTTTAAGTTTATCAATGGCTTTAAGATATTCTTTAGATCTTAATAAAGAAGCTGACCAAATTGATAAAGCAGTTCAAAGTGTTCTTGACGAGGGGTTAAGAACTAAAGATATAATGTCAAAAAATATGAAAGAGGTTTCCACAACTGACATGGGTGATGCAATTATTGCAAAATTGAAATAAAGTAACTCATTATGAATTTTGCAATTATTGGTGCCTCAGGTAATGTTGGAAGAAAAACAATTGAAATATTAGAGAAATCTAAAATTCAACTCGATAACCTTTTTTTAGTAGCTTCTTCAAAAAGTGCAGGAAAAAAAATTAAATTTAGAAATAAAGAAATTGAGATTGAAGTTTTAGAAAATTACGATTTTTCTAAAGCACAAATTACTTTTTTTGCAGCAGGAAGTAAGATCGCGAAAGAATGGGCTCCAAAAGCATCAAAAAAAACTATAATAATTGACAACTCAAGTTATTTTAGAATGCAAAAAGATGTTCCTCTTGTCGTTACAGAAGTTAATCCTGAAGCTCTTGATAAACATAACAATATAATTTCAAACCCA
>CACMVB010000013.1 GCA_902617025.1 uncultured Pelagibacteraceae bacterium | reverse complement strand
ATTTTACAAAATCCACCTAAAACAAAGTTTGGATTTTTTTTTGTTTCATTTAAAATTTTTCGAAGATCTTTGGGATTAAAAATTGGTTCATCTCCTTGAATATTTATAAAATTTGTATAATTTTTTTTTTTAGAAAATTCCGCTACTCGATCAGTTCCGGTTAAACATTTTTCACTTGTTAAACAGTATTGCATATTATTCGTTTTGCAAAAATTTGTTATATTTCTACTATCTGTAGCAACAAATAAATCTTTTTTTCCGACTGCTTTAACGCATTGTCTATATGTCCTTAATAACATTGGTATACCTAAAATTTTTTTTAGTGGCTTGCCAGGAAATCTCTTAGACTTAAATCTTGCGGGAATTACGAATGCTATTTTCATCAAATAATAAAATTGAAATATCTATGCAGATAGGGATTTATAATTGATCTAATTTTACCAATTATGAAACTTTTATTTTCAATATTATAAACAGACTTAATGTCCTTTGTCATAAGGTTGTAAACCAAAACTAATCTGTCACTTTTCCCATCAGATTCAAAAGAATGCCAAGTCTCTCTTTCTTCCCTAGAAAAAAAAACAGCTCTATTGATTTTCCATTTAATTTCATTTTTTCCGTCGCCATTTTTGTTGTCGTAAAAAACTGTTCCTTTATTTTCACTGGGTTGTAAATAAATGACTCCGCTAAGCAATTTTGCTGGTATATCATCATGAATTGGAAATTTGTATTTATAGCCAGATTTCACGATATGAAATTCACTAAAATCATACAATTTAATTTTATCTGGACATAATTCTTTTAAAATTTTCAAAGCTTTTTGATGATAATTTTTTTGTAGCTCTCTTAATTTTTCGTCGCTAATGCAAGAAGATTGTATGTTTCCAGTTTTGTTTATAGTGTTATGGTAGACTTTAATTTTATCTTTATCAATTTTTTCTAAATTCATACTGCTTAGATATTCAAGATCTTTAGTTTCTAAAAAATCATCAATTGTTTTAATTTTTACCATTTAAATATCTAAAATTATTTCTGTTAATTTATTCCCTTTAAAAGTAAATTTTTTTTCAATATGTATTTTAAACCATAAAATTATACTTAAAAATCCAAATAAAATAAAATAATCTTTTTGTTTTTTCGACTCTATAACACTATCAAAATCTACTTTAGAGCCAAAAATGTATTCTAAAATGTTTTTATTTTTTTCCAAAAGGTAACGTAAATAATTTTTTTTATTAAGTTGTTTTAACCAATTAAAAGTATTCATAGTTGGTCCACTTTTTTTTGCTTTTGTTATATAATCTGGAAAATTCTTCCATTTGAGAAACTTTCTGAAGATACTTTTTTTGACCGTTTTTGTTTTTGACATAGTCACTTATAGATAGCGTGAATTCAAATAATTTGTGATCCATTAATGGAGATCTATTTTCTATAGAATTATACATTGCACTCATATCACTCATATACATACTGCCCCCTAAAGGATAGTAAATATTTAAAAAATTAATATTATTGTTAGTATCTGTAGTAAAACTTCTTTTACAATTACTATAAATTTTTTGAGAGACCGATCCTATTTCTCTTAAATAATTTTCCTTAAATTGATAATTAAAAAATTTAAAAAATATACCATCGGCTAATGTTTCAGCATGCCAAATTTTAGGAGATAACAAAATTTGTAAAAATTTTTGCAGTTTTCTACTTTTAGAAAATACTTTTGATGTAAAAATTTTTGTAAAATCTTTATTCTCTTGATTAAAGGAAAAATTTAAAAATGGATCGGGTAAAAAATTAATTTGTTTTTGCCAAGGATATCCGCCAAAAAGCTCATCTCCTCCATTTCCTGTTAAAATTACTTTAATTCCTAGCGCTTTTGCTTTTTTAGATAATCCGTAATTCATTAAGTTTCCTGAGTCTAAGAATAGTTCTTCACAATTAGAAACTACATCAATAATATTTTTGTCAAAAAAATTAAAATCAAATTTTACTTGGTGATTTGAAATATCTAAATTTGATGAAATTTTCTTTGGTATATCTATGTCGGTTAGATTTTTTTCAACTTCAAATTTACCTTCAATAGATGCAGTTAATGAAGTAAAATTTTTATTATAATTTTTTTTTGCATAATAGGCTACAGATGAGGAGTCTAACCCCCCACTTAAAAACATTCCTACCGGTACATCACTTCGAGTTCTGATCCTAAGCGACTCACTTAATAAATAATCTAATTTTTCAAAAATAAATTCTTCATTCATCTTTTCTAATTTAATTTTTGGTTGATACCATTTGACTTCTTTAAGTCTTAAACTTTTTTCATAATCAAGTTCAACATAGGAACCTGGATTTACTGAGTAGACATCCTTAAATAAAGAGAGGCCTTGTGGTAAAAAAAGACAGTTAATATTAATATTCAAATTATTAATATTCTCTCTGATAGAAGTTAAAGGTACTAATGCTTTAATTTCAGAAGTGAAGTAAAAAACTTCATTTTCTAACTTATAGTATAAAGGCTTTTCAGCGAATCTATCTCTGATAAAAAATGCTTTTTTAATGTTCTCATCAAAAATTACAATTGAAAACATACCGTTAACTTTATGAAGAAAACTTATCCCAAATTTTTTGTATAAAAAAGGTAAAATTTCGCCATCTGCTTTAGTTTTCGGAATAAACTCATTTGCATAATTTTGTTGAAGCTCAATATAATTATAAATTTCGCCATTGAAATAGATTGTAACATTTTGAAATTTAAATGGTTGCATTCCGTCATTAGATACATCAATTATTGATAGTCTGTTGAATGCAACAGAAAAATTCTCATTATATTCTATTGAAGTTTTATCTGGTCCTCTGTGTAAAATTAAATCAGCACTCTTATCTAATTTAATTTTTTTTTTACCTACGTATCCAACTACTCCACACATTAAATCAATTATATAAAATTCTTAATATTTTTAGCAAATAATTTTTCAATAATGTTATAATTATTGATTGAAAAATTATTTTTATTAAAAAAAAACTTTTTTTTATTATTTAGTTTATTTAATAAGGAAATTTTTTTAAAGAATTTAGAAATTTGTGGAAAGAAAAATACTCTTCCTGGCGCTGTTTTTTCCAATTCTTTATTTAACGAATATCCAAATTTTTTATCTATATCCGTAAACAATATTTTTGATTTATTAGAAAACTCTAGTGAGTCATATAATGGTGTTTCATAATTATCTAAAATTATATATTTATGTTCGTACAGATCTAGATAATTTTTTAAAGAAATTCCCGATACTATTTTTGCATATTTCAATTTTTTAAAAGTATCTATCAAAGCACAATTTTCTCTAGAGTATGGGTATACAGTTTTAATTACATATTTTTTTTTTAATTTTTCTAAATTTTTTATAATTTGAATTTGCTTATCGATAACAATTTTATCTTCGAAAGAACTGTTATAGAGAGTATAAATAGGTCTTATAGGATATAAAATTTCATTTTTAAAAATTTTTTTTTTAATTTTATTTTTGGGGCTCGTAATTTGTTTTACTATTTTACAAATTTTTTTTTTATTTCCCCATAATTCCCTATAATCTTTTTCAGTGCTATTATAGCTAATCCAATAATCACAATTGTTAAAATCTTGATCAAAATGAAAATAGTTTTTTTTAGTAAGATAATGTGCACCATGTTGAAAGCCAATAATTTTTTTATCATTTAAATTATTTTTAACAATTAAATTTTTATTTAAATCAAATACAACGGGATATCTCCAAATAATGTGATCAAAAGGTTTTAGTTTTGAAATTTTAGACACAAGGTTAAAATTAATATGATTTTGGTTTTTTATTAAATACTCCTTTACAGAAAAAATGATCTCATTATTTATTTTTTTTTTATTAGAGTCTAAAATTTTATATATATGTTTTAAAAATTCCTTTTTACTCTCATTTTTTTTTAATCTTTCGAAAAGTATAATATTATATTTTTTTTTTTTTAAATGACATAACAAGTCAAAATCATAATTAAGCACTAAAATTTTTAAAACATTTTTATTAAATTTGTTTTGAACATAAATTTGCTGTTTAAGAATAAACGTTTTTATTTTGACAGATATAAATTTTATAAAATGTGATAGATTAAATATTATTTTACTTAAGCTGACAAAAAAGTTTATTGGATTCTCATTTAAAATTTTTATTTCTACCTTTTTAAATTTTTCATTTCTTGCTAATACATCAAAAATCGGAAATTGATCGTATAAGAGATTCTCATTATATAATATTGAAATTTTGTGATTGTTTGTTTTGATTTTTTTTTCAATCAAATTTTTTATTAAAACATAAGAATAAAAAGTAGTTTGAAATTTTGATATAAAAATTGGGTAAAAAAATTTTGTAATTTTTGTTTTTTTAAAAAAAGGAATTTTACTAAGACTATAATCTAATGAAGAAAGATTTTTTGATAAAATTGAATATGCCTGTTTTAAATACATCTTTATTTCAGAATTTGAAAAAAAATCATAGATATTTTTAGACTTAATATTTTTTGTCTTAAGGAAATAGTTTATAGAATAATTAAATGTAATAATTTGAATATTTCTTTTTTTTTTAAGTTTAACTATTTTTTTCGCTGCATTTAAAGAGTCTATTATGAAAATTTCTTTTTGCATATGGTTTTTATGATTTATAAAAATCTAGTAAAGCTTTATTTTTTTTTCCTAAAGGATTCTCCTTTAATAAAAAAATGCTTTGATCGTTTTGTTTGTCATGTGTATAAATCCAGTTTCTTTGAAAATTTGTTTTTAAAAATCTTGAATTAGCTGTTCTTCCGTCAATCACAATAATTGTGCCTGGATTAAAGAAATGCTCATAGTATAAAATATCACCGCTCATAGGCATATCCAGATGAAGACCTTTTACCGTTTTAGGTGATGGTCCATCTAGATAAATAAAATCAGGGTTTATAAATCTCAAACCCGTAAACTTGGTACATATCCTATTATTAATTAACTTATATTTCACATGAGAATAGTTGATTTGTAGGTTAGCTAATTTATTTTTTCTTTTTATCTTTTTTAACTTTAAATAATATTTTTTCATATTTTCATATGAATGAATTTTAAACTTAGGCATATGTTCAATTTTTTTAAGCTTAGAAAAATGCCTTTTTTTATTCTCATTTAATGCTTTTGACATTACTATAGAAGAGTATCCTGATCCAAATTCCAAAACAGATAAACGTTTATTTAATGTAATATACTTATATAAAAGATATAAATCTTTATAATCTGGTTTAAAAAATTCAGGTACTTTGTTTTTCGATAAAGAACATTTTTCCTCTATAAAATTTTTCATATATTTATATTTTTTTACCTTAGGAATTTTAATCATTTATGTAATCCTAAATTGTGTTTTTTTCTTAAATTTTTTAGTCCAGTTTGTCTCTAGCTCCTCTAAAATCAATTTTTGTGTTGTTATTTGAGATTTTACTTTAGGCAGGTTAACTTTTTTATGTAGTAAAAAATTTTTAAGATAAGAATGTATTTCTTCTGATAAAAGTGGAATCTTATATTTGTATTTCTTATTATTTATTTTAAGCTTGCCGCTCATTTCGTTATAGTAAATAGTATTCTTGTTAGAAATCAGACTCACCGTATATCTTTTTTTTCCATCAGTTGTTTTTTTCGATATTAGCGAACATGTAGATCCATTAAGTAATTTTGCTGACAATAATCCATCTGCCTCATAATAATCTTTTCGCTTAGAACTAAACCATGATTTTATACAATCTGCATTAATTGACTTAATTTTTGAATTATTTATCCATTCAAATAGTCTAAAAAAATGACAACAATTTGAAACTAAATTCCAATTTGTTCCATTCACTTCCATCTGAAATTTTTCATATTTAAATAATTTTTTTATTTTTTTATATATTTTCCAATTTTCTCTCGGAATATTTACATAAGCATTTTTTATTAATTTAAATCTCTTTTCAATCAAATCTATTTGTTTGAGTGAGGATCCAAGAGGCTTTTCAATAATCCAATACTTTGAACTTA
>CACMVB010000012.1 GCA_902617025.1 uncultured Pelagibacteraceae bacterium | reverse complement strand
GCATTCTACATTTCTCCATTCAGGATGAGAGTGAACATCTCCTTGTCTGATAAATTTTTTTCTTAATTTAATAATATCTTCATCCTCAGAGTGAATTGAAACTATCCTGTCACTACTAGAAATCACTTTTTCGATATCCGCTTCTTTGTCCACTAACAGATTACCTGTCGATGATCCGGCAAAAAGTTTAACTCCACAACAGCCTTCAACATTTTTAAGTTGAGCAAGTTGTTCGGTATTTTGAGGAGTTGCTCCAAAATAAAATGCATAATTAGTATGCATTCTATTTTTTGCCGCTTGTAATTTTTTTTCAAACTCTATTAAATTTGCTGTTGGAGGGTTAGTGTTGGGCATCTCAAATAAAGAGGTTACTCCTCCAAGAACTGCGGCTCTGCTTCCGCTTTCTAGATCTTCCGCATCAGTAGAACCAGGTTCTCTAAAATGTACTTGGGTGTCTATGATTCCAGGTAAAACTACTTTGCCAGATGCGTCGTAAACTTTACAATTATTTTTTTCTAGATTCCCTATCTTTTGAATTTTATTTTCATATAAACCAATATCAGATTTTATCAATTTACCGTCGATATAACAGGAGCCATTTTTAATAATGAGACTATAATTATCAGACATATTTTTAATATATAATATATTGTATAAGTAACATTTATGAAAAAAGATCAAGTTGTAATTTTAGAAAAAAGAGGTGTAATCTTAGTAAGTGGTGAAGATGCAAAAGACTTTCTCCAAAATATAATTACAAATGACATAAATAAAATTTCTAATAAAAGCTCTGTTTTTTCAGCCTTGTTGACTCCTCAAGGTAAATATTTGAATGAATTTTTTATAATTCAGAATAATAAAGGATATTTATTAGACTGTAGCGAAAACTCTACTAGTGATTTAATAAAAGATTTGTCAAAATATAAGTTAAGATCAAAAGTTGAAATTGAGGACTTTTCTTCTGAATTCGTTATTGGGGTAATTAACAATTTAAAATTCAAGGAATTGCAAGAAGAATTAAATTCAAATGAAAATACTATTACTTACAGAGATACTCCTATTTTTTTAGATCCAAGAAACGAAAAGTTAGGAGCAAGAATAATTTCGAATCTTGAAAAAATTTACTTAACAATTAAAAAATTAAGTCTCAATATTATCGATAAAAAAGAATATTATTCTCTTGCACATAAATTAGGAGTACCTGAAAAAGGATTAACTAATTTAAAAGATCAATTGTTTGGTTTAGAGGCAAATTTTGAGTTGTTTCAAGCCATAGATTTTAAAAAAGGATGTTTTGTAGGACAAGAAAATACTGCAAGGATGAAATTAAAAAACAAACTTAGAAGAAGATTGTTGCCCATAACTTCATCTAAAAAATTAAATATCGGAGATGAAATTACTTTTAATGGTATTAAAATAGGAAAAATACTTATTGATCAGCCTTACCCCTTTGGATTAATCAAAGTTTTTGAACCTAATCTTGAAGATTTTAAAGATAAAGTATTATTAGCAAACAATAAAGAATGTAAAATTCTAGAGAACGTTTAGCAACCTAGATAACGACGCCAATATTCCGTATCCACTTAATTCAATAAAAGCTATTACTAAAATTATAAATATAATTCTTTTGTGCTTTCTTAAATAATCATTCATAAATACCTTTTTTTGGTGCGGTCGGAGAGACTCGAACTCTCACGGGAAACCCACACGCCCCTCAAGCGTGCCTGTCTACCAATTTCAGCACGACCGCAATAATAATGCGACAATAAATGAATGACAATTTAATCTCAAGTTGGTAAATTGGAATTAGTATGTCTGTACAACAACAAAATTTGAGCCCTACGCAAGAGATTTATAAGAAAATCTCAAAATTCGTTCCTGAAGCTGAATGGAAAATTCATGCTCCATTAATAGAAAGAATTAATAAAATTAAAAAAGAAAAGAATGCAATTATACTTGCACATAACTATCAAACTCCGGAAATTTACCATGGTGTAGCGGATATATCTGCTGACTCATTAGCGTTAGCAATAGAGGCGTCTAAAACAAAAGCCGATAAAATTATTATGTGTGGAGTACACTTTATGGCAGAAACAGCAAAATTAATGTGTCCAGAGAAAAAAGTGTTCCTTCCTGACATGCAAGCGGGCTGTTCTTTATCTAATTCTATTACAGGTGAAGATGTAAAATTACTAAAACAAAAGTTTCCAGGCGTTCCTGTTGTCTCTTATGTAAATACTTCTGCAGAAGTTAAAGCAGAAACTGATGTATGTTGTACTTCAGCTAACGCAGTAAAAGTGGTTGAGTCTTTAAATGTAGATAAAGTAATTTTTCTTCCTGACCAATATTTAGCAGACTATGTAGCAAAAAATACCAAGGTCAAAATAATTTCTTGGAAAGGAACTTGTATAGTGCATGAACAGTTTACAGGAAAAGAAATTGAAGAAATCAAATCCCAAAATCCTGGAATTAAAATAATAGCTCATCCAGAATGTCCACCAGATGTAATTGCGGCTTCTGATTTTGCAGGATCAACGTCTGGAATGATCGACTATGTAAAAAATAAACAACCTAAAAAAGTAATGTTAGTTACAGAATGTTCAATGAGTGATAACGTTGAAGCCGATAATCCGAAAGTATCTTTTATTAAACCATGTAATTTATGTCCTTATATGAAAAAAATTAATTTAAAAAAAATATTAGATTGTTTGGAAAACGAGACTAACGAGATAATTTTAGATAGTAAAACTATAGAAGCCGCGAGAAAGTCTGTAATCAGAATGACCGAGATCGGTCGTTAGATCAGTGCAAGTATTAAATCAATTTTATATAAAATCAGTTGTAAGAAAGGCTCTCGAGGAAGACCTGAAGCCTAGAGGTGATATCACTACAAACATCGTTAGTGCAAAAAATAAAATTATTAAAGCTAAAATAATAGCTAAACAAGATGGAGTAATAGCTGGTTTAGAATTTTGTAAAACAGCTTTTAAGTTAATTGGAAGAGAAAGCGTTTTTACAAAGAAAGTCCTTGATGGGAAAAAAATAAGAAAAAATAAGATAATCGCTAATATAAAGGCTAAAACAAAAACAATCCTAACAGCTGAAAGAACTGCTTTAAATTTTCTAAATCATGCCTCAGGAGTTGCAACAATTACAAATCAATTCGTAAAAAAAATTGGTAAAAAAACTAAGATCTGTTGTACGAGAAAAACTACACCTAATTTGAGAACACTAGAAAAATATGCCGTCAAAAAAGGTGGTGGTCATAATCATAGATATAATTTAAGCGATGAAATTCTTATTAAAGATAATCATATTAGTGCATCTAATAATCTTAGAGAATTAGTTAAAAAAGCAATAAAAACAAAAAAAATTGTTACAGTTGAAGTTGAAAATATAAATCAGCTTAAACAAATTTTAGGCTTAAAATTTAAAAGAATCCTTTTTGATAATATGAACTCTTCACAATTAAAAAATTGCTTAAAACTATGCAAAAATAAATATGAAACAGAGTACTCCGGAAATGCTACTTTAAAAAATATTAAACAAATTTCTAAAACAGGTGTAAATAGAATTTCAGTTGGTGCGATTACTCATAGCGCCAAATCATTTGATACGACTTTATTACTTAGATAATTCTGCTTGAGCAGCAGCTAATCTTGCTACTGGCACTCTAAATGGAGAGCAGGAAACATAGTTAAGTCCCGTTCTAGAACAAAACTCAATACTCTTTGGATCGCCACCGTGTTCACCGCAAATACCTAATTTAATATTTTTGTTTGTTTTCCTGCCTCTTGAGGAAGCTATTTCTACAAGCTCACCTACTCCATTTTGATCAATGCTAACAAATGGGTCTACATCAAAAATTTTGTTATCAATATAATCGTTTAAAAATTTTCCTGAGTCATCTCGACTTATCCCAAAGGTTGTTTGTGTTAAATCATTTGTTCCAAAGCTAAAGAAATCAGCATGTTTTGAAATAGACTTCGCTTGTAAAGCAGCACGTGGTAATTCAATCATAGTACCAACCATATATTCAAGTTTTAATTTATTTTCATTTTCTTTTTCTTTTGCAATTTTATTAACTAAAGCTCTTAAAATTTTTAATTCAGACTCAGTTGAAACCAACGGTATCATTATTTCTACAAAAGCTGCTTTTACTTTTTGTTTTTTTAGTTCAATTATAGCTTCAAAAATCGCCCTACATTGCATCTCATAAATCTCTGGGAAAGAAATACCAAGTCTGCATCCCCTGTGCCCAAGCATAGGGTTTTCCTCATGAAGTTCTGAAATTCTATCTTTAACTTCTTTTGCTGATAAATTTAAAGATCTCGCGACTTCCTCTATATCTTTGTCAGTTTTTGGTAAAAATTCATGAAGTGGTGGATCTAATAATCTTACTGTTACTGGCAAACCTGACATGACTTTGAATATTTTTTTAAAGTCTTCTTTTTGATGAGGTAAAAGTTTATCCAGCGCACTATTTCTATCCTCTCTTGATTTAGATAAAATCATTTGTCTTACAGATAAAATTCTTTCCTCATCAAAGAACATATGCTCTGTTCTACATAGACCAATGCCCTCAGCGCCAAATTCTCTCGCTATTTTACTGTCTGCTTCTGTTTCAGCATTCGTTCTAACTTTTAATTTTCTAAATTCATCAGCCCATTTCATTATTGTAGAGAAATAACCAGAAATTTCAGGTTGAACAGTAGGCACTAAGCCTTTCATTACTTTTCCGCTTCCACCGTCTATAGTAATAATGTCTCCTTCTTTAATAATTACGTCTCCAGCTTTAAATTGTTTTAATTCATAATCGATCGTAATTTCACTTGAGCCCGAAACACATGGTCTTCCCATTCCTCGTGCTACAACCGCAGCATGACTAGTCATACCTCCTCTAGCCGTAAGAATTCCTTTAGCTGCATGCATCCCATGTATATCTTCTGGTGAAGTTTCTAACCTCACTAATATTGTATCTTGCATCATCCCATTTAATTTTTCTGCTTCATCTGCAGTGAAAACAACTTTTCCACTTGCTGCACCAGGAGATGCAGGTAAACCAGATGCAATAATATCTTTTTTGACTTTATCGTCCAGAGTTGGGTGTAAAAGAGTGTCTAAAGTTTTTGGATCAATTCTTTTAATTGCTTCTTTTTTAGATATTAATTTTTCTTTAACCATATCCACTGCAATTTTAATTGCAGCTTTAGCTGTTCTTTTTCCTGATCTAGTTTGCAACATCCAAAGCTTATTATTTTCAACTGTAAACTCGATGTCTTGCATATCTTTGTAATGATTTTCTAATTTTAGGAATACTTTTGCCAGCTCTTTATAAACTTTAGGCATTGCCTCTTCCATTGATGGATCTTTCGAACCAGACTCTTGTTTAGCTTTCTTTGTTATATATTGAGGCGTTCGCGTTCCTGCTACAACATCTTCACCTTGGGCATTAATTAAAAATTCACCAAAAAAAGAATTATCGCCAGTTGATGGGTTTCTAGTAAAAGCAACACCTGTTGAACAATTGTTACCCATATTACCGAAAACCATTGCTTGAACGTTTACTGCAGTTCCCCAATGTTCAGGAATTTGATTTAATTTTCTATATGTTTTTGCTCTTTGACTATCCCAAGATAAAAATACTGCATTTACTGCTCCTAGTAATTGTTCTTTTACATCTTGTGGAAAATTAATTTTTTTTTCTTTTTTTACTAGATCTTTAAAATTTGTTATCAACCCATCCCAATCACTTTCATCTAAATCTGTATCTAGTAATACACCTCTTGTTAATTTGTAATTATCAATTAGCTCTTCAAATAAGTGCCCTTCAACACCAAGAACAACGTTACTATACATCTGTATAAATCTTCTATAGCTATCTTTAGCAAATCTACCGTTTGAAGTTTTTTTTTTTAATGACTCTACTGTTTTATCATTAAGACCGAGATTTAAAATCGTATCCATCATACCAGGCATAGAAATTCTGGCACCTGATCTAACTGAAACTAATAAAGGATTTTTAAGATCTCCAAACTTCTTTTTAGTTTTCTTTTCAATATTTTTAAGCTCTGCTTCTATATTTTTAATAACGCTTTTAGGAAGTTTTTTTTTGTTTTTATAAAAAAGATCACAAACATCTGTTGTGATAGTGAAACCAGGAGGAACGGGTAAACCTAATCTTCCCATCTCTCCAAGATTGGCACCTTTACCACCTAAAATATTTTTTTTATTCTTTAATCTTTTTGCAGATTTATCGTCAAAACTAAATATAACCTTTGCCATTACAAACCTTCTAATTTTGAAAAATCGATAAAATTATCAAAAGTGTTACAAAACAATTTTAATAACTCTAAGCGATTATTTTTAATATCCTGATTTTCATCATTTACTACCACATTGTCAAAAAAATTATCTGTAGATTCTTTAGTGTCAGATAACTTTATTAACAAACTTTCGTAATCTTTATTGTCATCCTTAACAGTAAAAGCTTTTCTAATTTCATTTATTTTTTCATGAAGGACTCTTTCTTCTTCCTTTCTAAATAAAACAGCATCTGGTCTTCCTGTGATTCCTTTTCCAGCTTTATCCAAAATGTTTGATGCTCGTTTATAAGAGCTAATTGCATTAAGACCAATTCCTTTTTTTTTATATTTTTGAATTAAAATAGTTTTTGCATAAAGATCTAAAAAATTATCTCCAGCATGTGAACTAACTGAGGCTTCTATAATATCAGGTTTAATATTTTTTAACTTTAAAACGTTTCTCATTCTTTCTTTAATAAAATCTAAAACCTCTTGTTCAGTTTTCTCATTT
>CACMVB010000011.1 GCA_902617025.1 uncultured Pelagibacteraceae bacterium | reverse complement strand
TTTTTCTCTTTGTTTTTAAATCATAATAAGAAATTGTTTCTAGTGGTAAAAAAGACCATATTTCATTATTCAGACCTACTCTAACTTTCCATTGGGATAAATAATTTAAATCACAAAAATAGTGGCCAATATCACCTGATGTAAATTTTAATAAAGCAGTTAAAAAACTTTTATTATCGTAAGTTTTTTTCAAAATATCTACCTTAGAAATTTCACCTCTACAAAAAATGTTAAAGTAATCGATTAAATGTATAGAATTTGCATACATTAAATTTTTTCTCACTGAGGTATGAAATTTATTTTTTGGAAAAAAACGTTCATTTTGACAATCATATACTTCCACAATTCTTTTTTGCTTAGAATTTATCAGCTTTTTATTCAAAAAAATCGTAGAGTCGAAAAAACGTCTATTCATCCCTACAAATATATTTTTTCTTATATTTTTATTTAGTTTTTTTAAGCTTTTATTTTTTGTAAAATTTAAAGCTATTGGTTTTTCTATCAAAATTTTCTTTTTTAGTTTTAAACAAAATTTCAAAATATTTAAGTTGCTTTCTATATTTACTGCAATAATGATTGCATCGAATAAACTCCTATTTTTGGTTAGATCCTTTTTATTTACAAAAGTGTATTTAATCTTAAATTTTTTAGATAATGAAAAAGCTTTAGAAAATGTTCTTGAGAAAATACAACTAACTTCGATGCTTTTATTCGCCTTAATTACTCTGAGATATTCCTCTGCTATGGCACCTGCTCCGATAATTAGAACTTTTTTCATTAATTAAAAATACCTTTTAATTATTTTCAAATCGTCTTTATCATCTATATCCATTGCGCTTATTCTATCAATTACATATCCTTTTAAATTACCATTTAGAAAATTCTTATTATTTATCAAAAACGTTGGCTTAAAAAGGTATGCAACACCACAATGCTCATAAACTTTTGGTATATTTTGTCTTCTTACAAAAGTTTTTCCTTTAATTTTTTTTGAAATTTTCAAAAATCCTTTTTCAAATTCCATAAGTTGGAAATATGGATTACGTCTTGCTTTAGTAATAGTAAAAAAACAATCAACTTTATTATTTTTATAATATTTATTTTTATAAATTCTTAACATGTTTTCAACATCTCTTTTTTTTCTAAGAGGACATGTATTGTCTAAATCTAAGAAGATATCTTTATCTAAATTTATTTCGCCTTTTTTTAACAACCATTTCTTTGCATATTTCCATGCAGAAAATTTTGAAGCTTTAGCAGAACATAAGTTTTTTGGTCTATTTATTATAAAATCAACCTGAAACTTTTTTGCAATATTTTGTATTTTTTTATCGTCTGTATTTACAACGATTTTTTTTTTGAAATTTAAAGATCTTGCAAATATAAGTGTGTGTTCAATTAATCTTTTATTTTTAATTCTTAAAAGATTTTTATTTTTGATACCCTTTGATCCTTTTCTGGTACCAATATGTAAAAAAATATTCATTTTATATTTATCTGAGAATTTGCTATAAATTTTGAAACTCTTAAACCGTCCTGTATCGTAATATCATTTTTTTTTTTTACAAAAAAACTTTCCAACTCCTTTATAAAAGGTATGTTTCTATCTTTTTTAAATACAATTTTTTTTTTCTTATTCTTGCTTGATAATTCTATTTTTCTATTTACAAAATCAGCCTCGACTAACTTTTTTTCAAAGATTAAATTTACTTTTTTATACAAAGAGGGAGAAAACATATTTTGAGAAATTATCAATTTTGAATTATCTTTATAAGTTCCTATTAAATGTGCAAAATCTTTTGTATTAATTTTTTTATACTTCACCTTAGACTCTTGTGTAAATATTTTTGAAGGCGAACCAATTAAGTAAAACATTAAGTCTACATCATGACACAACTCCCAAATTACACTTCTTTTGTTTTTTATAGTTTTTCCAAATGCGAATTCATTTCTAAAATCATTTCCCTTTCTCCAGTCTTTAATATCTTGGCCTATTTCAAATGAGGTTGAAAGTAATTTTCCAAATAATTTTTTTCTCAAAATATTTTTTAATTTTATTGTAACTGGATCAAATCTATATTGAAAACCTATGAATACCTTTTTAAAATAAGATTTATTTTTTTCTAACCAATTAATATCCTTTTTTTCAACTACTAGTGGTTTTTCACAAAAAATTTTTAATTTATCCTTTTTAAAAAATTTTAACCATTCAATATGGCTTGAAATATCACTTGCAATTAAAACGTAGTCGAATTTAATATTTTTAATATTGTTTTTTTTTTTTATTATAAAATTTTTTCCAGTTAAATTTCTTGAAAACTTTGTGGCTCTATCAATTTTTTTTGAAAAAATAAAGATCTCGTAATCATATTTTTTTCTATTAAAGATTTTTATGGTGTTTTTTGCATGACGTTTTGCGATTGAACCCGTTCCAATTATTAATATCTTTATCTTATTTTTCATTTTTAATTTAAATTTTTTTTAAAGTTTTCTAAAGTTTCTAATTTTGCTTCAGGAATAAAGAAATTTTTTTTTAAATTTTTTTTAAATTTTTTTATTTCATCAATTTTCATATGAGTTAAATGTGAAATTTTTTTTGTAATATTCGACATATCTTCATTAAAAATAATTGAGTCATTCTTAAAAAAATTTGAAAAATATTTCTTAAGATATTTTGAAAAAAATATACATTTGATATTTGCTGATAAAGCCTCAAATCCAAAATATGAATAATCTGTCATAAATACCTTTTCCCTATTATTTAAAAGAAATTCATATTTTGACTCTTCATTGAGCTCATAAAAATCTATATTTTTAAAGTTTTTTTCATAAAATTTTTTTTCTTTAATTAATAAATCATGATTTTCAGTTGAGAGGTTTCTGGCTATTATTGAAATTTTATAACCCAAATTTTCTAATTTCTTTATTACTCCTAGAAGCTTTAAATTATCCAAAAATCTCATTTTAAGGAGATCATTGTTATCTTTTAGTATTTTAAGTGAATCGATTGACTCTAGAAATATTTCAATTTTTGATAAATCGAAGTTTAAATTGTAATTATAATACTTTGCATAATTCCAAAAATATCCAGATAGTGTGGAAATATAAATAATCTCTTTTTCAAAAAAATTTCTATATTCTTGGGTGCAAACATTCCATCTATTTAACTTTTCTAAGTAGTATAATAATTTTATACTTCCCAAACCAATAACAGATTCGTCTTCTTTTTCACTTCGTAAACTGATGCAATTGGTAAAAAATTTAGTCCGAGTATTACGATTAACATTAAAATTTAAAGAATGTTCTATTACATAAACATCTACTTCTTTTAAAAAAGGTAATATTGAATTTATTATTTTATCGTAATGATTAAGAAATGTGATTTTTCTAATTTTATTTATTTTAATATATGCAAGTAAAAAAAAAATAAATGTGTAGTGTGAAATAGGAATATTTAATTTTTTAGGATTAGTGAACAAATTAGAAAAAAATATCCACATACTTTTATAAAATATTTTAATGTTAAAAGGTGTAAGTTCGAAAGGGTCAAAAAATAAACAATCTTTAAATAATTTTTTTAAAACATTCCTGTTTTGATATCCAATAAAAATATATTTAACCGGTTCATTTTTTAAATATGTAAATGAAAATAAGTGTTTATGTATTTTTTTAAAGATCATTTTAATAAGTAAATAGAATTAATTATCTTGAAAATATTTTTGAGTCGATATTTTCCAAAATTTTTCTGTCATAATACGTTTTAAAAATTTTTTACCACTATCACCTTCTCCATAAAAAATTTTTTTACTCGGCCTATGATTATTTAAATATTTACTAATTGTTTTTTCATTTAAATTTTTAATATCTAAGTTTAAAATTGAATTACTTTTTATTCTTTTGTTTTGTCTTGTTCCAATATTAATAGAGGGAATTTTTAGTGGGGGGGCTTCATAAATAGCTGAACTTGAGTTGCCAATAATATAATCTGCATTTTTAAGTAAAGAGATGAAATTTTCAAATCTCATACTTTTTAAAAATTTAAATTTTTTATTTTTAAAGTATTTTCTATAAATAGTTAAGATTATTTTATATCCTGGATCATTATTTGGGTTGATCACAATGTAGTTTTGACTCATTTTGTTTAAGTTTTTAAGCAATTTAACTGTAGATTTCCTTAAACTCTTTATTTCAGATGTGACTGGATGCCAAATTAAAATTGAATAATTATTAAAATTTATTCCATATCTTTTTTTTACTTTATTTATTGTAGGTTGTTTTTTAAAAAGAATATCCATATCTGGAGAGCCAATTATAAATACATTTTCTTTTTTCTCTCCCATTTTTAAAACTCTTTTGTAAGCTTTTTTATTTCCTACAAGATGTATGTGACTTAACTTTGTGACCGAATGTCTAATTGTATCATCAATAGTACCAGAAAGTTCACCTCCTTCAATATGAGCGGTCAATAAATGGTTTAAAGATCCTACTATTGCTGCTGCTAAAGTTTCTACTCTATCACCATGGTAAACAATAAGATCTGGTTTTATTTTTAAAAAAATATTTAAAAATTCGTTAATTGTATTAGATAAAACTTTATTAATATTATCGCCTATTTTTTGATTTGAAAATTTAATTATATTTTTTCCAAAAGACTTTGTAACTTCTGTGTATGTATTTCCAAATTCTTTTAATACATGCATTCCTGTCACCACAATATGCACCTTAAATTTATTGCTTTTTTTTGTAGCTGATATTATTGACTTAAGTTTTCCAAAATCAGCTCTTGTGGCTGTAATAAATATTATTTTTTTCTTCATACATCATTTTTTTTTAAAAACACATTCGCGCTGATCTCTTTTTTGGCCTTTTTTCCTATTAAATTATTAAATTCTTTGGCTAAAAAGTCACCGTTTCCAGGTCTTTTTACCCAAAGGTTTCTTTTAGAAAATTTTTCACCTTTGCTAATTGGCTTTATAGTTACCACTGATGCATAAGCAAATTTTATTGTTTTGGACTCTTCTTTTAGCGGTTTCTTTTTACCCTTATATGAAATTGCCTCAAATATAGCCTTTGATGCTGAAATTAAAGATTTAAGCTCAACCTTATCCATTGATGAACTTATATCAGGTCCCCTTCTTTTCTTTGAGTCTGTGAAATGTTTTTCAATGATAGAAGCACCTAAACCTAAAGCAGCATATGAACAATAAAGATCTTTTGTGTGATCTGATAATCCTATAACAGCCTCAGGGAAACTTTCTTTAAGTTCTTTCATGCAGCGTAGTTGCACAAGTTTGTAAGGTGTAGGATATATATTTGTGCATTGTAATAATGCAAAATTTATTTTATTTTTTCTTAAAATATTAACTGCCGGTTTAATTGTTTTAATTGAGTTCATCCCGGTGCTTAAAATAACCGGTTTTTTAAATTTGCTGATATATTCTATCAGTGGATAATTATTACATTCTCCTGATCCGATTTTAAAAGCAGGAACTTTAAATTTTACCAATCTATCTACAGCTGCTCTTGAAAAAGGGCTAGATATAAATATTCTTCCTCTTTTTTGAATATGACGCATTAAAAAATATTCATCCTTTTCTGATAGTGAGCTATTTTTCATTATCTTAAAAATACTTTTATCAGAATTTCCCGGTTTAATTTTTTTTGCTTCATTAATCATTTCGTCATCAACAATATGTGTTTGATGTTTTATTACTTCAGCACCTGCATTAATGGCCGAGTCAGCAATCCTAATTGCTTCTTGCAATTTACCATTATGATTTATGCCAATTTCAGCAATGATTAATGGAATATTGTTACTTCCAATTTTTCTCTTATCTAAAAAAAAGGACATAATAATTAAAGAGAGGTGTATCCACCATCTATTATAAAGTTTTGTCCGGTCACATATGAAGCAGAGTCGCTAATCAAGTATCTAAATATTCCAAATATTTCCTCTCGCTTTGCCATCCTACCGGTAAGTGTTTTTGAACTATAAGATTTTAAAAAATTTTTATTATGCTTATTAAATACTCCACCTGGCGATACAACATTGACTCTGACCTTTCCAGCATTCCAACTAGCTAGCCATTTTGCTAAACCAATAATCCCAGCTTTAGAAGCTGAATAAGCGGGAATACTTTTAAATCTTTGACTTTTATATATTTTATGATCAGGACTGATTAAACCATAAATGCTCGATACAAAAATAATACTCCCTTTACTTTTTTTTAATTCGTTATTTGTTTCCCTTGCACTCAAAAAGGCTCCAGTAAGATTAACGTCTAAGCTTAAATTCCATAAATCTAGTGGATAATTTTCAAATTTTGGAAATTTTTTTTTATTTTTAAGAAAAGATTCTTGTGTTGCTGCTGCATTATAAATTAAACAATCTATACCATTTAAAAACTTAATTGAGTTTTTAATAGTAATTTTAAGTTTTTTTTCATCTTTTACGTCACATTCTAAAAATTTTGCTTTTTTAAATTTTTTTTTTAGGAATTCAAATTTTTGTCCTGGTAAATCTACAGCTACCAATTTTGTTTTCTCCTCCATAAATCTTTTAACATAATGGGAACCGAGAACTCCTGTTGCGCCAATTAAAATAATTTTTTTGTTTTTTATCATTGTTAAGATTTTGTATTAGTTAAATTAATTACCTTATCAAAATATTTTAAATGTTTTAAATTATGAGTTGTTTGAATAATGGTTTTACCCTCTTTTTTTAGCATCTTTATATCCATCATTATTTTTTCTTGATTTATTTCATCAAGAGAACTTGTGATTTCGTCTAAAATTAATACTGAACAATTGGAGTAAAGAGCCCTTGCTAACGCTAATCTTTGTTTTTGTCCACCTGATATATTAAAACTATTGTCTGAAATAATTCTTTCTAAGCCCAAATTTTGTTCATCATAAATTTTTTTCATTTGGGATAAATTAATCGATTTTTCAAGTCTGTCTTGATCAGCTATATTTTCGTTACTTGAAAATATAATATTATTTCTAATTGTGTCGTTCATTAATTCAGTATTTTGTCCAACGTATCCAAAATTTTTAAAAAAACTTTTGTTATTGTATATTTTATTTTTTTTTACATCTAATCCATCAAACAAGTATTTACCCTCAAATTCTGTCTGGAACTGCATTATTATATCTAAAAGAGTAGATTTTCCAGAACCACTTTCACCAATAATGCCTATGTGATCACCTTTGTTTATTTCAATGCTAATATTATTAAGAATGTAGGAAGAAGAGTTTTTGTAATTAAATTTTAAGTTCACTAATTCAATTTTATTTCTAAAATTCATATTCTTATTATATTTTTCAACTATGTTTTGTTTAGGTTTTTTTTCTATGGTTTCTAATTTTTCGTTTAATATATTTACAGATGCATCAGCATACTTAATTACGTTTAAATAATTAAGAGATTTTACTATCGAAGGCATAATTTTAAAAGAAGCAATACTTAACAAACCTAAAATTAAAAATATTTCATTATTAGAATTATTAAAGCGGAGTAAAATAAAAAATAGAAGCACTAAAATTGCGACTACAAATAACTCTATTAAAATTCTGGGTAAAAAAATATTTATCCTATAATTAACAACATGTTGTACTCTTTCATTCAATGCTTTTTTAAATCTCAAAAGAAACTTTTGTTTTACTTCAAAAATTTTAATCTCTTTGAAAAGTTTTGATATCTCATTGACCGATTGTATTAATGTATTTTCAGATTTTTGTGAATTTTCTCCGAGTAGAAAAAATGTTTGTCTCGTCGTAATTAGATAAACTGCTGAGACCCCTATTAATGATATAATAATTATTAAAGTGGACAAAGGATCAACTAATATTAATAAAAATACTATTAAAATTGTCATTGTCATTTCAATAAATAAACCAATAGAAGAATCTATTAAAGCACAATATCTTGAAATATCTAAAATTAATTCTTTGTTAATTTTTGATTTGCTATAAGCTTTATAATTTTCAAATTCTTGTTCTAAAAAATTTTCAACTACTTTATTAGAAACATATTTTTCAATTTTGGCTAAAAATTTTATTTTAAATTTATTTAACTGAATTAATATTATTGATTTAAATATAAAAACAAACAATATAAAAATTAAAAATGATGAGATAAAGTCCTCTTTATTGATGTTAAAATAAGTTAAAACTTGATCAAATTTAAAAAACCTATTAGCTCCCTCATTAAGAATTTGATCCAAAAGTGGAATAAAAATTGAAAAGCTCACTGTTTCAATAATAATAATTACAAAAGATGCAATAATCATTAGGATAAATAATTTCTTGATCTCGATTGGCATCAACGAGTAAGTATTTTTAAATATATTGAAAAATTTTGATAACATTTTTTGAGATTGATAATTAAGATTTTTTGGCTATTACATAAATTGTTAGAGCCATATTTTCCTCCTTCTCGTTGTTTCTAACTTTCATACCAACGAGCGGTCTAGTAATTAACATAACTAGTTTTCTAAAAAATTCCCTTAAAAATCCTTTTTTTGTTCTAGAAACTACCAAGCTTTCAAGCATATGCCAGATAACCCAGCCAGGTCCTCTACATGCTCCTTGCTCAATTATTTTAAAACCTCTATCCGTGAGAAGTTTCTTTAAGCCTGGCATTGTCCACCTGGTAAAATCCATTTTATGATGTCTAAGGCAAACTGAAGGCACACAAAGATAAAAATGACCATTATTTTTTACCACTCTTTTTGCCTCATCCAAAACTTTCTCAGGATATTCCACATGCTCTAAAACTGAATTAGAAATCAAAAGATCTACGGATTCGTCTTTAAAAGGTAAAGTATAAAGAGAGCAAATTAAATCTACGTTATTATAGTTTCCTATATCTAGATTTAAAACTCCTTTAAATTTATCTTGTCCACCTCCTAAATTTAAAGCTAAAAAATTTTTTGAGTTGTTGATATTAATTTTCTTTTCTAGTTCACTTAATCTTGGACCGCCTATTACATCAGGCATTCGCGGCTTTTTTAATCTCTCAAATAAATCAAACTTAAAATTAGGATGATTCCATTCATCTAAATTCAAGTAATCTTTTGAAAAAAATATTTTGCCGTCTTTAATTATATGTAC
>CACMVB010000010.1 GCA_902617025.1 uncultured Pelagibacteraceae bacterium | reverse complement strand
TCTTTACTCAAATGAGGTACTGCAAGAAAGCAAAATACATAAAAACTTGCGATGTCTAGTTTGCCAAGGACAATCTATTGCAGACTCTAACTCTGATTTTGCAATAACTCTGAAAATGGTTGTAAAAGACTTAATTAAACAAGGAAAAACTGAGGAGGAAATTTATAGTTTTCTATCAGATAAATATGGTGATTGGATTCTATATAATCCCAAATTTAATCCAGGAAATTTCCTTCTATGGATCTTACCATATTCGGCCCTTGTTTTAGGCGCTTTAATTATTGCTTTTTTAGTCAGAAAATCTTCAAAAAAGGTATAAATTACTAACTGTACATATTAGCTATATAGTTGTATTTTTTTTAAATATGAAATTTCAATTTTTTATATATTTATTTTCTTTAGCATTGCTTGTTACGTCTACAAAGGCGAATGAGAGCAAAACAGATGTTTCATTTTATACCGGAACTTTTGATGTAATTGACAAAGAAGGCGATGATCAAACTTCTTTGTTTGGAGTAGAACATAAGAATCCTGATTTATTTAGAGATACCTTTCTAGGTAAGTTCAAGCCTATTTCGGGGGCATTTATAACTGGTGATAGCTCTATTTATCTATACACTGGAATAGAGGGTCAATACGGTATTGGTCCTTTAAAAATTTTACCTAGTTTTTCTCCTGGATATTATGAAAAAGGTGATGGAAAAGATTTAGGTAGCGTTTTAGAGTTTAAAAGTGAAATTAAAGTGGGATTAGAAATTTTTGATAATTCAAAAATTAGTTATAGTTATAGTCATATTTCTAACAATGATTGGGGAGACAGAAACCCTGGAACAGATAACCAGCAAATAACATTTTCTAGAAATTTTTAATAACAATGAATTTAAATGATTGTTATAATTTTGAAGATTTCAGAAAACTAGCAAAAAAAAACTTACCTGCACCAATATTTCATTATATCGATGGTGGTGCAGACGATGAAACAACTTTAAGAAGAAATACTGAATCATTTTTAAAATGTGATCTAGTTCCAAATATATTAGCCAGCGTTGGTGAGCCCGATCTTAGTACAACTGTTTTTGGACAAAAAATAGATTTACCAATTTTTTTATCACCTACTGCTATGCAACGACTTTATCATCACGATGGAGATAAAGCCTCAGCACGTGCTGCTGAAAAATTTGGTACTTTTTATAGCATGTCTACCATGGCTACATCTTCTATTGAAGAAATAGCGAATATATCTGGTGGCCCCAAATTATTTCAACTTTATATTCATAAAGATCAAGGTCTAACCGATAATCTTATTGATAGATGTAAAAGTTCTGGTTTCAAAGCAATGTGTTTAACAGTTGATACTGTTGTCGCTGGTAACAGAGAGAGAGATCATAGATGGGGATTTACTACACCTCCAAAACTTACTGTAAAAAGCCTCATGAGTTTTGCTATGCATCCTATGTGGGCTTTTAATTATTTGACCAATAAAAAATTTGAGCTGGCAAATGTTTCTCATTGGACAAAAAAAGGATCGAGCATTGCAAGAGGAGTTATGGATTATATTAATGAGCAATATGATCCAGCCATGAGCTGGAAAGATGCAGAATACGTTGTAAAAAAATGGGGAGGACCATTTGCACTTAAAGGCGTTATGTCAGTTGAAGATGCAAAAAGAGCAGTAGAAATTGGAGCCTCCGCTATTATGCTTTCAAATCATGGAGGAAGACAACTCGATGGATCAAGATCTCCATTTGATCAATTACCCGCTATTGCTGATGCAGTTGGAGGAAAAATAGAAATCATCTTAGATGGAGGTATCAGAAGAGGGACACATGTTCTTAAAGCACTTTCTTTAGGGGCAACTGCATGCAGTTTTGGAAAGGGATTTCTATTCGCATTAGGGGCAGGTGGTCAAAAAGGTGTTGAGCAAATTTTAACCAGAATGAGAGATGAGATTAGAAGAGATATGATTTTATTAGGATGTAAAAGTATAAAAGAGCTAAATAAAACAAAAATTGCTTATAGGTGATGCAAAAAAACTAGTTTGCAAAAGTGATAATAAATACTAGGTTAAGAATATGAAATTAGCCAAAAATTTAGATAGACTTGGTACAGAAACAGCTTTCAGTGTTTTAGCTGAAGCTAAGAAACTTGAAGCTCAAGGTAAAGAAATGATCCACTTAGGTTTGGGCCAGCCGGACTTTATGACACCCAAACATATTATGGATGCAGCAAAAAAAGCTATTGATGACGGACATCACGGATATGTTTTGGCTAACGGGATTGCTGAATGTCGGCAAGCAGTTTCAAGAAAAATAAAAAGTTTATATAAAAAAGAAGTAAGTCCTGAACGGATTATGATTATGCCTGGTGGAAAACCTACAATGTACTTTGCTATTCAAATGATCGGTGAGCCTGGCGCAGAAATTGTTCATCCAACACCTGGTTTTCCAATTTATGAGTCTATGATTAATTATACTGGCGCCAAAGCAGTTCCATATGATTTAACAAAAGAAAAAGATTTAAAATTTGATCCTGAAAAAATTTTATCTTTAATAACAGACAAAACTCGTCTTGTTATTTTAATTAATCCAAACAATCCAACTGGAAGTTTCGTTGAAAAACCTGCAATAGATTTTCTTGCTGAAGGTTTAAAAAAACATCCTCATGTAACTATACTTAGCGATGAAATTTACAGTAGACAAATTTTTGATGGAAAAGAAATGCCAACTTTTTTTAATTATCCTGATTTACAAGATAGGTTAATAGTTCTAGATGGATGGAGTAAAGCTTACTCTATGACTGGCTGGAGAATGGGTTGGAGTGTGTGGCCAGAAAAATTAATTCCTCACGTTACAAAATTAGCAATTAATAGTTTTTCATGTGTAAATGCACCATCTCAGTTTGCTGGAATAGCAGCGCTAGACGGACCCGATGACTCTATTCATCATATGATGGAAAAATTTGATCAAAGAAGAAAATTAATTCATAAAGGATTAAATGATTTACCTGGTGTAGAATGCAGTATGCCTGGAGGAGCATTTTATGCTTTTCCAAATGTAAAAGGAACAGGAATGAGCGGAAGCGAATTTTCGAAAAAATGTATGCATGAGGCTGGTGTGGCAATTGTGCCTGGTACAGCATTTGGAAAAACATCAACAGATTACGTTCGTTTTAGCTTTGCTGCCTCGAGGGATAACATTCAAAAAGCACTAGAAAAAATCTCAAAAATGCTTAAGTAGGACTGACCATGAGTACTTTACAAATGCCAAAAGTTGATAACGCAATTATGTCTAAAAAAGATAAAATTGCTTTGGATCTTCGTGGAATTATTAATTCTAAAAATGTCCTTTCGAATCCTGATGAATTAAGGCCTTTCGAAACTGATGGCTTAACCGCTTACAGAAAAATGCCTCTTTTAGTAGTTATGCCTGAGACTGTCGAGGAAGTAAGTCAAATTTTAAAATATTGTAATGAAAATAAAGTAAAAGTAGTTCCAAGAGGAGCCGGAACAGGCTTATCTGGTGGTTCAATGCCTCTAGAAGATTGTGTTTTGATGGCAATGGGAAAATTTAATAAGATAATTGAAATTGATTACGAAAACAGATGCGTAGTTACTCAACCTTGTGTAACAAATTTAGCGATTACACATGCTGTTCAAGACAAAGGTTTTTATTATGCCCCGGATCCATCAAGTCAAATTGCATGTTCAATAGGTGGAAACGTTGCTGAAAATTCTGGTGGAGTTCATTCTCTTAAATATGGAGCTACGACAAATAATCTTTTAGGTATTGAAGTAGTTTTAATGGACGGAACCATAACTAAATTTGGCGGTAAAGCCATGGATGCTGAAGGATACGATTTCTTGGGTTTGATGACAGGCTCAGAAGGCTTACTTGGTGTTATTACAGAGGTTACCGTGAAAATTTTAAAATCTCCTGAAGTTGTCAAAGCAGCTTTAGTGGGCTTCCCTTCAATTGAAGATGCAGGAAACTGTGTTGCACAAATAATCGCAGAGGGATGTATACCAGCTGGTATGGAAATAATGGATAAAGCATTAACAAAAGCTACTAATGATTACTCAAAAGCAGGTTATCCAACCGATGCCGAAGCAATGATGATAATAGAATTCGATGGAACAGAACATGAAGTTGAAGCTTACATTCAGAAGGCAAAAGAAATTGCTGAAAAAAATAATTCATCAAGTTTAAAAATAAGTAAGTCAAACGAAGAGAGATTGAAATTTTGGGCTGGGAGGAAAGCAGCTTTCCCAGCTTGTGGAGTTTTAGCACCTGATTATATGTGTATGGATGGTTCAATTCCTAGAGGAAAGCTTGCTGAGGTTTTAAATGAAATCTCAAGACTGTCTAAAAAATATAATTTGCCAGTAGCTAACGCATTTCATGCAGGAGATGGAAATCTTCATCCTTTAATAATGTTTGATGCAAACGATAAAGAGTCACTTCGAAAATGTGAAGAATTTGGTGCGGACATTCTCAAGTATTGTGTAAAAGTTGGCGGTGCGCTTACCGGCGAACATGGAGTTGGTATTGAGAAAAGAGAGTTAATGTGTGAAGCTTTCAATGATAGAGATATACAGCAACAATTAACTATAAAAGTAGCGTTAGATCCTAATTCTTTATTAAATCCTGGAAAAGTTTATCCAATACTTAGAAAATGTGCTGAGGAAGGAAGAGTTCATGTCCATGGAGGAAAAACAAAATTCCCAGACATCCCTAGATTTTAATCAAAATATTTTTAAACCAACTTCAAGAGAAGAAATAGTTGAGATAGTTAAGAATTGTTATAAAAAAAATATACCTCTAGAAATTAACGGATTAAAATCCAAAAATAAAATTGGAAGGAATTTTCAATCTGAAAAAACCTTAGACCTCTCTGAATTTAAGGGTATAATTGATTACAAACCTGAAGAGCTCTATATCAAAGTTAAAGCTGGCACACCTTTAAAAGAAATAATAGAAGAGCTAGATAAAAATAACCAGCAATTAGCTTTTGAACCGAATGATTTTGGTTACTTATTTTCTGGAGAAAGTAACAGCGGTTCGATTGGTGGAGTCGTTTCATGTAATTTTGCTGGATCACGAAGATTTAAAGTTGGTAGTGTTCGAGATCACATACTTGGTTTTCAAGGGATTAATGGAAAAGGTGAAACTATTAAATCTGGGGGAACAGTAGTTAAGAATGTTACCGGTTATGATTTAAGTAAATTAGTATCAGGATCTTTTGGAACACTCACGATATTAACTGAGCTTTCAATAAAAGTTTTACCAAAACCAGAAACAAGTAAAACTTTAATTATAAAGAACCCTCATCTTAAAAAAGCATTAGATTTTCTTGGAAAAGCATTGTCATCTTCTACAGATCCATCAGGAGGTGTATTTTATCCGGACTATTTTGGAAAAAATTTTGTTTTAAATGATCTTACACACGATGGAGGCCTTACAGCTATCAGGATCGAAGGCCCAATAAATTCTGTTGACCAAAGATTAAAAAAATTGTCAAAAGAATTAAGTTTATTAGATCAAGAGCTTTCCATTTTAGATAATGAGCAAAGTAATATTTTTTGGAGCAGGACAAAAAATTTGGAGGTCTTTAAAAAATTAGAAAGTAATCTATCAAGAATAGTTCTTCCAATAAGTGAAACCTTACCTGTTATTCAAAAACTTAAAAGTTATGATATAAAATATTTTGTTGACTGGGGAGGGTGTCTGATCTGGGCAGCATTTGAGACATTAAACGCTAAAATACTAGGTGATATTAAGGAAATTGTAAAAAAACACCAAGGATATATCACTTTAATTAAAATTGAGGACGATCTAAAGGCCTCTGCAGATATTTTTACAATAGATCCAATTAAGTATAAAATAAGTGAAAAAATTAAAAGGAGTTTTGATCCAAAAAGAATTTTTAATCCAGGAAAAATGTACACAGGAATTTAAATGCAAACATCATTTACAGATAAACAACTTCAAGACAAAGATAATAAAACGAGTGAAACAATTATAAGGAAATGTGTTCATTGTGGAATGTGCAATGCCACTTGCCCTACCTATCAAATAAATGGAGAGGAATTAGAAGGTCCAAGAGGAAGAATATATCTTATAAAAGATATGTTAGAGAATAAGAAACCGGCCACAAAAGAAATAGCAAAACATATAGATAGTTGTTTATCTTGTTATTCATGTATGACGACTTGTCCTTCAGGAGTGAACTATATGCATTTAATTGACCATGGTAGAAATTATGTTGAAGAAACTTATAAAAGACCTTTATTGGATAGAGTATTTAGAAATATACTTTCGTTTGTATTACCAAAACCGAAAGTATTTTTATTAATGGCTTTATCTTCTAAATTAATAAAGCCATTTAGTTTTTTATTTCCAAAATTTATTAGAAACGCATTAAATTTAATGCCAGATAAGATTCCAGGAAAAAAATTGAAAGAACAGAAGGTTTATGAAGTTAAAGAAGGAAAGAAGGTTTCAAGAGTGGCTTTATTAACTGGATGTGTTCAAAGAGTTATTTCTCCGGAAATAAATGAGGCTACTATAAGACTTTTAAATAGGCACAATGTTGAGGTGGTAGTAATGCCAGACATTAATTGTTGTGGGTCTTTAAATCATCATTTAGGAAAACAAAAACTAGCACACGATTCATTTAAAAATAATATAGAGAGCTGGCACGAAGAGTATCTTAAAAATGGATTGGATGCGATAATAAGTAATACGTCTGGATGCGGAACAACTTTAAAAGATTATGGTCATATTTTTAAAAATGACAAAGATCTAAAAAAGAAAGCCAAAAAAATTTCAGTACTAACTAAAGATATTACTGAGTATCTTGATGAAAACCTAAAGCTAAATATAAATTTAAATTCTGAAAAAAAATACAGGATAGCGTACCATTCAGCATGTTCAATGCAACATGGACAGAAAGTTCATGATCAACCAAAAGATTTAATTTCAAAAACTGGTAATGAAGTATTGGATATTCCTGAGGGACATTTATGCTGTGGGTCTGCTGGTACTTACAATATTTTACATCAAAAGATGGCTAAATCACTTCTAAAGAATAAAGTAAACAATATAGAAAAAGTTTCTCCTGACTTTATTTCTACAGGCAATATTGGGTGTATGACTCAGATTTCGGCTGGTACTCGAATACCAATTATCCATACTGTAGAGTTACTTGATTGGTTTACAGGGGGTCCCAAGCCACATAAGTTGAATAATTTTTGAAATGAAAAAAAAGATTTTTGTTACAAGAAGACTTCTCAAAGAAAATGAGGAGAAACTTAAAGAATTATTCGAAGTTAATTTAAATAAAGATGATAAGATTTACAAACCTCAAGAAATAATTGATGGTTCAAAAAATTTTGATGGAATATTAAGTTCTGTTTCAGATCCTATTAATGCTGATACCATCTCAAAACTTTCAAGCTCCATAAAAATTATTGCTAATGGTGCAGTTGGTTTTGGTAACATAGATATAAAAGCTGCAAAAGAAAAAGGAATTACCGTCACAAACACACCTGATGTTCTAACAGATGCAACTGCAGATATTCAGATTTTACTTTTACTAGGTGCTTCTAGAAAAGCTTATGAAGGACGTTTAGCGGCTGAAACCCAAAGTTGGAAATGGTCTTGGGATTTTTTGTTAGGAAAGCAAATGTCTAATAAAAAAATAGGCATACTTGGAATGGGCAGAATAGGAAGAGCAGTCGCTAAAAGAGCTAAGGCTTTTAATATGGAAATTCATTACCATAATAGAACCAAACTTTCGCCGGACTTAGAAGATGGAGCAATTTATCATAAAGATCTAAAAAGTCTTTTTAAGCAAAGTGAATTTTTATCTATTAATTGTCCCGCTACTCCTGAAACAACAAAACTTGTAAATAAAGAAACTCTAAGCTATCTAGAGGAAAATACTGTGATAGGTAACGCAGCCAGGGGAGATATAGTAGACGATGAAGCTATGATCGAAGCATTGAAAAGCGGCAAAGTATTCGCTTATGGTTTAGATGTTTATAATGGTGAGCCAAAAATTCATCCAGAATATTTAAAATTAAAAAACATTTTTTTACTTCCCCATTTAGGAAGCGCAACAAAAAGAACTAGGTGGGATATGGCATTTAGGGCTACAAAAAATCTTGAGGATTTTTTTTCTGGCAATAAACCTAAGGATCAGGTTAGTTAGTACACCTAGAGATTGAATCTACAATTTAAAATAATTCTAAAAAGAACGAGACTCTGCATTAAGTTTATGCTTAAATCTTTGAAGTTAACTAACGAGGAGGACATATGTCAAAAATAAAAAAAGAGGTAAAAACTCCATCAAGACGTAAGTTCTTTAAAGCAGCAGCAGCTACGGGTGCTGCAGCAGCAGCAACAGTTGCAATGCCTAACGTTGCATTTGGTGCTCCGCAAACTTTAAAGATGCAAGCGGCTTGGCCGTCAGGCGCTAACATTTTCTTTGAAATGGCTGGCGACTACGCAAAAATGGTAGGCGACATGTCTGGAGGTGAATTAAAAATTGATCTTCAGCCAGTTGGAGCTGTAGTAAAGACTTCGGAAATTGGACAAGCAGTAAGTTCAGGTGTACTTGATATGGGACACTGGGTAACAGCTTATTGGTATGGAAAAAATCCAGCAGCTTCTCTATTCGGTACTGGTCCGTCATACGGAATGTCATCTCAAGAAATTATGGGATGGATAGAGTATGGTGGAGGTAGAAAACTTTATGATGAAACACTTGCAAAAGTAGGTTTCGACTATATTGGTTTCTTCCATATGCCAATGCCTGCACAGCCTTTTGGATGGTTCAAAAAGAACGTAACAAAAGTATCTGATGTAAAAGGTATGAAGTACAGAACAGTAGGACTAGCTACTAACGTATTAACAGCAATGGGAATGGTTGTAAGACAATTACCAGGAGGTGAAATTCAGCCTGCGATGAAGACAGGTTTAATTGAAGCTGCTGAGTTTAACAACCCAACATCAGACTCTCAGTTTGGTATGCAAGACGTTTCTAAGCATTATCACTTAGGAAGCTTCCACCAATCGCAAGAGATGTTTGAAATTCCAGTAAATAAGAAGACATTTAACGGATTATCGCCTAAACATCAGGCTATCCTAAAAAATGCTGCTTATGCTGCGAACAGCGATAACTACTTTAAAGCACTAGTAAGATACTCAGCTGACTTATCTAAATTGATGAACCAGCACAAAGTAAATGTGTATCAAACGTCAGATGCGATCTTAGCTCAACAATTAAAAGGTTGGGATAAAGTAATCGGTGATTTCAATAAGAAAGATCCATTCTTTAAAAAGATTGTAGACTCACAAAAAGCTTATGCTAAGAGAGTTATGAAGTACTTACTCATGAACCAACCTAATTATAAGTTGGCTTACGAGAATGAGTTCGGTTCAATAGCAAAAGTTAAAATTTAATTATATTTTAAACATAAAAGGGGGCGTTTTTACGCCCCCTTTTTTTATGGAAATTGTAAAAGAATTAGAATAGTTTAAAAACTCATGAGGGGATTTATTCATTTTGCAGATCAATTATCAACTTCGGTTGGAAAAGCATTTTCATGGCTTATTGTAATTTTAATGGGAGGAACATGTTACGAAGTTGTTATGGCTTATGCCTTTAACGCTCCAACTTTGTGGAATTTTGATTTTAGTTTACAGATGTATGGCGCAATTTTTATGATGGCAGGCGCTTATACTCTTTCTACTGAAGCACATGTTAGAGGAGACGTAATTTACAGACTGTTTAAACCTAAAGTACAAGGTTATATCGATCTAGTTTTGTATTTTATTTTTTTCTTTCCTGGAGTGTTGGCTTTGGCTTTTTATGGTTATGAGTATGCGTCTTTAGCTTGGAAAATTAAAGAGACAAGCTGGAACAGTCCTGCTCAAATTCAAATTTATATGGCAAAATCTTTAATACCTGCAGCAGGTATTTTATTAATCATTCAAGGCATCAGCGAGGTATTCAGATCTATAATTTGTATACAAACTGGTCATTGGCCTTCACGAATGGTTGTAGCTGAGGAAACAGAAAAAATTTTAATGAGAACTTCTCAAGAGGAGGATCAAAAAGATGTTATTTAGTTTAACTAATCCAGAAATAGCAATTTTAATGATGGGAATATTCTTGTTTGCCGTGCTACTTGGTTTTCCAATTGCATTTACATTAATGGCAATGGGAGTTGGATTTGGTTATTACGCTTACTTTGATCCTACGAGAATGGAACATATTTTCGATAATAGGATTTTTCAATTATTCGTACAAAATACTTATACCGTAATGGATAACACTGTTTTAACCGCCGTCCCACTCTTTTTATTTATGGGATACCTCGTTGAAAGAGCAGGAATAGTTTCAAGATTATTTTTCGCTATAAGATTAGCTTCGCATGGATTGCCAGCATCAATGGCTGTTGCTGCGCTGATCACATGCGCATTATTTTCAACAGCAACAGGAATTATAGGAGCTGTTGTAACATTAATGGGTCTATTAGCTTGGCCGGCTATGGTCAAAGCTGGATATGACAAGAAATTTGCATCAGGTGTTATTTGTTCAGGAGGTTGTTTGGGGATACTTATACCGCCAAGTATAATGCTAATTGTTTACTCAGTAATAGCTCAACTTTCGCCGTTAAGATTATTTGCAGCTGCAATATTTCCTGGATTATTATTAGCTGGTTTATATATTGGTTATGCAATTACAATGGCATATTTTAATCCATCAATTGCACCCAAGCCTCCAAAAGAGGAGATACCTCCTCGATCAGTCATAATAAAAGAAGTCTTAGTATCCTTTTTACCGCTATTCTCATTAATTATTTTAGTACTTGGAACAATATTAGGAGGACTTGCAACACCTGCTGAAGCAGCAGCAGTCGGAGCAGCTGGAGCATTAGTTCTTTCATATTTCTATAAAACATTAAAATGGAAAAACTTTAAGGAATCAGTTTTTCTAACAGCCAAAACTACAGCAATGATTATGTGGTTGTTTATTGGATCTTGGACATTTGCATCTGTTTTCTCATACTTAGGAGGACATGAAGTATTTGAACATTTCTTTAAATCAATGAATTTACAACCATGGCAATTCTTAGTAATCACACAAATAATTATTTTCTTGTTAGGCTGGCCACTGGAGTGGACGGAGATATTGATTATATTTGTTCCAATATTTTTACCTTTAGTAGCTTTCTTCGAGGTAAATCCTTATTTTTTCGCAATGCTTATTGCTTTAAATTTACAAACTTCATTTTTAACACCCCCCATGGCAATGTCAGCCTACTATTTAAAAGGTGTACAAGCCAAGAATGTTGAATTAATGGAAATATTTAGAGGCATTATGCCTTTCTTGGCAATAGTAATACTGGCAATGTTTTTGATGTATATGTTTCCAGGTATTGCTTTATGGTTACCTGACCTTCTATTTGCAAACTAAGAAATAAAATGATTGATGTATCTAATTTCACCGCTAATGAGTTAGCATCAAAATTAAGATCTGGAGAAATATCATCAGTAGATCTTTGTAATAAATATCTTGAACGAATAAAAAAATTTGAACCAGAGGTAAAGGCTTGGGCACATTTAGATAAAAAACTTCTTTTAGAAAAAGCAGAAGAAGCAGACAATCATAGAAAATCAGGTAAACCTCTTGGACCTTTACATGGAATGCCCGTAGCAATCAAAGATATTATTGGAACTTATGATATGCCTACAGAATGTGGAACAGTTTTTAGAAAAAAAATGTCAAGTTCTCAGGACTCTGAAATTGTAAATCTTTTAAAAAATTCTGGTGCCATTATCATGGGGAAGACTGCAACAACAGAGCTAGCATATATACATCCTTGTAAAACTACAAATCCTCATGATTATACTAGAACACCTGGAGGTTCCTCAAGTGGATCTGCTGCAGTGATTGCTTCGCATATGGCTCATCTTTCTATAGGCTCACAGACTGCAGGCTCAACTATTAGACCAGCATCCTATTGTGGAGTTGTGGGTTACAAACCATCTTATGGATTAATATCTAGGTCTGGAGTTTTAAAAGTTTCGGACAAATTAGATACAATCGGTTTGTTCGGTAAAACGGTTAAAGACGTTGCTTTATTGGCAAAATGTTTAATAAAAAAAGATTTATACGATCCCGCGACTATATATTTTTCAGCAGAAGAAATGTTGGAAGCATGTGATAAGGGACCATTATTCGAACCAAAATTTATTTTTTATAAAACTGATAAATGGAAAGATATAAACAAAAAGTCTCAACAAGCTTTTGAGTTTTTGATAAAGAATTTCAAAAAAAATATTGAAGTATTTGATACCCCTTCTTATTTTAAAGATATCCCAAAGTATTTACAAATTATTCATGAGACCGATATGGCTAATAATTTTCAAGTTTATTATAAAAAAGATAAAACTAAACTTTCTAAAGAAATGAGAGAAGCGATAGGTAGAGGTCTGAAATACTCTGCAAAAGAATATGCTGATGCATCAGATTTCATGCAGCAAAGTTATGACTCATATAGCGAAGTTTTCGAAGATTATCATGGAGTGATTACTCCTTCATCTAGTGGTGTTGCTGACAAAGGTCTTAAATCAACCGGAAGCTCAGACTTTCAAAAGAATTGGACTTATATGGGTCTTCCAGCTATTTCATTGCCTTTACTTACCGGGGAAAATGACTTACCATTAGGAGTTCAATTGGTAGGTAACAAACTAGATGATCTTCGATTTCTAGGGACTGCAAATTGGTTAGAAAAAAATTGTAAAGATGAAGGATAAACTAACAATTATTGTCGGTGTCGCTATTTGCACAGCCTTTTTATTAGGTCTTGCAACAACTTTGACAAGATCCATGATGATTGGTTTTTTTGACGTGCTACCTGTTTATATATTGATGGGAATAGTAATTGTGATGATGTTCTATGAAGCCTTCTTCGATAACAAAAAGTAATTATTTTCCTTACCTACTATTATTTATTCAGCCTATCTTTATGGCCACAAACACAATTGTTGCAAGAGGAGGAGTTGAGTCAGTACCACCAATCTCACTAGCGTTCTGGAGATGGTTTACGGTATTCATTATACTTTTTCCATTTTTTTTTGATGAAATTTTAAAAAATAGGAAAGAGTTAAATAAAGAGTTTTTTAAACTTTTTTTCTTAGGTTCGATGGGTTGTGGCATTTGTGGAGCTTTCCCAAATCTTGCAGGAATGACAACAACTATGGCGAATATTGGTATAATCTATACATCTTCACCAGTAATAATAATTTTTTTATCAATTTTGTTTTTTAATGAAAAAATTAACTTTTTTAGGATACTAGGCTTATTAATTTGCATTGCAGGTGTTTTTACAATTATATCCAAAGGTAATTTAGATTTTTTAATTAACTTAAATTTTACAATAGGTGATTTATGGGTATTGGGAGCTGCTTTAGGCTGGGCTCTATATTCAATTTATTTATTAAATTGGAAATCAAAATTTAGCTTAATGGCTCGATTCACGCTAATTGCAATGTTTGGTTTTATATCACTTTTCCCGTTTTTTCTTTTGGAAAATTTTTACTTTGCTAAGACAAATTATAATCAGACATTTTTGTTCTGGGTTATATTTGCAGCTATTTCTCCAAGTATTATAGCTTTCTCTTTGTATACAAGGTTACAAAAATATGTTGGTGCATCTTTTGCCGGGTTTACTTTATATTTATTCGCAGTTTATGGTTCTATCTTTGGAATTATAATTTTTGAAGAACCACTTCTTAGTTTTCATTATTTAGGTGGCTTACTGGTCTTTACTGGAGTCTATTTCGCTAGGAAAAAAGCATGAAGTATCTTTATTTAGCTTTATCATCAATTGTATTAGCTTACATTATAATTGTACTTTTCACTTATTTGTACCAAAGAAAATTGCTTTATCATCCAAGTGAAAATAACTACACAGGAGATGAAATTCAATTTGAATATAAAGAAGTTTTTATTGAGGTTGATAAAGATTTAAAACTTAAATCATGGTTTTTGGAAAAAGACTTAAAAAAATATAAAACAATTTTATACTTCCATGGTAATGCAGGCGATCTTACCAATAGGGTTCACAAGCTTAATGAACTATACAAATTAGATGTAAATATTCTCATTATTTCCTGGAGAGGATTTAGTGGCAATCCAGGCAAACCTACAGAGGAAAATTTATATAATGATGCTAGAAAATCAATTGAGTGGCTTAATCAGGCTGGCATTGGAAATAAAAATATAATTTTATATGGTGAGTCACTAGGCACAGGTGTTGCCACAGAGTTAGCCCAGAGCAATGCTTTTGCTGGCATTGTTTTAGAGTCACCTTTTACCTCAATCGCTGATGCAGCAAAAATTTATTATCCTTATTTACCTATCGATTTATTGATTAAAGATAGGTACGATTCTTTAAAAAAGATTAAGAATATAAATATTCCTATTTTGATTATGCACGGTAAGAAAGATGATGTAGTTCCTTTTAAAATGGGTGTAGAATTATTTGAGAAGGCCAATAACCCAAAATTTAATTACTTTTCCGATAACGACGATCACATGATGGAATTTAATGACCAACTGATGAGTGCTTTAAGAAATTTTTTAGGTTTCAATACCTAAAAGAGCTTTTGAAAAATATTCAGCGTTGAAAGGTTGTAAGTCATCTTCTTTTTCCCCCATTCCGATTGCAACAATAGGTAAATTATATTTCTTACAAATAGCAAGGACTACCCCGCCTTTTGCAGTGCTATCAAGTTTTGTAATTATAAGACCTGTAAGATTATGTATTTTGCTAAACTCTTCAACTTGATTCATTGCATTTTGACCAGTAGTTGCATCAAGAACTAGAATTACTTCGTTTGGAAAAGACTCATCAATTTTTTTCAGAACATTTATAATTTTTTTGTATTCTTCCATAAGATTCTTTTTATTTTGTAGTCTTCCTGCTGTATCTATCAAAGCCACATCAATTTCATTTTTTTTAGCAAATTCAGCAGTTTTAAAAGCAACAGAAGCTGGGTCACTATTTATTTCTGACTTGATTATATCTACTTTTACTTTTGCAGCCCAAACTTGTAGCTGATCTATGGCTGCTGCTCTAAAAGTATCTGCAGCTCCAAAGACAACGGATCTATTATTATCTTTAAAATATTTTCCAAGTTTTCCGATACTTGTCGTTTTTCCAACACCGTTCACACCAGACACTACAATTACAGCAGATTTTGCATTCCCCATCAGACTTAAATCTTTTTCGTATTTTTGGAGATTTATTGCTAACTTATCTGCTAAGAGTCTCAAAATCTCTTTGTGATCATCTAATTTTTTATCAACCTTTAAGCTTTCAAAATCTTTTCTAAGCTCTTTTGCTACATCAACACCAGCATCAGATGAAATGATTAACTCCTCAAACTCCTCAAGAATGGTAGAGTCAATCTTTTTCTTAGAAAAAATATTTTTAAAACCGTCTGTAAGACTCGATGAACTTTTTCCAAGTCCTGATTTAAACTTATCAAAAATTCCCATTTTATATTTCTACTTTTATATTTTTTATTTCTGACACTGGCCCAGTCATAAATATATTATTTTTTTCATCTAAAACTATATTTAAGACTCCCTCTTTAAATCTAATAGCTACTTTGTTTTCAACTAATTTTGTTTTGTTTCCAGCAACAGCGGTCGCGCAAGCTGCTGTTCCACATGCTTTAGTAAGCCCAGCACCCCTTTCCCAAACATTTACTAAAATATTTTTTTTATCTAAAATTTGAGCAAATGTTACATTAGTTTTTTCAGGAAATAATTTATGATTTTCAATCAAAGGTCCTATTACTTTTAGATCATATTTAAAACAATCATCTACAAAAAAAACTATATGAGGGTTTCCTACATTTAAACAAAAACCACCAGTAAACTTTTTGCCTTTAATATCTAATGAGACATCAGCAGGATTTTCTATTTTTGAAATCGGAATATCCTTAAAATCAAATAAAGGTTTTCCCATTTCAAGTTCTACCATTAAATTATCAACAATTTTGGCATTAAGAACCCGATTAGTTGTTTTTAATTTGATTTGGTTAGCATTTAAATTTTTACTCAAAAGATAGGCAACACATCTTGAACCATTACCACAGGCACTTACTTCACCACCGTCAGAATTAAAAATTGTTATCGGAAAAGAATTCTCTTTTTCTTTTTCAATAAAAATTATTTGATCAAAACCAATATTACTTCTTTTTCCCAACTCAATAATTTTATCTTTTGTCAAATTAATAGGACTTGATCTTCTATCGATAATAATGAAATCATTACCCAATCCATCCATTTTATATGCGTTAATCGTTGCCATAATTGATTAGTATAATTATTCATTGACTTTTAAAACCCCAAATTGTAGTTTCCACAAACTTTCCGCAAATACACATGTTTTTGCGGTGCTCTTGAAAACAAGAGTGTCGACACTAGTCAGCGAAGGTTCGCCCACTAGTGCGATAGGTATTGGACGTTATAAAAATGTTTGAAAATTTAACAAATAAATTAGAAAGTATTTTTTCTAAATTAAAAAGTGCTCCCTCATTGACTGAGGAGCAAGTTGACTCTGGTTTAAAAGAGATACGATTAGCTTTATTAGAGGCTGATGTGGCTCTTCCTGTCACTAAAGAATTTATAGCCAACGTTAAACCAAAAGCAATTGGCAAAGAAATTATAAAATCAACATCTGCTGGACAGATGATAGTTAAAATTGTTTATGATGAACTTGTTAATATTTTAGGTTTTAAAAATGAAGAGCTAAACTTTAAAGCTGTTCCACCAGTTTCACTTTTATTGGTTGGATTACAGGGTTCAGGTAAAACAACCTCTGCAGCAAAGTTA
>CACMVB010000009.1 GCA_902617025.1 uncultured Pelagibacteraceae bacterium | reverse complement strand
AATTTTAAAACTTGTAATGAATACTAAAGTAATTTTTCATGGTGAAGAAAATTTAAAAAAAGTTGATCAATTTTTTGTTGCCTCCGCCCATCAATCAATGTTTGAAACTTTTGCATTACAAATTCCGCTGGATGGTCCAATTTTTATTTTAAAAAAAGAACTTTTAAACATACCTTTGTTTGGTTGGTATTTAAGAAAAATCGGTTCTATAGCAATCATTAGAGAGACTACCACTAAAGAGAATTTAAATTTTTTTGAAAAAATAAAAAAAAGATTAGAAGAAAATAAAAGACCACTTTTGATATTTCCTCAGGGGACAAGAGTAAAATTAGACGAACAGCCTCCCTTTAAAAAAGGAGTTGGTCGGATATATAAAGCATTGAATTTACCCTGTATTCCAGTCGCATTGAATACAGGACAGGTTTGGCCGAAAAATAGTTTTATGAAATTTTCAGGTGATATTCATATTTCATTTCTAAACCCAATTATGCCTGGTAAAGACAATGATGAATTTATAAAAGAAATTGAAAACAAAATTTATTCTGAAATAAAAAAATATTATTAATTATTTTCTTCCAAAGTCTGGTTTCTCTGTATCCTGCCCAGCTTCAATAATTTCTTTTCTTACTTTTTTAGTTGATGAAAATATTTCTAGAAGCTTTTTACTATCTTTATTTTTGATGGCGCTTTTAATTTCATCAAGATTTTTAGAATAATTATCTAAAACTTTTAAAATATTCTCGCTATTATCAATAAAAATATCTTTCCACATTAAAGGGTCTGAAGCAGCAATTCTTGTAAAATCTCTTAATCCCCCTGCACTATATTGAATTACATCATTTTTAAATTTCTCTTCGTTGTTTATTGCAGTTCTTACAATACTGTATGCTACCGCGTGTGGTAGATGGCTTGTTAAAGACAGGACGTAGTCATGATCTTCAAATGACATGATTTTAACTTTACTTCCTAGACTAGACCAAAATTTTTCTAGGTTTTCTATTTTATCTTTAGCTACCTGATTGTCAGCTGAGAGAATGCACCATTTATTTTTAAATAAGTTTGAAAATCCTGCAGCAGGTCCGCTATATTCTGTTCCAGCTATTGGGTGTGAAGCTATCCAACTAATATTTTTTAAACTTAAATTGTTTACAATTTTATTTATTTCTTTTTTAGCTGATCCAGTATCAGTGAGAATAGAACCTTCCTTTAAAGTCGATTTTATTGAAAGCAAAATTTCTTTGTAACTACTTAACGGTGCAGAAATTATTGTCAGATCTGCATCTTTTGTAGTTTCAGACACATCAGAACAAATATCAGCTGTAAAATTTTTTTTTGTGTATTCTATGACTTTATTTGACTTATCGTAAATACTAATTTTTGTAGCTAATTTTTTTTCCTGTGTTGCTCTTAGAATTGAGGAGCCAATCAATCCGCAGCCTATGATACTTATTTTACCGAACATTTAAAACTTTTCTCATTTTTTTCATTAATGCAATATTTTCTGGTGCTGTGCCAATAGTTATACGTAAAGAATTTTTAATCCCATAAACTTCCATTTTACGGACTAGTATTCCCGATTTTGCGAGTAATCCAAATACTTTAGCAGAATTTATTTTAACTTTATCAAATTTTACCAATAAGAAATTAGTAAAACTTTTATTTGTTTCTATTCTCATTTTTTTGAACTCAGAATACATTTTTTTACTCCATTTATTTACGTGTTTAATTTCTTTATTCAACCATGGACTATCTTTTACTGCAGCAGAAGCTGCGAACAAAGCTGGCCTGCTAACATTAAAAGGTGGCTTAACCTTATTTAATGCAGAAATAATTTCTTTTGATCCATATCCCCAGCCCACTCTGAGCCCTGCTAAACCATATATTTTTGAAAAAGTTCTTGTCATAACTACATTTTTAAAATTTGTAAAAGTTTCTAAACCAGACAAATAATCTTTTTTTTTTACATACTCAAAATAAGCATCATCTACTACTAACAAGATATCACTTCTTAGTTTTTTTCTTAAAAAGAGTAATTCCTTCTTTGGAATATATGTTCCAGTTGGATTATTTGGGTTAGCTAGGAAAACTATTTTGGTTTTTCTTGTAACTTTTTTGAGTATATCTTTAATTGAAACAGTAAAATTATTCTCTTTAGAATAAATAACTTTTGCTCCATTCATTCTACTGTAAATTCGGTAAATTATAAAACTAAACTTAGGGACTATAACTTCATCTCCTTTCTTTAGGAACGATTTACATATAAGTTCAAAAATTTGATCAGAACCTGATCCTAAGATTATTCTATTTTTATCAATCTTAAACTTCTTAGCTAGCGTATTTCTTAAAAAAATTCCATCGGAGTCAGGGTATCTTGCAAAGTTTTTTGAAACTTCTAAGTATTGTTTTCTTGCTTTCGGGCTAGGACCAAGAGCAGACTCATTAGCAGATAATTTAATCTTTGCTAATTTACTCTTGAATAAGCTCATTCCAGCTACATATTTCTCTGCAACAATGTTTTTAGGTTTCGGAAATCTCATTTTATTAATGTATTATCTAAATTGTTTAAGTTTTTCTATAGCTCTTTATCTTATATAAAATTGACAAGTTTGTGATGATTTAGTAAACATTACTCGCGCTGATTTAACCATATTGCAAGCGCATAATAAATGTAGCTAAAAAGGGGATGCCCAGTTTAGCTGGGCTTTTTTTTTGGATGAATATAAAACTTGAGAATATAAAGAAATTAGATGTTACTAAACCGCTTAAACTAGACTGCGGGAAAACTATAAAAGATTTTCCTCTCGCTTACGAGACTTATGGAAAATTGAATAACAACAAAGACAACGCAATACTTGTGTTTCATGCATTAACTGGAGATCAGTTCGTGACTGGAACTAATCCTATTACTAATAAAGAAGGTTGGTGGGTTACTGCAGTAGGGCCTGGGAGAGCAATAGATACAAATAAATATTTTGTTATTTGTGCAAATGTGATCGGAGGATGTATGGGTTCGTTAGGTCCTAAAGATATTAATCCAGTAACAAAAAAACCTTACGGATTAGATTTTCCAGTTATAACAATTAAAGATATGGTAAAAGCTCAGGAGTCCTTACTTGAACATTTAGGAATTAAAAAACTTTTATGTGCGACTGGGGGTTCAATGGGTGGAATGCAACTTTTACAATTTTGCGCAACATTTCCGGATAAAGCTTTTTCAGCAGTACCGATAGCCTGTAGCTCGAGCCATAGCGCTCAAAATATTGCTCTTAATGAATTAGCTCGTCAAGCAATTATGGCAGATCCTGTATGGGATAATGGCAAATATGTTTTGAAAAATGTTCAACCAAAAAATGGCTTAGCAGTTGCAAGAATGGTTGGGCATATAAGTTATTTATCTGAAAAGGGTATGCAGGAAAAATTTGGTAGAAAATTACAAGAGAAGGCAGATTATGAATTTAGTTTTAATGCTGACTTTCAGGTTGAAAGTTATTTAAGACATCAAGGATATGCATTTGTTGAGAGATTTGATGCTAATTCAGTACTCTACATAACAAGAGCGATGGATTATTTTGATCTTTCAAAACAATTTAAAGGAGGTTTGGTAGAAGCATTTAAAAATCAAAAAACAAAATTCTTAATCATATCATTTTCTTCTGATTGGCTTTACACAACAAAAGATAACAAAGATATAGTAATAGCATTAAATGCGTCAGGTGCAGATGTCTCTTACTCTGAGATAATTACAGACAAAGGACATGACTCTTTTTTACTTGATGAGCCTGAATTTTTAAAAACACTTAAAGGTTTTATAGACTCTATGTATGAAAAATTTAAAAATGAAAAAAGAATTTAAAGTAATTGCAGATTTATTACCTAACAATACTAGGGTTCTTGATATAGGATGTGGAGATGGATCTTTAATGCATCTTCTTAGAATAGAGAAAAATATAGAGGTACGTGGACTAGAGCTTAATCAAGATAATGTTAAAGAATGTATTTATAAAGGTTTGCCGGTTATTCAGGGTAATGCAGAAACTGAATTACATCAATTTCCTGATAAATCATTTGACTATGTTGTGCTCAGTCAAACTCTACAAGCATTTTATGAGCCAGAGAAAGTTTTAAAAAATCTTTTAAGAATAGGAAAATCAGTTGTTATCTCAATTCCTAATTTTGGCTATTGGAAAGTAAGAACAAAACTTTTACTCTTTGGTGAGATGCCGGTTACAAAGACACTGCCAAATACTTGGTATAATACTCCTAATTTACACATGTGCACAATAAAAGATTTATTTAATTTTTGTGATGAAAAAAATATTATTATTAAAAAAGTTGTTGGAGTTAATGAAAATAAAACCTCATTAATAAGAAAAAGTAATTTAGAAATTAAAAATCTTTTTTCAAAAGTTGGTATTTTTTTAATCAGTTAATATGAAAGTAGAAATTATTCCTTGTTTGAGTGATAACTTTAGTTACTTAATTCACGATAAAGAGGCTGACAAGGTTTCAATAGTTGATCCTGCTGAATATAAGGCATGTGATAATGTAATTAAAAAGTACAAGAAATTAGATTTTATTCTAAATACTCATCATCATGCCGATCATGTAGATGGTAATTTAGAGTTAAAAAAAAAATACAACTCTAAAATTTTGGGTTTTGAATTAGATAAAGATCGGATTCCTGGCATAGACGTTCTGCTTAAAGAAAATCAAAAGCATAAAATTGGAAAATTAGAATTTGAATTAATTTTTGTTCCTGGTCATACTAAAGGCCACGTTGCATTTTTCTTTTTTAAAGAAAAAGTAGTTTTTACAGGTGATACTTTATTTTCATTAGGATGTGGTAGAGTTTTTGAGGGTACCCATGAAGATATGTTTAATTCTTTAAATAAAATTAAAAAACTTCCACCAGATACAAAAATATATTGTGGACATGAGTATACTAAATCAAATTTAAATTTTTGTTTAAAATATGACTCCAAAAATACTTTTTTAAAAGAGAAAGAAATTGAAATTCAAAAAAAATTAAGTTCTAATCAGCCAACTATTCCAACTACTTTAGGTCAGGAAATTAAAACGAATATTTTTTTTAGGTGTAATGATCCTGAGATTAGGCGTACTTTAGGACTAAAAGATTCATCAGAAGCTAAAGTTTTTTCAAAATTAAGAGATTTAAAGGACTCTTTTTAACTTCAATAATCTTGACTTGTTAGCATTGAAGGCTATATTGCGTGGAAATTAAAAAAAGATAATTTATGTCATTTGCTATAATTGAAACAGGTGGAAAGCAGTACAAAGTATCTGCAAGTAAAATTTTAGAAATCGAAAAACTTAACGCTAAAGTTGGAGAAACTATTAAATTTAATAATGTTTTACTTTTGAATGATGATAAAAATACCGAAATTGGAAGTCCTAAAATTGACGGAGCAACAGTTGAAGCTAAACTATTAGATAATGTTAAAGATAGAACTGTATTAATTTTTCATAAAAGAAGACGAAAGCACTCAAGAAAGAAAAACGGGCATAGACAACGTCATTCTAAAATACAAATTACAAAAATTTTAGCTAAAGGTGGGAAAGTTATAGATGAAGCTAAGATTGTGGAAAAAAAGAAGCCTATCAATGAAGAAAAAAAAGTTATAAAAAAGGTAGAAAAAAAATAGGAAATTAAATGGCAACTAAAAAAGCAGGTGGATCATCGAAGAACGGCCGAGATAGTAAAGGTAGACGTCTTGGAGTTAAAAAATATGGTGACCAGGTTGTAATACCTGGCAACATTATAGTTAGACAAAGAGGGACAAAAATTCATCCTGGTGACAATGTTGGTATGGGTAAAGACCACTCAATTTTTTCTTTAATTAAAGGAAAAGTAAAATTCAAAAAATCTAAATTAAACAGAACTTTTGTTTCTGTAATCCCCAATTAAATATATATAAATAACTAAAGTTATTTATATTAAAATTAAAATGAAATTTTTAGATCAAGCAAAGATTTATATTAAAGCTGGAAATGGTGGATCAGGATCTGCAAGTTTCAGAAGAGAAAAGTTTGTGGAGTTCGGCGGACCAGATGGAGGTGACGGCGGTGACGGGGGATCTATAATTGTCCAATCTGATAGAAACCTCAATACGTTAATTGATTTCAGATATGCTCAACATTTTAAAGCACAACATGGAAAACCTGGGAGTAAAAGAAATAAAACTGGAGCTAATGGGGAAGATTTGATTTTAAAAGTTCCATTAGGAACTCAATTATACGAGGAGGATAATAATACCTTAATTTATGATTTTACAAAAAATAAAGAAAAATATCTTGTGGCATCGGGAGGCAAAGGTGGGCTTGGTAACGTAAGATTTAAAAGTTCAACAAATAGAGGGCCAAGAAAAAAAACTAATGGAAAATTAGGTGAAGAATTTTGGATATGGCTTCAATTAAAAGTAATTGCTGATATTGGAATTATTGGTAAGCCAAATGCTGGAAAATCCAGCTTGCTTGCAGCGTTAACAAGAGCCAAGCCAAAAATTGCAAACTATCCTTTTACAACAATTAATCCAAATTTAGGAGTTTCTTACTACGGAGGGAAAGAGATTACTTTGGCTGATATTCCTGGTTTAGTGGAAGGTGCACATAAAGGTGTTGGTCTTGGAGATAAATTCCTAAGACATATAGAAAGATGTAAAATTTTACTTCACTTGATAGACCTATCAGACAACAATTTGTTAAATTCTTATAAAAAAATCAAATTAGAACTATCTAACTATGATAAAGATTTAATGAAAAAAAAAGAAATTATTTTTTTTAATAAATCAGATCTGTTAGAAAACAATGAGATAAATGAAAAATTAAAAGAATTTAAAAAGAAAATTAAAACTAAATATGAAATCGTTTCTGTTTACTCTAATAAAGATATTCAAAAAATGAAAAAATTGTTGGCAAAGTATGCTAATTAAGAATGCTAATAAAATAGTTTTAAAACTTGGCTCTACAACTGTGGTGGACAGTAAAGGTGTTTTTAAAAAAAAGTGGGTAACCTCCTTAATTAAAGATATAAAAAAATACGGAAAGGGAAAAAACTTCGTTATAGTCTCTTCAGGTGCAATTGCCCTTGGGCAAAAATATCTTAAAATTAAAAGAGGTAAAATTAAATTAGAAATGAGCCAAGCTATTGCAGCAGTTGGTCAAATTCATTTAGCAGGAGAATTTCAGAAATTGTTTGATAAATATCAGATAAAAACAGGTCAAATTTTAATTAGTCCAGATGATACAGAACAAAGAAGGAGAGCTATTAATGTAAGAAGAACTTTTGACAATTTATTCAAACTCAAAGCTATCCCTGTAGTAAATGAGAATGATTCAACTGCAACAAGTGAAATAAAATATGGAGACAACGATAGGTTAGCTGCAAGGGTAGCTCAAATTATTGGAGCTGACATGCTGATATTGTTTTCTGATGTTGACGGACTTTATGATAAGTCAAAAGGTAAAAAAATTATAAGAGAAGTAAATTCAATTAGCGAAAAAATTACATCACTTATAGATAATAAGAAAAATAAATTCGGATCAGGCGGTATAGCTACGAAGTTAGACGCTGCTAAAATTTGTATGAATTCAGGCAGTCATATGTTTATTGCAAATGGTAAAGTAAGTAACCCGATTTTAAATATGATCAAAAATAAAAAATATACTCATTTCTTACCAAAAATTTCAACTTTGGCTGCTAAAAAAAAATGGATCATCGGTTCTCTTAATCACAATGGGACTATTTATATTGATAGTGGAGCAGCTAAAGCTTTATCGAATGGTAAAAGCTTACTCGCTGCTGGTATAACCAAAATAAATGGAAATTTTAAAAAGGGAGAAAATGTAATAATTTTAGATCAGAATAATATTCAGCTAGCTCGAGGATTGTCCTCTTTCAGCTCGACTGAAATAGATAAAATTAAAGGTAAACAAAGTAAAGAGATTGAAACTATTCTTGGTTATCTTAGTAAAACTGAGGTAATTCACAAAGATGATATGGTATTATTGTAAATGAATTATTTAAAATCGATAGGAAAGAATGCAAAAAAAGCCTTTGAAGATTTAAAAGGTGTGCGTCATAAGAAAATTAAAAAAGTCTTAGATAACTACAATCAATCACTTTCAAAAAATGCTAATAAAATAATCAGAGAAAATTTAAAAGATGTTAAAAATGTAAAAAGAAAACATTTAGTTGACAGACTAATTTTAGATAAAAAAAGAATTGAAAGCATTAGACATTCAATAAATGAAATAGCCAAGTTTAAAGATCCTGTGGGAAGAGTTTTAGAAACATGGCGCAGACCAAATAATTTGACAATAAAAAAAATTACAACTCCAATTGGTGTTATAGGTGTAATATATGAAAGCAGACCTAATGTAACCGCTGATGTTGCAGCATTATGTTTAAAATCAGGTAATTGTTCTATTTTAAGAGGCGGGTCTGAAGCTTTTAATTCAAACAGATTATTAGCTAATTTATTTAGATATAATTTAAGAAAAAACAATATTAATCAAAACTGTGTTCAATTTATTGAGAACAAGAATAGAAAAATAGTAGATCAGATATTATCAAAAATGGGTGCATACATTGATGTAATTGTGCCAAGAGGAGGGAAAGGACTTGTAGCAAAAGTACAAAAATTTTCTAATATACATGTGATAGGCCATCTTGAGGGATTATGTCATATTTACGTTGATAAAACCGCAAATATAAAAATGGCAAAAAATTTAATTGTTAATGCAAAAATGAGAAGGACAAGTATTTGTGGAGCAGTTGAAACTCTTCTAATCGAGGAAAAAGCTTTAAACTCACATGCTAAAGAGATAATAAATGCTCTTTTGGACTCAGGATGTGAAGTTAGAGTGGATAAAAAAATTAATAAACTTTTTGCAGGAAAATTAAAAAAAACGGTAGAAAAAGATTGGAAGACAGAATACCTGGATGCTGTTATTTCAATAAAGACAGTTAAAAATGTAAATGGCGCCGTAGATCATATTTTGAGATACGGTACAATGCATACCGATAGTATTATTACGAATAACAAAAAAAATGCTGAGATTTTTTTAAATGGTGTTAATAGCTCAATTGCAATGCATAACGTTTCAACTCAATTTGCAGACGGTGGAGAATTTGGATTTGGAGGTGAAATTGGAATTTCTACTAATAAACTTCCTCCTAGAGGTCCTGTGGGAATAAATCAATTAACATCTTACAAATATTTTGTATCTGGAAAAGGAATTGTTAGACCATAGTTGATGGCAAATATCCAAAAAAAATATATTGGTTTATTAGGTGGTAGTTTTGATCCTGCACATAAAGGACACTTGGGTATATCAAAAATTGCTTTAAAAAAATTAAGATTAAAAAAAATTTACTGGGTTATTACAAAAAAAAATCCTTTCAAGGGTCAAACTTTTTATTCTTTAGATAAAAGAATAAAATATGCAAGAAAAATTACTGAATTTCAAAAAAAAATTAAAATAATTTATCTGGATAATGTCATAAATTCTTCCAGAATTATTGATGTATTAAATTACTTTATTAAAAAAAAGAAAATTAAAAATATCTTATTTATAATTGGTTCTGATAATTTAATACGATTTCATAAGTGGAAAAGCTGGAAAAAAATAGTAAAATTAGTCAAATTAATAGTTTTTTCTAGGAAAGGATATGATAGAAAGGGAATGAAATCAACTGTGGTTAAAAATTTTAAAAATAGGATTATATTTATAAAAAACAAGCCAATATCTTTTTCATCAACACAATTAAAAAAGCAGATAAAATTAAATATTTAATGGAAATTATTGATATTAAAAATAATATTGAAAAAATATTGGATGATAATAAAGCCCAAAATATAACGTGCATTGACTTAAAAAATAAATCTTACATAGCAGATTATATGGTTATAGCCTCAGGGACATCATCAAGACATTTACAAGCATTATCTGAAATTCTTATAGATCAATTAAAGAAAATAGGAATAGATAATTGTCGTATAGAGGGAAAAGATAGCAATGATTGGAAATTAGTTGATACTCAAGATATAATCGTTCATATTTTTCATCCTGAAAAGAGAGAATTTTATGATCTAGAAAAAATGTGGTCAGAAGAAATTCCTAAAGAAAAGGCTATGATATGAAAAAAAAATTTTTTTTATATTTATTCGTATTTAATCTGTTCTTTTCAGTACTATTTGCAAAAAATGATTTATACGAAAAAATAGACATTTTCGGTGAGGTGCTAGAAAATATCAAAAAAGATTACGTAGACGATGTGAACCAGTCAGAAATAATGGACTCTGCTATAAATGGAGTTCTTCAATCTCTCGATCCCTATTCAGCCTATATGAGCCCTGAGTTATTTAAAGAAATGCAAACAGATACTAAGGGTGAGTTCGGTGGTCTTGGAATTGAAATAGGAATGGAAGCAGGTGTTGTTAAAGTGATTTCTCCAATCGATGATACACCTGCTGCTAAGGCCGGCATTAAAGCAGGAGATTACATAGTAAAAATTGGAAAAGAACAAGTCCAAGGGAAATCATTGGTAGAAGCTGTTAAATTAATGAGAGGACCAGTGGGAACTTCGATTGATCTAACTGTGAGAAGAAAAAACGTAAAAAAACCTTTAGAATTTAAAATCGTAAGAAAAATAATTGAAGTTCAATCTGTGACTTCAAAAATGATTGGTGATGAAAATAAATTAGGTTACATAAGATTAAAGTCTTTCAATGAAAATAGCGACAAACAGTTTTTAAAATCTTTAAAGAAATTTGAAAAAAATACAAAAATTAAAGGGTACATTTTTGATTTAAGAAACAATCCTGGTGGTTTATTAACTCAGGCAATTAATATTACTGACTTTTTTTTGGAGGATGGCGAAATAGTATCTACAAAGGGTAGAAAAATTTCGGAAACAAGAAAATTTTTTGCGAGAAAAGGAGATGAAATAAACGGTAAACCTATAGTGGTCTTAATCAATAATGGTTCTGCCTCAGCATCAGAAATATTCGCTGGTGCTTTAAAGGATCACAAAAGAGCGATAATTCTTGGTGAAAACTCTTACGGTAAAGGTTCGGTGCAGTCTATAATACCATTAAGGAACGGTGGTGGTATGAGGTTAACTATTTCCAAGTATTACCTACCATCAGGAAAATCTATCTCGGAGGTAGGCGTCACGCCTGATATATTAGTAGAGGAAAAGGGTGATGATTTCCTTATAAATTCAAATAAAGATAATCAATTAAATTACGCTATAAAACTTTTTAATTCTTAATTATATGAATTCCCAAAAACTTCCTCTAAGAAAAGGTGTGGGAGTTCTAATTTTGAATGATGATAACAAAATTTTTGTTGGTAAAAGAAAAGACAATCCAAAAAATAATTGGCAAATGCCTCAAGGAGGTGTTGATACTGGTGAAGATTATTTTACTGCGATGAAAAGAGAGCTCTTTGAGGAAACGAGTATCGAAAATATAAAAGTTTTGAAAGAATTAGAGGGATTTTTTGAGTATGAGTTACCTAAACATTTGTTAGGAAAAATATGGAAAGGTAGGTTTAGAGGACAAAAACAGAAATGGTTTATTGCAAAATTTACAGGTAAATTAAGTGAAATTAATATTGAAACTAAGCACCCAGAATTTATTGAGTGGAAATGGATTTCTCCAGAAGATTTACCAAAAGTAATAGTTGAATTTAAAAGAGAAATGTACTTAAAATTACTTAAAAATTTGAGAAAAATTATTGGCTAATATTTTTTAAAGTACTAATTTTATAGGAAAGTAAATATTTTTCTTTATCTGATATTTCATCACTGTTAATTCTTCTTTCAGCTTCACTTAAAAGACTCTCTAACATAGAATTGTTTAAATCTGAAACTTCTCTCACAGTTGAAGTTAAGATTAAAAGATTGTTGTTTGAAAATTCAACGGTTCCTTCCTCTACAAAAAAATTCCTATTTTTATCTGAAACTATTTTAATAATTCCTGGTCTTAGAAAGGTTATTAAATGAATATGATCTTTTAAAATTCCCATTTCGCCTTCATAAGATGGTATAATGACCTCTCTAGTGTTAGTTTTAATTATTAAATTCTCAGGAGATATTATTTCTACAGAAAATTCCTCTGACATTTTATTTATTATCTTTAGCTAGTTTGTCTGCTTTTTCAACAACTTCTTCAATGCCGCCAACCATATAAAATGCTGATTCAGGCAAATGGTCGTACTCACCTTTACAAATAGAGTCGAATCCTTTTATTGTGGAGTCTAGATCAACAAGTTTACCCGGTGAACCAGTAAATACCTCTGCCACAAAGAAAGGTTGAGAGAGAAATCTCTGTATTTTTCTTGCTCTGGCAACTGTTAATTTATCTTCTTCAGAAAGTTCATCCATGCCTAAAATTGCAATAATATCTTGAAGAGATTTATATGCTTGTAATATTCGTTGTACATCTCTCGCCACTCTATAATGCTCTTCACCTACTATTCTTGGATCTAAAATTCTAGATGTTGAGTCTAGAGGGTCAACCGCAGGATAAATACCTATTTCTGCAATTTGTCTTGATAATACCGTAGTCGCGTCCAAATGAGAGAATGATGTAGCAGGTGCGGGATCAGTAAGATCATCTGCCGGTACATATATAGCTTGAACAGAGGTGATAGACCCTTTGTCAGTAGAAGTAATTCTCTCTTGAAGATTACCCATATCGGTTGCCAAAGTTGGTTGGTAACCCACTGCTGAAGGTATTCTTCCTAATAACGCTGATACTTCAGATCCTGCTTGAGTAAATCTAAAAATGTTATCGACGAAAAAAAGCACATCTTGGCCTTCTTTATCTCTAAAATATTCTGCAACAGTTAATCCAGTTAGTGCTACACGAGCTCTCGCTCCAGGAGGTTCATTCATTTGTCCATAAACTAAAGCGGCCTTTGATCCTTTACCTTCAGTTTTAATTACTCCAGACTCTATCATCTCGTGATATAAATCATTGCCTTCTCTTGTTCTTTCTCCGACACCTGCAAATACTGAAAATCCTCCGTGAGCCTTTGCAATGTTATTAATTAATTCCATAATGGTAACAGTTTTTCCAACTCCAGCGCCTCCAAATAGACCAATTTTTCCTCCTTTTGCATAAGGAGCTAAAAGATCAATCACTTTAATTCCTGTTACAAGCTGCTCAGTCTCTGTTGCTTGATCGGTAAATTTTGGTGCTGGTCTATGTATGGGCCATTTTTCTTTAGTTTTTACATCCCCTTTTTCATCGATCGAGTCTCCAACTACGTTTATAATTCTTCCTAATGTTTCAGGCCCAACAGGAACACTTATCGGAGATCCAGTATTAATTACTTCATCTCCTCTTTTTAAACCCTCTGTTGCATCCATTGCAATAGTCCTCACATCGTTTTCACCTAAGTGCTGCGCTACCTCAAGAATTAATTTATTTCCTGAATTATTTGCCTCTAGAGCAGTATAAATTTCCGGTAAATCATTTTCAAAATTTACATCTACAACGGCACCGATTATCTGAGTTATTTTTCCTTTTTTAACCATATTTATAAACTTTCTGCTCCAGATATAATTTCTATCAATTCTTTGGTAATCGAAGCTTGCCTGCTTCTATTGTAATTTATTGTTAACTTATCTACTAAATCTCCAGCGTTTCTTGTAGCATTATCCATTGCCGTCATTCTTGAACCTTGTTCACTTGCAGCATTCTCTAAAAAAGCTCTAAAAACTTGAGTTGATATGTTTTTTGGAAGTAAGTCCTCTAAAATTTCATCTTCATCAGGTTCAAATTCATAAGATAAATTGTCTTCTCTTTTTAGATCTGAAGTCTCACTTTCTGCAGGTATGATTTGTTGCGATTGAGGAATTTGAGTTATTACATTTTTAAAATTATTATAAAATAAGATACATTTATCAAACTCTTTTAGATTAAATAAATTGATTATTTCGTTTCCAATTAATTCTGCCTCTGTAAATGAGATTTGTTTCTTATCTTTAAAACTAAATTTTTTAATTATATGTTTCCCATAATCTCTCTTGATTTGGTCTAAACCTTTTGTGCCAACTGTAATTATTTTAAGTTTTTTACCTTCGCTTAGAATTTTTTTAAATCTACTTTTTGCTAATTTACAAATATTTGAATTAAAGCCGCCACATAACCCTCTGTCAGCTGTTAAGACTACGCAGAGATAATCCTCATCTTTGCCAGTACCAACAAGAAGCTTTGGTGCATTAGTCGGATCTTTAATTGATTTAGTCAAATTAAGAATTATATTCTGCATTTTTTGACTATACGGCCTTCCTTTCTCAGCATTTTCTTGGGCTTTCCTTAGCTTTGCGGCTGCTACCATTTTCATTGCCTTTGTTATCTTTTGGGTGGATTTAACACTTTTAATTCTCTTTTTTAAATCATCTAAACTAGGCATCAATTATTACCTTTTTTGTAGTCATTTATTATTTCAGTTAGTGATTTTTCTGTATGTTCCTCAAGCTTTCCGGATGACTCAATGGCCTCAAGAATCTCGGGTTTATTTGATTTTATTTTTTCAATAATATCCTTCTCAAAACTTTTAATTTTTCCTAATTCAACATCATCGAGGTATCCTTTAACTCCAGCAAATACAGAAATTACTTGCTCAGAAACTGTCATTGGTGAGTATTGATCCTGTTTCAAAAGCTCTGTTAACTTTGCGCCTCGGTTTAAAAGTTGTTGTGTCGATGCGTCTAAATCTGAGCCAAATTGAGCAAATGCAGCCATTTCTCTATACTGAGCTAATTCTAATTTAATAGATCCTGCAACTTTTTTCATAGCCTTAGTTTGTGCGGCTGAACCTACTCTAGAAACAGATAAACCAACATTTACCGCAGGTCTTATACCTTGATTAAATAATTCTGTTTCCAAAAATATTTGCCCATCAGTGATGGATATTACGTTAGTAGGTATATACGCAGAAACATCTCCGGCTTGCGTCTCAATAATAGGTAAAGCAGTAAGTGATCCACCGCCACTTTTATCGCTTAATTTTGCTGCTCGCTCTAATAACCTGCTGTGTAAGTAAAATACATCACCAGGGTATGCCTCTCTACCAGGTGGCCTTCTAAGTAACAATGACATTTGTCTATACGCAACTGCTTGTTTCGATAAATCATCATAAACTATTAGCGCATGCATACCATTATCTCTAAAATATTCTCCTATTGTGCAGCCAGTATATGGAGCTAAAAATTGTAATGGAGCAGAGTCAGAAGCAGTAGCTGCCACAATGGTAGTATATTTTAATGCTCCAGCCTCTTCTAGAGTTTTTGTTATTTGCGCAACCGTTGATCGTTTTTGTCCAATTGCCACATAAACGCAATATAATTTTTTCTTTTCATCCGAGGACTCATTTATTTTTTTTTGATTAATGATTGCATCAATGGCCACTGCTGTTTTACCAGTCTGCCTATCTCCAATTATCAATTCTCTTTGTCCTCTGCCTATTGGAATCAGAGAGTCTATTGATTTCAAACCAGTCTGCATTGGTTCATTAACTGACTGTCTTGGGATAATTCCTGGAGCTTTAACTTCAACACGTTTCCTGCTTTTCACAGATAAAGAACCTTTTCCATCTATGGGATTTCCTAACCCGTCTACTACTCTTCCTAAAAGTTCTTTACCTACAGGTACATCAACAATAGCGTTCGTTCTTTTAATTGTATCACCCTCTTTTATATTTCTATCGTCACCAAATATAACCACTCCAACATTGTCGTTTTCTAAGTTTAAAGCCATTCCTTTAGAACCATCTTCAAACTCTACCATTTCCCCTGCTTGCACATTATCTAAGCCGTAAACTCTAGCGATACCATCACCAACCGATAAAACTTTACCAATTTCTGAAATTTCAGCTTTTTCTCCAAAGTTTTTAATCTGGTCTTTTAATAGTTTTGTTATTTCTGATGGGTTTATTGTCATTTTAGTTTTCTAGCATTGCTTGTTCAATTTTTTTTAATTTATTTTTAATTGAAGTGTCAATCATGAAACTACCGAGCTGAAGTTTTAATCCTCCTATTAAGTCTTTTTCTACTTTATAGTTAAATTTAAGAGTCGACTTCATTGAACTAGATAACTCTTTACTAATTGTTTCAAGTTCAGTCAATGAAAGCTCTTTCGATGAAATTAGTGAAGCTTCTATTTCTCCTCTGTTTTTTGAGCAGTATTTCAAAAAATTCTCAAAAATTTTTCTAACATAAAAAATTCTTCTTTTTTCAATCAATAATAAAAAGAAGTTTTTTAAATTTTTAGAAAAATTTAATTTTTCTGATAAAAAACTAATTACCTCATTTTGCTTTTTAATACTTTGTGTTGGATCTTGTATAAAATTTTTTATTTCTACGCTTGAATTGAAAAGCTTCTGAAAATTTTTAATAATATTTTCAACTTTTTCCAGTTCATTTGTTTCTTTAGAAATTTCATAGAGAGCACGAGAATACCTTTCTGAAGTTTCAGTAGAGAAAGATTTTTTTGTACTCATTTTAAGTAATTTGAATTTATTGTGAAAATATGTTCAGGTCGTATCATAACGGTTTAACTTGATCAAGTTAGCAATTTAGAACTATGCAAAGTTGATTGGATCTACATCAACCGTGAGTTTTATTTTTGATGAGATTTTTAGCCCATTTAGTACTTTAATGATTTTTTTTTGCATAAAAAAGCGATTATTAAACTTAATCAGCAATCTAGATCTAAAATTTTTTTTTATTTTGAGCAATGGAGAGTCAACGGGACCTAAAACTTCAATATCATTTATTTCTTTCAATTTATTTTTTATCTCTCTAGCGCCCTGAAAACTTATTTCTCTATTTTTAGATGATATAATGATTGCAACCAATCTTATAAATGGAGGCAGTTTATTTTTTTCTCTAAGTAAAAGCTCATTTTCGAGAAGTTTTTCTGACCTATTTTCAATTAACTCGTTAAGCGTACCATCGTTTGGTGTTAATGTTTGATAAACTACCAAAGATTGTGAGCTGAATCGACCGGCTCGACCGCTTAATTGATGGTACAACTGAATATTTTTTTCTGTAGTTCTCAAATCATAACCTCTTCCAGAAAAATCTGCATCGATTACAACAATACAATTTAACTTTGGAAAATTAAAACCCTTTGAAATCATTTGGGTGCCTATTAAGATATTCACTTTATTATCTTTTATATCTTTAAATAATTTTTCTGTCTGATTTTTTTTTTTAAATAATCACTCGAGAAAATGCTTATTCTTTTATCTGGAAATATTTTTTTTACCTCATCAAATATTTTTTCTACTCCAGGACCATACATTATAAATTCACAGCTTTTATCTAAAGTACATTTGTTTTTTATATCTTTTTCAAATGAACAATGATGACAAATTGCCTTATTTTTAATTTTATGAAAAGTTAAATACATCGTACAATTTGAACAAATAAGCTTGTAGCCACATTTTTTACAAATTAAATAAGGAGCAAAACCTCTTCTATTGATAAAAAATAAAACCTGATCACCTTTATTAAGATAAGTCTTTACTAAATTTACAGTCTCATTTGAAATATGCCTATTTTTAATTTTGTTTAAATTTAAATTTATTATTTTTGTATTAGGCAAAGGGTACTGCTCGTAACGATTAAATAATTGAGTATGTCTATACTTTTTTTTACAGATATTATTGTACGTTTCTACTGACGGTACTGAAGTAATAAGATTAATAGGAATTTTTTCAAAATTGGCTCTTGATATTGCCATATCTCTGGCATTATAAATTACACCTTCATCTTGCTTGTAAGATGTATCGTGCTCCTCGTCTACAATTATAATCCCAAGTTTTTTAAAAGGCAAAAGTAAAGCCGATCTTGCACCAATTAATACTTTTACTTTGTTATTGACCACTCCTTTCCAAATAATTCTTTTATGCTTAGGTGTTATTTTAGAATGCCAAATTGCAGGCTCAAATCCAAAAAATTCCTCAAATCTTGATTTAAATTCATTTGTCAAGAAAATTTCTGGTAATAAAATCAATGCTTGGTTACCATTTTGAATGATTTTTTTTATTCTTTCAAAATAAACTAAAGTTTTACCTGATCCAGTTGTGCCTTGTAAAACTGTAATATCAAATTTATTATTAATTTTTTCAAGAAACTTGAGCGCTTCCAGTTGTTCACCATTCAATCTAAATTTTTTTATTTTTGTTTTTTTTGGTGATTTCAAATTATCTTTTATTTTAAGAAATTTATCATCTCCTCCAATTACCATTTTCAAAACTAGGCCAATTGGGACCATGTTATAAGATGAAAACCATTCAATAAAATCTACTAGCTTTGCATCGATAGAATATCCTATTTTTCTACTTATCTCTTTAAGTTTTATATTTTTTGGCTCCTGATAATTGTTTTTCCACACTACGCCAATTGCTCTCTTCGAGCCAAATGGTATCTCTACTAAGTCTCCAATACTCGTCTTAAGTTTTGAATTATAAGTAAAGGGAAAATTAAAGACCTTAGGCAACAAAACTTGTGCTTTCATAATATAATAGTATTAGAATTTTTTTTAATTAAAAATGAATTGGTCTTTTATCAACAGCTAATGCAGCTTCTTTAATCGCTTCAGTATGAGTAGGGTGTGCATGACAAGTTCTGGCAATATCCTCTGCACTAGCTCCAAATTCCATCGCTAATGCCATCTCTGCAATCATATCGCCACAATGAGGTCCAATTATATGTACTCCTAAAACTTTATCAGTTTTACTATCTGCTAAAATCTTTACAAAACCTTCGGTCTCGTTATTAACTTTTGCTCTAGAATTTGCCAAGAAAGGGAATTTTCCAACTTTATAAGATATTTTTTCCTCTTTTAATTGCTCCTCAGTTTTACCAACTGTTGCTACCTCAGGTGAAGTATAAATAACTCCAGGAATAACGTCGTAATTTACATGACCTGATTGTCCTGCCAATATCTCAGCAACAGCAATACCTTCTTCTTCAGCTTTGTGAGCAAGCATAGGGCCCTTTATTACATCCCCGATAGCATAAATATTATTAATTGAAGTTTGTAATTTCTCATTAACTTCGATTCTACCTTTATTATCTTTTTTAACTCCTATTTTCGTTAAATTAAGACCCTCTGTGTATGGTTTTCTTCCTACTGATACTAGTACTTTATCAAATTCTAATGTCTCATCTTTTGAACTCTTGAGATCTGTATAATTTATTGAAACACTTGAATTTGAAGATTTAACTTTATTTACTCTTGAACCCATTTTAAATTTGATCCCTTGTTTAGTGAGAATTTTTTTAAATTCACTCGAAATTTCTCTATCCATTCCTGGTGTAATATGTTCAAGGTATTCTATGACCGTAACTTCTGCGCCTAGTCTTGACCAAACCGATCCCATTTCTAAACCTATATAACCCCCTCCAATAACAGCTAATTTCTTTGGAACGCTATTTAGTGATAATGCGCCAGTTGATGATATTATATTTTTTTCATCAATTTCTATACCTGGTAATGAAGAAACGGCAGAGCCAGTTGCTATTACAATATTTTTTGCGTTATA
>CACMVB010000008.1:25000-27460 GCA_902617025.1 uncultured Pelagibacteraceae bacterium | reverse complement strand
GCGTTCAAATTTTGAACTGTAAAGGTAAATTATGAAAAAAGTAAAGATTTTTTGTACTTTAGGGCCCTCATCTTTAAATAAAAAATTTTTAACTTTTGCTCAAAATCAAAAAGTTGACTTGGTTAGACTTAATATGTCTCACCTTAATTTGCTAAATTTAGAGAAAAATATCAAATTTATAAAACGCTACTCCAAAATGAAAATTTGTCTTGATACAGAAGGTGCTCAAATTAGAACAAAAATTAACAAAAAAATCAGATTAAAAAAAAATCAAAAATTAAAATTATTCAGATCAAAGAACTTTCATCTATATCCTATTGATGTATATGATAAACTAAAAAAAAATGACAAATTAGAACTTGGTTTTGACGGGCTAATAATTAAAATTATTCATAGAAATAAAAACTTTTTGAATACAATTTGTTTAAGTGACGGTGATTTAGAAAAAAATAAAGGCGTCCATCTAATTAATAGAAAGCTAAAACTAAGTTACTTAACTGATAAAGATAAAAATGCAATTAATTTGGCAAGAAAATACAAAATTAATCATTATGCTTTATCATTTACTAATAATTTACAAGACGTGGAAAAATTTAATAATCTACTTCCAAAAAAAATTAAAATTTTTAAAATTGAAACAAAGGAAGCTATAAAAAATTTTAATCAAATACGAAAAAAAGCTGATTACTTTTTGCTTGATAGAGGTGATTTATCAAAAGATATCTCAATTGAACAGATTCCTTTTGCTCAAAGATATATATTAAAAAAAATTTCACAACCTAAAGAAGTTTTTATTGCGACTAATCTTCTTGAGAGTATGATAACAAAACCATACCCCACTCGAGCAGAGGCAAATGATATTTATAACTCTTTAGAAATAGGTGCATCAGGCTTGGTTCTAGCAGCTGAGACAGCCATAGGAAATTTTCCTGAAAAATGTGTTATATTTTTAAAAAGTTTAATTCGTCAATACAAAAAAGATAATTTAAATAAATTTAAATAATTCTTCGTAAAATTTTTCTAACCGACTCATTTTTTGTGTTTTTATCTGTATCAACAATTATTTTTTTGTAAGAAGTTTTTTCATATTTAATATCGGAGTTAATTCCTATCATTTTTATATTTTTCTTTTTATAGAGTCCCTTTGGGTCTCTTTTTTTTAATGAAGAAATTTTACATTTAACATAAATCTCAAAATAGTTTCTTTTAAATTTTTTTTTCGCTAAAGTTCTTGTTTTTGCTAAAGGTGAGATGACAGATGCTAAAATAAAGTCATATTTATTTTTTAAAGAATTTATATACTTAATGATTAATAAATTATTCAAAAATATACTTTTTTTAGAAAAATTTTTTTGGTTTTTTGTTTTTTTCCTAAAATAATCACCGTCAACAATTTTTACTTTAAGTTTGTTATTAGTTCTATGAAAATACTTAAATAAAAGTTTTGCTAACGTTGACTTCCCAGATCCAGATAAACCTGTTAGCCATAAAATTTTCGCAGACATTTATTTTTTATTATTTTTAAATATTTTTATATGAATTTTCTTTTTTTTTAAATTTAGAATATAATTCATTTTTTTTTTAAATAACAGTTATCCAATATAACAACATCTAAATCAGAATTTTCGAAAACATGAATCGTATCATTATAATTCATAGCAATAGGTAAACCATGTAAGTTTAAACTTGTATTTAGTAAAGCTCCAATTCCTGTTAAATCTTTAAATGCTTTAATAATATCGTAATAGTTTTTGTTATGATGCTTTTTTAAAATTTGGGCTCTTGCAGTTTTGTCGTATGGATGTATTGCTGCCTGTAAATTTTTATGAGCAAATTTTTTTGTATCAAAAGCCATTGACATAAATCTTCCGTCTAGGTTCTTTGGATTAAAAATAAATTTATTTCTATCTTCGAAAAGAATTGTTGGAGTAAAAGGCATCCAAAAATCTCTTTTTTTAATCTTCTCATTTATGATTGAGATATTTTCAAATTTTCTTGGATCACAAAGTATAGATCTATTTCCCAGTGCTCTTAGACCAAATTCCATTTTGCCATGACATCTTCCAATTACAAGCCCCTTAGCTAACATTTTTGCTATTTCTTTACTTGTGTAATTTTTTTTAAAATAATACTTTTTGTGAAGTTTTTTTGTGTAAACATATTTTTCAGTTTTTTGGTTGTTTTTAAACCCTAAGTAAAGACTATCAATTGGTTTGATAAATTTATTTTGATTTATTTTTCTTTTTTGACAAATTTGATGGGCTGAAATGTAACAAGCACCAATGCTTAGGGAAGTGTCTCCTGCTGCTGGAGGAATGAAAATGTTTTTTAGATTAGTTTTTTGAGATACATACATGCCTGCTTTAATATTTTGAGCTACTCCACCTGAAAAGTAAATATTTTTACTTTTAAGTATTTTCATACAGGAATTAATCCATTTAACAAGATTTAGCTCTAGAA
>CACMVB010000008.1:0-20000 GCA_902617025.1 uncultured Pelagibacteraceae bacterium | reverse complement strand
TATCTACGAATTTCACCTCTACACTAGAAATTCCACTTACCTCTATCACACTCTAGCTAAAAAGTTTTGATGGCAGTTCCAAGGTTAAGCCTTGGGATTTCACCATCAACTTTTTTAACCACCTACGAGCTCTTTAAGCCCAGTAATTCCGAACTACGCTAGGTCCCTTCGTATTACCGCGGCTGCTGGCACGAAGTTAGCCGGACCTTCTTATTCGGGTACAGTCATTTTCTTCCCCGACGAAAGAGTTTTACAACCCAAGGGCCTTCTTCACTCACGCGGCATCGCTGCATCAGGGTTTCCCCCATTGTGCAAGATTCCCCACTGCTGCCTCCCGTAGGAGTCTGGGCCGTGTCTCAGTCCCAATGTGGCTGGTCTTCCTCTAAGAACAGCTATTGATCGTTGCCTTGGTAAGCTTTTACCTTACCAACTAGCTAATCAAGTGCGGGCTCATCTTTCGGCATTAAAACTTTCCCCGTAAGGGCTTATTCGGTATTAGCACAAGTTTCCCCGTGTTATTCCAAACCAAAAGGCAGATTCCCACATTATACTCACCCGTTTGCCACTCAGTATTGCTACTGCGTTCGACTTGCATGTGTTAGGCGTGCCGCCAGCGTACGTTCTGAGCCATGATCAAACTCTCAAGTTTAATAACGGCGCACACTAGCTTTAATAACTTTAAGGTATATTAAAGTTATTTTTCGTTAAAGCGTGTACGACAATTTCTTTATTAACCTAGCCGTCCACACTTCTCTTCTAAAATTTACAATTTAAAAAAGCTAAGATTCTGTACTCTAAAATCTGCACACCTCGGACGTTATTAATTATTTACGTAGAGGCGAGCGCTCGTTTTATTACAATTTTGTTATAAGTCAAGGCGTATAATAGTACAAAAAACAAATAAAATAGCGCTTAATTTGCTATATCGCATTGCAAACAACTTGATATTTTTGTAGAAAAACAACTATGGCGATAATTGATAAATTACTAAGTTTTTACAGAAAAAAACTTCAATTAAAACTAGCATTATCGGGTTTTAAAATTAAAAACTTCAATATTTTTCACATTATTATTTTTTCGGCGGTTTTTTTATTCTCGGTAGTCTTTATTTCGACTCAAGAATTTCTAGAAAAGAGGAATTTAGAAAATACAAATAATTTACAAGTTATCACAAAATCAGATGAGTTTTTTAATCTTTCCAATTACTTTATTTCAAAGATAAATAGCCCATATGAGAAAGTTAAGTATAAAATCAAAATCAATGACTCAATAGAAAAAATATTAAAAGAATTTGGTATTATGAAGATGGATATTAAGAATATTTCATTCAAGTTAAAGCAAAAAAAACTATCAAATATTTATTCCGGAAGGGAATTAACTTTGATTTACAAAAAGTTAGAAAATGGTACCAACACACTAATCAATCTTATTTATCCAATTAGCAACACAAATACTGTTGAGATTAGAAAATTTGAGCAAGATTTCACAATCAGAGAAAATATTATTAAACTGAATAAGAAAGAGGTAGTTGTAAAGAATTCGATTAAAAATAATTTATATGCTTCAGCTATGGAGTCAAAAATAGAACCAAATATAATTATTGAATTCGCAAGGATATTTGGGTTTGAGGTCGACTTTCAAAGAGATATTAGAAAAGGTGATTGGTTTGAGATTTATTATGAAAAATTTGAAGATGATAATGGAAAAGTTAGGGATACAGGAAAAATTATTTATGCCTCAATGTTCGTTAATCGGGAGGAAATTAATTTATATAATTTTAAAGATAAAGGGGAAGAGGAGTACTATGATATCAAGGGAAAAAGTATTACCAAGTCATTGATGAAGACTCCAATTAATGGTGCTAGATTATCCTCCTCATTTGGAATGAGAAAACATCCAATCTTAGGTTATAATAAAATGCATAGAGGTACAGATTTTGCTGCTCCTAGTGGTACCCCTATTATGGCTTCAGGTTCTGGTACAGTTACTAGAGCTAGATGGTGTGGAGGAGGAGGAAATTGTGTAAAGATAAAACATAATTCAACTTACGAGACTATTTACGCTCACATGAAAGCTTTTGCTAAAGGTATTAAAGAAGGACGAAAAGTAAGACAGGGACAAATTATTGGCTACGTTGGCTCCACTGGAATGTCAACTGGCCCACATTTACATTACGAAGTAATTGTTAATGGAAAAAAAGTTAATTCTCAAAGGTTAAAGCTTCCCTCTGGAAAAATATTGAAAGGTAGTGCTAGAGAAAACTTTGAATTAGAAAGAATTAAAATTGATTTAAAATTAGCTGAACTTAGATAATTGATTACGATTGATTATTGGATTGATTGATATCATCCTCATTTTTATTTTCTAACTTTGTCAAAGAGTCATCGGAAATTTTATTTTTTTCAGAAAAGTTTGCTTTTTTATCATTTAATTCATTATACCTTCTAAGATAATGATCTGCATGTTGTAAGTAATTTTGAGCCAAAACTGGATCGCCATTACTTTGTGCATCTTTGGCGAGCTGTTGAAATTTTTGCATTGCCTTTTCTATGCTAAATATATTATTCATAGATCCATTTCTGGCAAATCCAACATTTCCATTGTTATTAAAATTGTTTGTTTTGGACGAATTGATTGGGCTATTTCTTCTTCTAAAACTGTTTTTTTGCGTCCTGCTTCTAAAATTTCTTCTTCTGTTTATCATATATATCAATAATTAATTTTTCTCGCGATCAAACACCTTGTGTTATTTCCATAATCTTTAATGTTATATTCTATTCTAAATAATTTTTTATAAAGTATATTTGAAACTTTTTTAAATTGCCCGTTACCAATTTCAATTGCGAGCAAACCATTTAATTTTAAGATTTCACAAGATTTGTAGATAACTTTTTTAATCACGTCAAGCCCATCATTTCCACCATCTAAAGCTATTTTGGGTTCATACTTCTTGATACCATCATCTAAATTTTTTAAATCTCTGGTCTGAATATAAGGAGGATTTGATACAATTATGTCAAATTTAAAATGATATAAATCAGAAATTGATCTTTTGTAAAATTTTATTCTATTTAAGACACCATGCTTTGATGCATTCTTTTTTGCTATATTTAAAGCTTTTTCTGAAATATCTATACCAATACCCTTTGCATTAATTATATCACTCAATAAACTAATTAAAATGCATCCACTACCAGTTCCAATATCTAAAATAGATATAGACTTTTTTGAGAATATTCTAACCAAATTATATAAAATTAATTCGGTCTCTGGTCTTGGAATTAATGTTTTAGTATTTACTTCAAATTTTTTGCTCCAAAACTCTTTCTCATTTACGATATAAGCTATCGGCTCATGAAAAGACCTTCTGGATATTAATTTATTAAATTCATTTATTTTTTTTAAATCAATTTTTTGTTTTAAATTTGTAATAATCTCTTCTCTTTTTTTATTCAGGATTTTTGAAAGTAATATCTCTGAGTCAAGCTTATGTGTCCTTATATTATTATGTTTAAGTTCATTAGAACCAAGATTTATGAGTTTAAGTGCATTCATTGCTTCAGATTTTCAAGTTTTAAATTTTGATCTTTAAATCTTAATTGTTCATTCATTTCCTCATGTATTTCACCATTAAGGAACTCATTAAGTTTGTGCAGAGTAAAATTAATTCTATGATCTGTAACTCTTCCCTGCGGAAAATTGTAAGTTCTAATTCTTTCAGATCTATCACCAGTTCCTATTTGACTTCGTCTGTTGCTAGATCTCTCTTGATCTTTCTTTGATTTTTCAGCATCGTACACTCTTGATCTTAAAATTTTGAGAGCTTTAGACTTGTTCTTGTGTTGAGATTTTTCATCTTGTTGACTAACCACAACTCCAGTTGGAACGTGTGTTATTCTCACGGCACTATCGGTAGTATTAACTGATTGTCCACCAGGACCTCCTGCTCTAAAAACATCAATTCTCAAATCTGAGTCTTTAATTTGAATATCTACTTCTTCAGCTTCAGGTAGAACTGCAACAGTAGCAGCGGAAGTGTGAACCCTTCCTTGAGTTTCTGTTTCAGGAATTCTTTGGACACGGTGCACACCTGACTCATATTTTAAATATGAATAGATATCATTGCCATTGACGGAAAAAATTACCTCTTTAAAGCCTCCAGCGTCACTTTTAGAAATATTAATTATTTCTAGTTGCCATTTTTTTTTTGAACAAACTTTTTCATACATTTTAAATAAGTCAGAACAGAAAAGTGATGCCTCTAACCCTCCAGTACCAGCTCGTATTTCCACAATAGCATTTTTGTCATCATCTTCGTCTTTTGGTAGTAAAAATATTTTAAGCTTATTTTCAAATATTATGTTTTTTTGTTTTAAGTCTTCTAGATCTTTTTTAGCCATCTCGATTATTTCTACATCATTTTTTGTATCTAAAATGATATTTTCTAGATCTTTTTTTTCATTTTCAAAATTTACGTAGCTCTTGGCAGTTTCAATTATATTGCCTATTCTTGAGTACTCCTTAGATTTTTTAGCAAATAATTTAGGATCTATTTCTCCAGATGAAAGTTCTTTTTCTAAAATAGTATGTTTATTTATTATTTCTTCAACTTTTTTAAGTGGGATCATTAGTCAATTTGTTTCTTTTACCTTTTCCTCAACCAGCTTAACGACCGTATCTATTATTTCCGAACTTGCGATTTTAGTATGGGGTATACCTGATAAATAAAGTAGATTATTGTCTTGTCCTCCTCCAGTCAGTCCAATTTCAGTTTGAGCAGCTTCACCCGGACCATTAACCACACAACCAATTATAGAGAGATTAATAGGTTTTTTTATGTGAGCTAATTTCTTTTCTAACTTCTTTACCGTTTCAATCACAGGAAAAGCTTGACGTGCACAAGAGGGACAAGAAATTATATTCACTCCTCTTGATCTTATCCCTAAAGATTTAAGTATTTCATAACCAGCCTTAACTTCATCCACAGGATCAGATGACAATGAAACTCTGATAGTATCACCTATCCCATCCATTAAAAGCTGTCCTATACCTATTGAAGATTTGATACTACCAGTCAATAAACTTCCTGCCTCTGTTACTCCTAAATGTAATGGATAATCACAGATTTCAGATAATTTTTTGTAGGCTTTAACGGTTAGAAAAATATCTGAAGATTTAACACTAATCTTAAAGTTAAAAAAATCATTATCTTCAAGTAATTTTATATTGTAGTTGGCGCTTTCAACTAAAGCTTCAGGACATGGTTCTTTATACTTTTCAAGAAGTTCTTTATCTAAAGACCCTGCGTTTACTCCAATTCTGATAGAACAATTATTATCTTTTGCAGCTTTCACAACCTCCAGAACTCTATTTTTAGATCCAATATTTCCAGGATTAATTCTTAAACAGCTTGCTCCCATTTCCGCAGCCTCAATTGCTCTTTTATGATGAAAATGTATATCTGCTACTATAGGTGCTTTAACTTCTTTTACAATTTCTCTAAGAGATTTTGTTGAGTTCTCATCTGGACATGAAACTCTCACGATATCTGCTCCAGCATCTTCTAACGAGTGAATTTGTTTGATTGTATTCTTAATATCAGTAGTAAGAGTATTTGTCATAGACTGAATGCTTATAGGTGAGTTTCCTCCAACAGAAATATTGCCTACTTTAATTTTTCTTGTTTTCCTTCTGTGGATTATTCTATGAGGCCTGATTTCCATCTTAATCTAGATCAAAAATTGTATGTAATTTTTTAACTGCGTTTAAAGTACTATTCTCATCGATAATAACCGATAATTTAATTTCCGAGGTTGAAATAGCTAAAATATTGATCTTTTCTTCAGCTAATCCTCTAAACATTTTATAAGTTACTCCTGGAGTTGAAACCATGCCTGCTCCTACGATTGATACTTTAGATACTTTATCATTTTGTGTAATACTTTTATATTTAATTTTTCCATTTTCTTGTAAAATTTGTAATGTTTTCATAAGATCATTTCTTTTGATTGTAAAAGTAATATCAGTAGTTTTCTCATCAGACGAGACGTTTTGAATTACCATATCAACGTTTATTTGGGATTTATTAAGTGGTTCAAATACATCTGCTGCGACACCAGGTTTATCCTGAACTCCTATCAAAGTTATTTTTGCGTCATCTTTTGAATAAGCTACTCCAGTAACACTTTTTGAATAATCAATATTTTGTTGATCAAAAATTTTACTTCCTTTCCTGTCAGTAAAAGTAGATCTAACTTCTAAAGGAATATTATACATCATAGCAGTTTGAACAGCAGAGGACTGCATAACTTTAGCACCTAAAGATGATAATTCTAACATTTCGTCGTAAGAAATTTTATCAATTTTTTTTGCTACTGGTATTTTTTTAGGATCTGTAGAATAAACTCCATCCACATCAGTATAAATTTCACAACTATCTGCATTAAATAATTTGGCAAGAGCAACTGCAGTTGCGTCTGAACCACCTCTGCCCAAAGTAGTAATTTCTCCATTTTTTGAAATGCCTTGAAACCCTGGAATGACAGCCACTCCTGAGTTTAAAAAATTATTAATCCTATCTACATTTACATTTATAATTCTAGAGTTATTGTGGTCTCCTTCTGTCAATATAGGGATTTGCCAGTTTAACCATGATTTTGCTTTTAAATTTAAATCTTTGAGTGCACCAGAAAGCAAAGCACATGTTACTTGTTCTCCTGAGGATAAAAGAACATCAAGTTCTCGTTTGTCAAAATCTTTTGAAACTTCTTGAGATAACTTTATTAATTCATTGGTTCTTCCAGACATAGCTGAAACTACAGCTATGATCTTGCTGCCAGATTCATGCTCTTTCTTAATAATATTTGCTACATGCTGGATCCTTTCAATAGAACCAACGGATGTTCCGCCAAACTTTAGTACTTTTTTCACCATTTTAGAATTTAATATAATTTTAAAAGATTTTAATGTATTTTAGTAAATAAATAAATGTCATGACTACTATAAATAAAGAAGAAATTCAAAAGTTTTCAAATCTAGCTGAAGAATGGTGGGATGTAAAAGGGAAATTTAAACCACTGCATATGTTTAATCCTATTAGAATTCAGTACATTTCTGAAAGAATAAAAGAATATTTTAAATTAACAGATAAAGATAAGAACTATTTGAATGGGTTAAAGATTTTAGACATTGGTTGTGGAGGTGGACTTATTAGTGAACCGATGGCACGGTTGGGTGCAACTGTTACAGGGATAGATGCGTCCGAAAAAAATATAAAAGTTGCATCTGTACATTCAAAAAAAAGCAATCTAAATATCAACTATCAACATAAATCTCCTGAACAACTAACAAATTATGAAAGTTACGATATTATTCTTAATTTAGAAATTGTAGAACATGTAAACGATGTAAATCTTTATTTAGAAACTTGTCACAAGTTGCTTAAAAAAGGTGGACTTATGTTTACCGCAACTTTAAATCGGACTCTAACCTCTTACATTAAAGCAATTATTGGCGCAGAATACATTTTAAGATGGCTTCCAATAGGAACTCATGATTGGAACAAATTTATTAAACCAGAGGAACTAGAAAAAAAACTGGTTGATTTAAAATTTAATACAGTTGATATAAAAGGTTTAGAATTTAATCCATTAAATAGTAAATGGAACAAAACAGACAATCTTTCCGTAAATTATATTATTTGTAGTTATAAGAATTAGTTATCTTTTTCTACCCAAGGAATACTTAACAGATCAATTCCTTCATCAGCAAGTTCTATTCTTTCCTCAGAAGTCGTTGTCCCATATATAGTTTTCTTACTATTTCTATCGTAGTAGATATCTCTTACTTTTTTACTAAAATCCTTACCAACATATTCAAAATTTTTTTCAACATATTTTCTAATTTCAAGCAATGTTTGCTTTTCCTTTTGTAAAATCTTGTCTAAATTTTTTTTATTTTTAATGCCAGTTATCATGGGTGACATTATAGATTTACTTATTTTTGTTGAAGAACAATATATACATTCTAATAATTTTCTATCTTTTAGCTTTTCAAACTCTTTTGAGTCAGAAAACCAGCTTTCAAATTCGTGATTATTATTGCATTTAAGATTATATTTTATCATTTTTTAATTTCTGTAGTCAGCATTTATATCTATATAATCATGTGTAAAATCACATGTATAACATTTAAAAGCATCATTTCCTAATTTTAAATTAACTTCGATTTCAATAGAGTCCCACTGCATATATTCTTTAAGTTTTTTTTCTTCATAAGTTTCAGAAATTTTACCATTTTCTGCAACTACAAAATCTCCAATTTTAATTTTTAATTTTTTTTGATCTATTTCCTCTCCAGATTTTCCTATACCCATTACAATTCTTCCCCAATTAGGATCCTCACCAGCTACTGCAGTTTTAAACAAGGGTGAGTTAGCAATTGAAAAAGCTATTTTTTTTGCACTTCCCAATGACTTTGCATTTATGACATTTACAGTAATAAATTTTTTGGCTCCCTCACCGTCTACAACTACTTGTTTTGCCAAGTTTAAACATAATTTTTTTAAAGCTAACTCAAATTTTTGTATTACTTTATCATTTAATGATAAATTCTGTCCCACTTTAAGCGCTCTAGTTGAGAAAATTGTTACCATATCATTTGTAGATTGGTCGCTATCAACAGTGATAGCATTAAACGAATTTGCAGAGGCTCTCTTCAAAAGAGTTTTTAATAAGTTCGAATTAATATCGGCATTAGTAAAGATAAAAGACAGCATAGTAGCAAGATTAGGTGCTATCATTCCGGATCCTTTTGCTATTCCACAAATTCTTATAAGTTCATCGCCGACTATAACCTCCTCATAAGCAACTTTAGGCTTTGTATCTGTTGTCATTATAGCTGAAGCTATTTTTAACCAAAACATTTTGTTTTGGTCATTCCTTAACCTTTCAACTAAATCAGGTAATCTTTCTTTAATTTTTTCAGCTGGGAATTCCTCTCCGATAACGCCTGTAGAAGCAAAAATTAAATCTTTAATTTTTACTGTTTCACTTGTGCCTTTTTGAGATTTAGACTCCTTAATTGTTAAAACTCTTGAAAGAGTTTTTGCTAAAAGATCAATGCTTTCTTTACCTTGTTTGCCTGTAAAAGTATTTGCATTTTTTGTGTTTACCAACAAACCCTTTATAATCTTTTTATGTGAGCTATTATTCCACGGGATAAACTCTGCTGTGATGCTATTGGTTGTAGTTAATGTTGCATAATTTGCGCCTCTGCTGAAATAAAATAAAGCTAAATCATCTCTTCCATCTCCATACAAGTCAGCAGATATTGAGGCCATCTCTAATCCATTAATTTGTTTTAAACTTTGAAACTCTCCCATTTTTGAGAGTTTAGATTTATCTTTAAGGAAATTTTTAATATTTATTGTCATAATTACTGTTTAATTTAAAATATAAATACATATATAGAGGTATAATGAATTTATTTACAAGGACTTTTAGTAAAATATTTAAAAGCTCTAATCAACAAGAATTAGATAAAATTAAAAATCTTATTGAGGCAATTAATAGTAAAGAAGAACAAATTAAAACACTTAAAGAAAGTGATTTCAGGGAAAAAACAGCCAACTTTAAAAAAAATGTTCAAAATGGTTCTCTTGAATTAAACAGTCTAATTCCCGAAGCTTTTGCGTTAGTTCGAGAGGCAGCAAAAAGGACATTAGGAGAAAGACACTATGACGTTCAATTAGCAGGAGGGTTGATTCTTCATAAAGGGAAAATAGCTGAAATGAAAACTGGTGAAGGGAAAACATTAGTATCAACTTTGCCGGCGTATTTAAATTCTCTTCAAGGAAAAGGAGTTCATATAGTTACAGTAAACGATTATCTGGCTCAAAGAGACTCTGCATGGATGGGTAAAGTTTTTGATTATTTAGGTGTTTCTACTGGATGTATTACTAATAATCTCGAAGATCATGATAGAAAAAAAAATTACAATTGTGATATTACCTACGCTACAAATAATGAATTAGGATTCGACTACTTAAGAGATAATATGAAATACGACCTAAATGAAATGGTCCAAAGAGAACACAATTTTTGTATAGTGGATGAGGTCGATAGTATATTAATTGATGAATCGCGTACGCCTTTAATCATCTCAGGTAAAATAGAAGATAAAACAACTCTTTACATGACTACAAATGAATTTATAAAAAATTTACATCAAAATGATTACGAATTAGATGAAAAAAATAAAAATGTAATTTTATCTGATAATGGGGTTGATAAAATTGAAAAATTAGCGCTACAAAAAAATATTCTTAAAAATAATAATTTTTATGATCCAGCAAACTTAGATCTAGTTCATCACACAAATCAAGCTTTGAAAGCTAATTTAATATTCAAAAAAGATATTGACTATATTGTTAGAGAGGGAAAAGTTCAAATTATAGACGAATTTACAGGAAGAGTTTTAGGTGGTAGAAGATTTTCGGATGGCTTGCACCAAGCTATAGAGGCAAAAGAAAATGTAGACATTCAAGAGGAAAACCAAACTCTTGCATCTATCACTTATCAAAATTATTTCAGGTTATATGAAAAACTTGCTGGAATGACCGGAACCGCTATGACTGAGTCAGAAGAGTTTTTTGATATTTATAAATTGAATGTAGTTTCAATACCGACAAACAAAAAAATGATAAGGAAAGATTTCAACGACCAAATTTTTAGAACCGAAAAGGAAAAATATAACGCAATTATTAAAAAAATACTTGAGTGTAATTCTAGGAGACAACCGGTCTTAGTTGGAACTACTAGCATTGAGAAATCAGAAAAAATTTCTAAGTTATTAATTCAAAATAAAATTAAACATAATGTTCTTAACGCTAAACAGCATCAACAAGAGGCTAAAATAATTGCTGAGGCAGGTAAAACAAGCTCAGTAACTATCGCTACAAACATGGCTGGAAGGGGGACTGATATAAAATTGGGTGGCAATAAAGATTATATTGAAGATGGCATTATGAATGATGCTCAAGAGTACAAAAAAGATGAGTCGCAAGTTAAAAAATTAGGTGGGCTCTTTATTATCGGAACTGAAAGACATGAAAGTAGAAGAATTGACAATCAACTTAGAGGTAGATCTGGTAGACAAGGAGATCCAGGATCAACAATATTTTTTATAAGTTTACAGGATGAATTGATGAGAATATTTGGCGGAGAATCTATTGATGGAATGCTCAAAAAACTTGGTTTAAAAGAAAATGAATCTATTGATCATCCGTGGATTAATAAAGCTATGGAAAGAGCCCAAAAGAAAGTTGAAACCCGAAACTTTGACATTCGAAAAACTTTAATCAAATTTGATGATGTAATGAATGACCAGAGACAAGTAATTTTTTCACAAAGATTAAAAATTTTAAAAGAAGATAATATTAGTTCAATGCTTCAGGATTTTTTTGAAGAGATATTAAAAGAGCTAGAGGTAATAGTAGATAACTTCCAAAAGTCCAATGATGAGAAATTTATTAGTGAGATCAAAAATATTACAGGAAACTCAATTAATGATACGGATTTGTTAAAATTAGTATCTAAGAAAGAATTAAATTTCAAAAGTAAGATGAAGCAATTATTTTCAGAAAAACAAAAATCTAGAATTAATATACTTGGAGTAGAACAAAATAAAGTTATCGAAAAAAAAATATTCCTACAAATAATTGACTTTTCTTGGCGATCTCACCTGCAGTATCTTGAGCAACTAAGACAAGTAATTGGTCTTAGACAATATGGTCAAAAAGATCCTTTATCTGAGTTCAAGAAAGAGGCATTTATTCTTTTTGAGGGGTTGCTTAGTAAAATTAAAAAAGATGTAATAAAATTACTATTTAACTTAAATATTATAGTTTCATCTGATAGGCAAAATGAAAATTCTCAAAAAGAAAATTCTGATGGTGAAAGAGACAAAAGCTTTCAAAAAGTTGGAAGAAATGAAAAATGTCCATGCGGGTCCGGGAAAAAATTTAAGCATTGTCATGGAAACGTTTAATTAAATTTTTTTAAAAGCGTTTAAAGCTTTAGCTCTAGCTTTTTCATGACTTACAATTGGTGAAGGATAATCTTTATCAAGTTTTAAAATACTTTCATCTTTAAGTTCCCAAGGTTTATGAATAAATTTTTTTGGTACGTTACTTAATTCTGGCAACCATTTTTTTACATAGTTACCTTCTTTATCAAATTTTTCTCCTTGAAGAATAGGATTGAATATCCTAAAATAAGGAGCAGCATCTGCACCAGAGCCTGCTACCCACTGCCATCCAGAAACATTGTTTGCCTCATTGTAATCTAACAAACAATTTTTAAAAAACTTTTCACCTTCCGACCAATTAATTAGTAAGTGCTTTACTAAAAAAGATCCAACAATCATCCTAACTCTATTGTGCATCCAACCAGTGGAATAAAGTTCTCTCATTCCAGCATCTACTATTGGGTATCCAGTTAATCCATTTTTCCAAGCAATTAAAAAATCTTTGTTTCTTTCCCAAGGAAACTTGTCAAATTTTCTTGAATAATTTCCTTTCAACATATGTGGAAAAAAATTAATTAATGAATGATTAAATTCTCTCCAACCAATCTCTGCTAAAAACTTATTTGATCCATTTCTTTTATACTTTACACACTCCTCCCAAATCGTTTCTACATGAATTTGACCATGTTTTATAAAAGGCGAAAGTTTAGAGGTACCGGCTATATTAGGAAAATTTCTAGCATTTGAATAATTCATGATTTTACTGCTTGTGAATTTTTTAAGTTCTTTAATTGCGCTTTCTTCAGAGGGGGACCAAAAATTTTCAAATTTTTTAAACCATTTTTTTTCTGGATTAATTTTATTAAAATCAATGGTATTTTTAAAAAAATTAATTTTTCTTTTACATTTAATAATTTTTTTTACCTTTGATGGAATTTTTTCTTGATAAAATTTTTCAGCTGTTCTCCAAAATGGAGTAAATACTTTAAAAGGTGTTCCATCATTTTTCTTAACCTCATGAAATTCATTTAATATATTTCCTTTTAAAATATAAAATTCTATTCTATTTTTCTTAAAGTTTTCTGAAAGGTAATTATCAAATTTGAGATAATTAGGTTCGTAAGTTCTATTCCAATAAATTGAGAAATCTTTCCTATAGAAAAGTTTGTCAAAAAAGGATTTGTAGGAGTCGGTCTGAATAATTTCTAGATTAATATTAAAATTGTTTAATTTTTTTTTAAATTCCTCTAAAGATTTACTTACCCACCATCTTTGGGCTTCTTGGAGTTTAAATTTATGAGGTTTATATAAATAAAATACAACAACGTTATTATGGTTTTTTGTAGCATCTGCTAATGCATTATTTCTTTTCAATCTGAAATCTTCCTTTAACCAAACAAGCCCAGTATTTTTGTTCATTATAAAAAGTTATCAAATTTAGTTAAAAATATCGATGGGTATAAATTACTCGGTGGTGGCCTTGGTAAGAATCGCACTTACGACACATACCTTTTCAGGGTACTGCTCTACTACTGAGCTACAAGGCCTAAAATCTAAAAGTTATTCTACCTTTAGTTAAATCGTACGGTGTCATTTCAACCATAACATTGTCACCAGCAAGAACTCTTATTCTATTCTTTCTTAATTTTCCAGCGGTATGAGCTAAAATCTCATGATTATTTTCTAATTTTACTCTAAACATCGCGTTAGGAAGTAATTCAGTTACCTTTCCTTTAAATTCTAAAGTTTCCTGTTTTGCCAATTAAATATCCTTTTTTAATCTTACTTTAATCGAATTAGCATGACCTTCTAGGTTTTCATGCCGAGCTAAATTTATAACTGATGGTCCTAATCTTTCAATACCTGATTTTGTTATTTTTATCAGAGAATGACGTTTTAAAAAATCATTAACAGACAAACCTGATGAAAATCTAGCCGACCCAGATGTTGGTAAAACATGATTTGGTCCAGCAATATAGTCACCCATTGCTTCTGGAGAAAATTTACCAATAAAGATAGATCCTGCATTTCTAATCTTTTTAATTATTTTTTTATAGTTTCTATGATCAATCTCAAGATGTTCTGGAGCTATTACATTTGCTGATTCTACAATTTCATTAAGACTATTAGCGTAAATAGCTAATCCAAAATCTTTTATACTTTTAGATGCTATGTGTTTTTTTGGTAAATTAGCTAATTGTGACTTTAAGCTGTTATTAACTGATTTAATTAGATCTTTACTATTAGTAATTAATATTGACTGAGAAAAAATATCATGTTCTGCTTGTGCTATTAAATCTGAAGCAATCCATTCTGGATTCGAATTTTTGTCAGCAATAATGCTTACCTCCGATGGTCCCGCAACCATATCAATGCCAACTTCACCGAAAACTTCTTTTTTTGCAGACGCTACATACATATTTCCTGGCCCAACTATTTTATCTACTTTTTTAAATGTTTTTGTACCATATGTTAAAGCTGCGATTGAGTGTGCTCCCCCTGTTTTATAAATATTTTTTACTCCACATTTTCTAGCAGCATAAATAATCGCAGGATTCACTGAGGACCCAAGTGCTGGGGTGGTAAGATAAATATTTTTTACCCCTGCAACTAAGGCTGGTATGCAGTTCATTAATACTGTACTTGGATAACTAGCTGTTCCACCCGGGACGTAAACCCCAACTCTATCAATTGGAGAATATTTATATGACAACTCATTTTTAAATTTGTCTTTATAATTAAAAGAGGAATTTTTTTGTTTAGAGTGAAATTTTTTTATTCTATTATAGGCAATATTAATCGATCTTTTTAGTGTTTTATTTAAATTTTTTACGATTTTATTTAACTCATTGTTGGAAAACTTAATTTGTTTTTGATTTGATTTTATATTAGAAAATTTTCTTTCATATTTTAGGACAGCCTTGTCGCCTCCTTTTCTTACATCAGATATAATTTTTTTTACAACAGCTGATTTACTTTTTTGTTTTTGTTTTCTAGAGTTTAAAATAAGTTCAAGCTTTCTTGAAAAATTTTTTTGATTAGTATTAATTAATCTGAGCATTATATCTCCTTATGTTTGGGCATATTTTTTGTATCCCAAGCAGATCCTTGATCATCTAAAGTTACCTCAATGACCTCTGAGATTACTTTTATAATGGAGTTCCCAGCAAAAACTATTTTCATTTCATAGTTATTATCAGGCATTTTAATAGTTTCAATAGTAAGAAAATCCAAAAAATTATCGTTTTTTGATTGATTTATGTTTTTGGAATACACGTTTAAAACGTTTTCAAATTTTAATATTGTCCTTATTCTTTTATTTTTTCTAAATACTCCTTTTTCGACATCTTCCCACATAAATCTGTTTAATTGCATGAGAAAAATTTTGTTTTTTTCTAAATTTGCTATATCGGATACATTAGCTATTGAGTCTTGAAGATGAGCGGAAACTACTCTAAGATCATCTTCAGTTCTTGCTATTAGTTTAAGATTTTTTACCTCCATATTAAATTCTTTTTATTTCAGCTTTGCACTTTTTGAGTTTTTTCTCCAAAGATTCATATCCCCTATCTAAATGGTAAATTCTATTGACTACTGTTCTGTTATTAGCGATTAATCCAGCTAAAACTAAACTTACTGATGCTCTCAAATCTGTTGCCATGACCTCAGCCCCATTTAATTTTGATGGACCAAATATAAATGCTGTTTTATTTTTAATTTTGATTTTTGCACCCATTCTTCTAAGTTCTGGAACATGCATAAATCTATTTTCAAAAATATTTTCTTTTATTTTTGAAATACCATTTGCTTGTGTCATTAAAACCATAAATTGAGCCTGCAAATCAGTTGGAAATCCTGGAAATGGTTTTGTAGTTAAATAAATTTTTTTTAATTTTTTGGATTTTGATATGAAGATTGAATTTTTAAAAATGGATATCTTGACACCCATTTTCTTTAGTATTTTAATTTCATATTTTAATACTTTAGGATTGATTTGCTTAATTACAATTTTTTTACTCAATAGAGAACCAGCAATTAAATAAGTCCCTGCTTCAATTCTGTCAAAAATAATTTTATGGTTTATATTTTTTATAGAAGACATTTTTCCAGATATCTTGATTTTTCTACCAGAAATTTTGATTTTGCTTCCTAATTTTTTTAAAAACGAAATTAAGTCTAATATCTCTGGTTCTATTGCGCAATTCGATAAAATTGTATTTCCTTTAGCATTGAAAGCTGCAAGCAAAGCATTTTCGGTAGCGCCGACTGAAATCGAAGGAAACTTAATGTTTGCACCCACAAGCCCATTCGGGGCTTCAGCGGAAATATAGCCATCTTTAATTTTTATTTTTGCACCTAATTGTTTTAGTGCAAATAGATGTAAATCTACTGGTCTTGTCCCGATAGCACAACCTCCCGGTAATGAAACTTTAGCTTTACCGTATTTCGTCAAGAGTGGTCCTAAAACTAAAACTCCTGCCCGCATAGTTTTTACTAATTTATATGGAGCTAAAGTTTTTATCTTTTTATTATTTTTTAATATGATTGATCTTTTATTATTTTTAATTTTTATTTTGACTCCAATAAATTTTAATAATTCTAACATTGTAAAAATATCTTTTACTAGTGGTACGTTGTGCAGTTTAACTTCTTTGGCAAGCAGAGATGCAGCTAAAATAGGTAAAGATGCATTTTTAGAGCCAGATATTAAAATAGTTCCAGATAACTCTTTTTTTCCTTTAATTAAAAGTTTTTGCATTAAAGAAATTTACACCTTTGGTAGAGTAACACCTTTTTGCTTCATATATTTACCTTTTCTTTTGGCGTAAGTAATTCTAGGTTTTTCATTTCCTCTGATAAATATAAATTGTGCGACACCTTCGTTAGCGTAGATTTTAGCAGGTAAAGGTGTTGTGTTTGAAAATTCTAAAGTAACATGGCCTTCCCAGCCAGGTTCGAGTGGCGTAACATTTACAATTATTCCACATCTTGCATATGTTGATTTACCTAAGCAAATGACAAGAACGTCATCCGGAATTTTAAAGTACTCTACTGTGCTAGCTAAAGCAAAAGAATTTGGTGGAATAATACACTCTTTTCCCCTTTTAGTAACGAAACTCTCTTTTTTAAAAACTTTTGGGTCTACTACGCCAGAATTTACATTTGTAAAGATTTTAAATTCATTCGAAACTCTTGCGTCATATCCAAATGAAGATAAGCCAAAAGAAATTTTTCCTTTCCTTACTTGTTTACTCACGAATGGCTTTATCATACCTTTTGAAAGAACTGTTTTTTTAATCCACTTATCTGATAAAACCGACATATTTTTTCTTAATTAGTGATTTATGCTTTTTTCTTTTCTTTAGATTTTTTTTTAGCGATGCTTCACGTTCTTTAGCTAATGAATCTTTTTTATCAAAAGATTTCATATTGGTTTTAATTTTTATCTGGATTTGTTAAATCCTCAAGAGTAATCGGTTTATTGATATCGTGCATTGTATCTTTGTCCGACTCTCTTGAATTGACACTTGATCTTTTTGCTCTTCTTTGTTCAATACGAGCTTTTCTTTTAGCCTCTTTTTTCATGGCTTTATCTCCACGTGTTGATTTATAATCGTAGTGAATTCCCATAACAAGCGCTCCTTCATTATCAAGTAAACTTACTTCTTAGGCAGCTTTTTTTCAAGTATCTTGATTGAAGAAGATAATCTATAATATTCAAAATCGACGAAAATACGGCAACTGCTTCATTTTGAAAAGATAAAGCTTGTGGAAATCTTTAATTAATTAAATCTTTGGACTCATTAATTGTCTGGATGATTTTTTAAATATCAATTTTACAACCTTGTTCGTTGCAATTTTTACCCTCTTTAATGTTATTAAAGTAATCAATAGCCCTGATTGATGTCATCATATGATTTTTATAAGTGTTTAAGTATCCATTTAAGCTATCACAAATTTTTTTAGCTTCATCCATCATACCTAATCTCACAAGATTTATTAGCATAATTGCGTTTCCATTTGGTAAAGTATTGTCACCAACATCAATAGGTTTTAAAAATATATCATTTTTATTTTTTTGACTTTTTTGAAAAATATTTTTATCGTTAAGAAAAAACTTATCAATAGCCTCGCTAGATAATTTTCTAGCTAAATCTTTATATTTAAAATTCATTGTTTTTTCAAATAAGTCATTTAAAGCATTAATTAAAAAAGCATAGTCTTCGATGAATACATTATCTTTAGAATAACTATGATAAAGGCTTTTATTAATATATTTTTTTTCAATTTTTGAAAAAAAGGTTTCAGCTAAATTTAAATATCCTTTATCTGGTAGAACTTCATTTGCAGCAACTAAGGAGCTTATCCATAAAGAATTTAAATCTAGTTGAGTTTTATCATCAAAAAACGGTTTGTTTCTTTTAGATCTTATTTGAAAAAGATTTTTTATGATTTCTTCTTTTGGTTTTTCTTTTTCAACTAATATAATTTTTTTTTCCCAATTTCCTCCCTGATTTATTTCAAAATATTTTTCAATATTCTTAATATCTTTTATCTCATTGTAATTAAAAACATAATATTTTCCCTCTTCACCATCACTGTCAGCATCATAAGCTGATCCCAAAAATCCTTCTTTATTTAAAAAATTAACCCTTAAAAACTCTACTGTTTGTAGTAATTTTTCATTGAAATAATTATCTTTTATTATTTTACAGTATTTTGAAAGCAATAGAATAAATTGAACGTTATCATAAAGCATTTTTTCAAAGTGGGGAACAATCCAATTTTCATCAACCGTATATCTCGCAATACCTCCTTCAACATGATCATAAATACCTTTTGAACAAATTTGTTTTAATATGATTTTTACTGGTTCTAAATATTTTTCTTCTTTTGATTTATTAAAAAAGTAAATTAGAGTTTCATAAAGATTAAATGTTGGAAATTTAGGTGCGCCCTTATATCCTCCCTTTATAGGATCCAAATGGCTTAACGCAATATCTAAAATTGGTTCAAGATCTTGATTTAAAACAGAACTTTTTTTGAGATTTAAATTTTTAATTATTAAATCTTTTTGTTTAATAATATTTTCTCTTTGATTTTTATAAGCATCTGAAACTTTTTTAAGAACTTCCTTAAAAGATGGTAAACCGTTTCTTGGCTCTTTTGGAAAATAGGTTCCACCCATAAATGGAACTCCGTTTTCATCTAAAAACATTGTTAGGGGCCATCCACCACCAGTTTGATTAAATAGTTGAAACGAGCTTTGAAAAATAAAATCTAAATCAGGCCGCTCCTCTCTATCAACTTTAATATTTACAAATAATTGATTCATCACATTTGCCGTATCATTATCTTCAAAACTTTCATGCGCCATAACATGACACCAATGGCAACTTGCATATCCAATACTTAATAGTATAGGTTTTGAATTTTTTTTAGCATAATTTAAAGTTTCTTCAGACCATGTTTGCCAATGCACTGGATTACCTTGATGTTGTTTGAGATAAGGACTTAAGTCGTTAGATAAGGTATTTTTATTAATTTGCATTATCAAAAAATTTTTTTTTTACAAATAAAGATATAATCATTAATCCGCCAAATAATATTATTGGAAAATAAATTTCTGGAGTCAAAATCAAATCAATTATACTAAAAGATTGTGCTTGTTCTACATAAGAGTTTAAACCTGCGCCTATTGTATTCATAATAAACATACTTGGGATAAATCCAAAAAAACTAGCTAAAAAATAATTTATTTTTTTCATATCAAATAGAATTGGTATTAGGTTTTGTAACCCAAAAGGAACTCCTAGTCCCCCAATAAATCTATAGATAAAGAAGTAAAAAAATTCATTTTTTTGGAACTGGTGAATATATTTTTCGAATTTTTTTTCAAGTATTGCTTTTATTAAGTCTCTAAAAAAAAATATTCCAATTGAATATAAAATTAAAGCTCCACAAGAAATTGA
>CACMVB010000007.1 GCA_902617025.1 uncultured Pelagibacteraceae bacterium | reverse complement strand
TAGAAGCAAGTCTTCTCCAGCAACATAAGAGCGCAGTGCTTTTATCTAAAAATCTATTTAAATAATAAAATGAGAATTTTTTTAAAAGCTTTAATTTTTAGTGTATTTTTAAATTCGATTAGTTTTGCTGAAGTTAATTTTCAGCAAAAAAAATTTTATTACGAAAACCTCGTCAAAAATTGGTCTAAAATATTTCCAGACAGTAACAGGAATGCTGCAGGTCCAAGGTTTTTCAAGTATTTAATAGATCAAGACTTAACTTATGAAGAGTTTAAAGAATATAATAAATTTTATTGCCCTGTTTCGGGTTCTTTAATAAATCCAGGAGAAAAACCTGATTATATATATGTTAAGGAGTTAAGAACACAAAAAAATATTTGTGGTGAGCTTTATAGATGTTGTTGGCCTTGTTCTTGTGATCTAATGAATTATACAAAAGTTAAAAAAATTAAACACAAGTTTAAAGACGGTCTTAAAAAAATTGATGTTTTACTAATTAACAATCCTTGTTCAAAAAAAGATTTTCCTGCGGAAGTAAATAGAAATTATTTTTGTAAAAATCAAAGACTAAATGATGACGAAGTATTTGTCGTCGACGGTAAGCTTGTGATAGGTCTTTTCTATGAAGCCAAAAAATGTCAAAAAGCTGATATCAAAAAGATAGAGGCCAATGAAATTACAGGTAGATTTTGTGCTTTTAAAAACGATATTCCGTTAGAAGAAATGAATATTGGTATGGGTGATATTTTTATTAGGATGGCGAGATAGTCATTTTACTTTGTTTAAAAATATAAGTCTTCCCTGTTTCTTTTATTTTATAATTATTTATTTTCCCATTTGTCCATTTAATTTGTACTTCAAAGTCTTTCTCACCATTTCTAATTCCATAATGGGCAACAGGCTCCATTTGGCATAGATATCCTGAACCAGAGTCTATTGTTTTAGAATGTTTTCTTAAATTGGATGTTAGTGTCACTGTTGCACCTCTAGCTGGAGCTCCATTTGTATTCAAAGCTTTTACTCTTAAATAATTCTTATTTTTTTTTACATTTGCTTTGTAAAGTGTAAGTATTTGATTTCCTGTTTCTCCGTGGGCAATCAATAATTCTAAAATTCCGTCTTTATCAATGTCCGCTACAGCAGCACCAGTTCCAAGACCATTTGCTTCAGAGTTAGAAGTGATATCTATTTCCTCTAATTTTCCATTTTCCTTAATTTTGAATAATTTATTTGCTTCGCCGATATTATTAAGAAATATTTCATCATATCCATCATTATCAAAATCAGCTGAGATAACAGTTCGAATTTTAGATGGCCTTTTAAAATTGCTATCGGCAATGTCTTTAAAAGAGTTTTCTTTCTTTATAAAAATACGGTGCTCTCCATCCCAATTTCCACTAACAATATCTAATTGACCTCTGTACAAAATATCACTTAGCGCAGTTCCTCTTCCATTTTCATAAGGGTCTAAAACATTGTACCCTGATGCCACATCATAAAAAACACCATCAACATTTTTGTATAAAAAATTTACTCCTCTTTCATTAGCTGCGAAAATATCAATATTGTTTGATAATATATGTCCAGCAACGACTGCTCTTCCCCCAGTAATTTTATCCAAGCCGAACTCTGCTGCCCTATCTTTTATTTTTCCCTTAAACTTTTCATAAAATCTTGTTGGACCTCCATAATTAGCAACATAAATACCATATTTTCCATTTCCGTTTCTATCAACACAAACAACGGAACGACCAGCTGTAAAGTTTAAATCTATTTGATTCTTCTTTTGTTCAAAAAGATCAAAAAATTTTGTATTTTTTAAATCTATTAATCGGTCGGAATATTTTTTTTCACCACTATAAGTATCAGTATTTAAAAAATAAATCTCTTCGTATCCATCAGAATCAATATCGCAAGCAGCTACACCAATAGTAAAACTTCTTTTATCTGCAAATTTAGTATCATTTACAATATTTATTAGTTTATTATTTTTGTATGACAATGCTAAATTTTCACTTCCAAAACCAGCTACTATAAATTCATAAGTACCGTCGTTATTAACATCAGCCACAGAAATACCATATCTGAGACTTTCGTAGTTGTTATCTATTAAATCTGTAATATTTTTAAAAAAATTCGCAGATGCGCTTTTAATTGAAATAAAAATAAATAAAATTGAAACGAAGACAGTTTTTGATTTCATCAAATACTATTGTAGTATTTTCCAAGTACCACTTGCAGAGGCAACTATGTCGCTTGAATTTAAAATTTCACAAGAAATAAAAACCAGTGTTTTAGTTTTTTTTAATATTTTTACTTTTCCGGTAAGTTTATCACCAAGTTGGCCTACAGAGATAAATTTCATATCTAAATTAATTGTTACACATCTCTTGTCGCCAGCAACTCTGTGAGCAGCAGTTCCCATACCAGTATCTGCTATAGTGGAAAGAAAACCACCATGTGCAATTTTACCAGTGTTTAAATGTATTTCTTTAACTTCTACTGTAAACTCATATTGAGTATCGCTAATTTTTTTTAGCTTTAACCCGCCAAGATGTTTCATAAACCCTTGATTAGACTCGTCCATACTTTTTTTTATCATATAACGGAGCTAATTGTGAAAAAATAACTGCAAATAAAATAAGAATTATTCCTATAATTTTAATTTCATTTAAAAACTGACTTAAAATTATCCATCCGAAAATTGAAGCGAATACACCTTCTAGTGAAAATATAATAGCTACAGGCGCTGGAGAAAGGTTTTGTTGTCCGTAAATTTGAAGAAGAAACGCCACTCCACTTGATAGAATTCCAGCGTATAACATCTCTTTTCCATCTAAAACCATATTTGAAAATTTAACACTTTCAAAAACAAAAGCTGGCATCAATGCAAATATAGATGCAATTAAGCATTGAAGGCATGCAATAGTAATTGGATAATTAAATATTCTTAAAAATCTTGAAATAAAAATAATGTGGAACGCCCAAAATAATGCATTAAAAACTGCAATACTATCTCCTATTCTCACTTGAATGTTATCGAACTCAGTTAAAAGAATACCTCCAAATAAACAAATAATTATAGATAGCCAAACAGATTTATGAATATTTTTTGAAAAAAAATAGTAAGCAACAAATGGAACTAAGATTACATAAAAAATTGTGAATACTGCTGTATTAGCTACATCTGTATAAAGTAGAGCATATTGTTGTAAGACATTTCCCATTGAAAGAAGAAATCCAATAAGCAAAAGATTTAAAATATTTACTCTTTTAAAAATTATTGAATTAACTTTTTTATATTCGAAAATATATAAAAATGGGACTAACGTGAGAAATCCAAGAAATAACCTTCCGAAAGTAAAAGTAAATGGTCCATTATAATCCATTCCCATATCTTGAGCTACAAAAGCTGAGCCCCAAATTAAAGAACAGCTGATAGCACAAATAAGAGAGAAAACTTTTTTATTCATGCCTTGTACTATTTTATAATTGATTAAACGGCAAGTTTAAAAGCGAAGTCCTTGCCAAGACATTTCCCTAGATAAACGCAGAACCTAGCACCCTCCGCGCCGTCAATTATTCTATGATCGTATGAGAGTGAAATAGGTAAAATTTTTCTTGAAACAAACTTGTCATTATCTTTTACTAACCTGTCGAAACTTTTTCCGACTCCAAGTATGGCTACTTCAGGAGGATTGATAATTGGGGTAAAGAAAGTTCCTCCAATGCCACCCAAGCTTGATATGGTCATTGAGCCGCCAAAAAATTCCTTCTTATCAATTTTCAAATCTCTGCAAAGTCTACTTGTTTTTCTTAAAGCGCTTCCAATTTCTTTTATACTCATTTGATCAACATCTCTTATTTTAGGCACCATTAGACCGTGAGGAGTATCTACTGCAAAACCAACATGAAAATATTTTTTATAAATAATTTTGTCGTTAGCACTGTCAATTGAAGCATTAAAATTGGGAAATTTCTTCAAAGCACTTACAAGTGCTTTTGCTATAAAAGCAAGAGGTGTCACTTTTATTTTCTCACCAGTATAGTAATCATATAATGATGATCTAAATTGCTCCATTTCTGTTATATCAACTTCATCATGTTGTGTTACATGGGGAATTTCAGTCCAAGATCTTACTAAGTGAGGACCAGATAATCTTTTAACTCTTGGTATATCTTTTAGTTCGATTTCACCAAACTCTTCATGCGGATACTCTTCTTTATGAACTTTCTTTTCTACTTTTCCACCGCTGACTGTAACTTGAGATCTTACAAAATTTTTAACATCTTCCTCAGAAACTCTACCACCTCTTTGAGAACCAGGTATTTCAACTACATTGGCACCTAACTCTCTCGCAAACTTTCTAACCTTTGGACTAGCTGACTTACTACCTGCTTGTGATGTAGGCACTACAGGAATAATTTCTTTTGGTTTCTGAGGTTTGAGCTCTTTTATTTCTGTCTGTTCTACTTTTTTTTGCTCACTGGCTACTTCTTTTTTTTCCTCAGTAGCACTCTTCACATTCAGACTAAGAATCAAGTCTCCTTTGTTGACTTTATCACCTACTTTAACATTTATTTTTTCAATAACTCCTTCATGAGTGGAAGGCACCTCAACACTTGATTTGTCACTTTCCAGTGTAATAAGAGAGTCATTTTTTTTTATTCGTTGACCTTCTTTGACCAGAACTTCAATAATCTCTACATCCTTGAAGTCACCCATATCTGGAACTAAAATTTTTGTACTAGCCATATTTATAAATTAGATGGAAAATCTCTATCTTTATCAATCTTAAACTTTTTGATCGCACTTTCAGCTTTCTTGGTCTCAATCAATTGCTCTTTTGCTAAAGCACTTAATGTATAGGCAACTATATGTTCTTTATCGACCTCAAAAAACTTTCTTAAATTTTTTCTGGTATCACTTCTTCCATAACCATCAGTCCCTAATGAGTAAAATGGTTTTTCTGTGTAAGGTCTTATTTGATCTGAAAATGATCTAGTGTAATCTGATGCAGCAATAACTGGCCCATCTGTTTTTTCTAAACACTTTTGAACATATGATTTTTTCTTTTTTTCATTTGGATTTAGTAAGTTCCATCTCTCGGTTTCCATACCGTCTTTTCTTAATTCATTGAAGCTAGTTACACTCCATACATCAGAGTCTACACCATAATCTTTTGATAAAATTTTTGCAGCAGCAATTATTTCTCTTAAGATTGTTCCTGAACCTAAAAGCTGCACTTTAGTTTTATTCTTGTTATTATTTTCTTTAAATAAATACATTCCCTTAAGAATTCCCTCATTAGAACCCTTTGGCTTTTCTGGGTGAGAATAATTTTCATTCATTGCAGTGATGTAGTAGAAAATATTTTCTTTTTTTTCATGCATTCTTTTTAGTCCATCTCTTAATATTACAGCCATTTCATAAGCAAATGTAGGATCATAACTAATACAGTTAGGAATATTTGATGCAAGTAAATGACTATGACCATCTTGGTGCTGAAGTCCTTCTCCAGCTAAAGTAGTTCTTCCTGCAGTAGCCCCAATCAAGAAACCTCTTGCTTGAGAGTCTCCAGCGGCCCAAGCCAAATCCCCAACCCTTTGAAAACCAAACATAGAGTAAAAAATATAAATTGGTATCATCTCTAAATCATGATTTGTGTAAGCTGTACCAGCTGCAATCCAAGATGACATTGCTCCTGACTCGTTTATACCCTCTTCTAATACTTGACCACTTTTATCTTCCCTGTAAGAACTTAACTGCTCTGAGTCTACAGGCTCATATTTTTGACCTTCATGTGCATATATTCCTATCTTTTGGAAGAATCCCTCCATACCAAAAGTTCTTGCTTCATCTGGGATAATAGGAACTAATCTTGGTGATATATTTTTATCTCTCAGTAATGCAGTTAGCATTCTAACTAATGCCATTGTAGTCGACATTTCTTTATCTCCTGTAGATTTCATGAAGTTATCGAAAATTTCCTTAGGAGGAGCTTTGATTTGTTTTGCAAAAGAGGATCTTTCTGGAATAAAACCGCCAAGCTTTATTCTTTGATCTTTTAGATATTTAATTTCTTCAGAGTTTTCATCTGGTTTGTAATACTCAATATTTTTTACCTGCTTGTCAGTAAGAGGAACACCAAATCTATCTCTATAATAAAGTAAATCCTCCTCATCTAATTTCTTTTGTTGATGAGTTGTATTTATACTTTCACCAGATTTTCCCATACCGTAACCTTTAATTGTTTTTGCAAGAATAACAGTTGGAGAACCAGTATGCTGCATTGCTGAATGATAGGCAGCGTAAACTTTATGTGGATCGTGGCCACCTCTATTTAATCTCCAAATGTCTTTATCTGTCATTGTAGATACCATTTCTTTTAGTTCTGGATACTTTCCAAAGAATTTTTCTCTAACGTATAAACCATCCTTAGCTTTAAAAGCTTGATACTCTCCATCGACACATTCATTCATTCTCTTTACAAGTAGGCCAGACTTATCTTTCATCAAAAGTTTATCCCAATAAGATCCCCAAATAACTTTGATAACATTCCAACCAGTTCCTCTAAAACTTCCCTCAAGTTCTTGAATAATTTTTCCATTACCTCTTACTGGCCCATCTAGTCTTTGAAGGTTACAATTAATTACAAAGATCAAATTATCTAATTTTTCTCTTGCAGCTAAACCGATTGCCCCCATAGACTCCGGTTCATCCATTTCTCCGTCTCCTAAGAATACCCAAATTTTTCTACCCTCATCTTTGACTAAACCTCTATTTATTAAATATTTTAAAAATCTTGCTTGATAAATCGCCATGATGGGACCAAGACCCATCGACACAGTCGGAAACTGCCAAAAGTCCGGCATTAACCAAGGGTGAGGATAAGATGATAGACCATCTTTACCAACCTCTTGTCTAAATCCATCTAATTGTTTTGCTGAGAGCCTTCCCTCTAAGAATGCTCTTGCGTACATACCTGGAGCCGAGTGACCTTGAAAATATACTAAGTCACCACCAAATTTATTATTTTTCGCTCTCCAAAAATGATTCATACCAACGTCATACAATGTTGCTGCTGACGCAAAAGTTCCTATATGTCCACCTAGTTCAGCACTTTTCTTATTAGCTTTTACAACCATGGCAGCGGCATTCCATCTAATAATTGCTCTTAATTTCTTTTCAATATTTTGATCACCCGGGGATTTAGCCTCAGCCTCGGGTGGAATAGTATTTATATATGGCGTTGTTCTAGTATCAGGTAAAACCAAACCAGATTTATAAGCTTGATCAATAACTTTATTTAATAGATAGCTTGCTCTTGGTGCTCCATCAGACTCAATTACAGAATTTAACGATTCTATCCATTCATTTGTTTCAACAGGATCAATGTCATCTTTTGAAGCTGGTTCTGCAAAAACCTTTTTAACTTGTTTTACAGGATTTAAGTTGCCGTTTGTTTTTGGTTTTTCTTGGATTAATTCTTCTTTAACAACTTCTTGTTTTATTTCTTGTTTTGGAGAAGAAGCTGCTTGACCATTTTCAATAGTTGCTAACAAGCTTCCCTCAGATACTTTGTCTCCTATTTTTACTTTTAAATCTTTTATTTGGCCAGCTGAAGGAGATGGAATTTCTACACTGGATTTATCACTTTCGATTGTAACTATAGGATCGTTTTTATTTATTTGGTCACCAGGTTTGACTAAAATTTCTATCACTTCTACGTCTTTAAAATCACCTATATCTGGGACTGAAATATTCTGAGCCATAACTCTATTATAAACTGGATGGAACATATAAAAAAGTTATTGAATAATAAACTAGAAAGAATAGCGCTTATAAGTTGAATAGTTCAATTTTTGACACATTTTTTGCCATTTTTTGTCACCTCTTGATGTTTCTATTAGATATGAAATGGCTAATTAATTTATTGTTTAAAAAGAAAGAAATAAGAAGCAATCAAGGTCAAATTGTTCAGAAATTTCTATTAAAAAAATATCTATTAAGATAATTTCATTAGAGCTAAATTAGCTTTTATGAATAAACCACTCTGGCAACCTTCAGAAAAATTAAAAGAAAACTCCTTATTAAGAGATTTTTGTAAGTTTATAAATTTTCAATCTTCATTTAATTTTAAAGAGATTTGGCAATGGTCTATTGATAACCCAAATGAATTTTGGTCAAAGTTTTGGGATTATTCGAAAATTATTGGAGATAAGGGATCTGAGATAATTAAAAAAGATAATGTATTCAATAAAACCAAATTTTTTCCAGACTCAAAATTGAACTACACAGAAAATATCCTTAAAAAAAAATCTGATAAATTAGCTATTAATTTTTTATCTGAAAAAGGTTTTGAGGAAAATATTACTTGGAATGAATTATATGAAAAAGTTTGTAAATTTTCATCTTATCTCAAAAAACTAAATCTTCAGAAAGGAGATAGAGTTGCAGCGTATGTGCCTAATAAAATAGAGACGATCATTTGTTTTTTGGCTTGTGCAAAAAATGGAATTATATGGTCTTCTTGTTCACCTGATTTTGGAGCTCAGGGAGTTGTAGACAGGTTCAAGCAGATAGAACCAAAAGTTTTTATTACATGCGATTATTATTATTACAATGGAAAAAAAATAAATATTTTAGATAAAGTAGAAAAAATTCTTAAACAGATACCATCAATTAAGAAAGTAATTGCATTTAATTATAATAAACAAGAAAGAGAAAGTTTAAAGAATTCCATTAATTTTGAAGAGACTTTAAAGATCAACTTAGATGAGGTTTTTGAAAGATTTGAATTTAATCATCCTATTTATATTCTTTTTTCAAGCGGTACCACAGGGAAACCAAAATGCATTACTCATGGATCAGGAAATGTATTAATTGAACATAATAAAGAGTTTATGCTTCATTGCGATATTAGAGAAAACGAAAAATTATTTTACTATACTACTACTGGCTGGATGATGTGGAATTGGTTAGTTGGAGGATTAGCAACAGGCTCATCTATATTTTTATTCGACGGGTCACCTGTTTATCCAAAAATAGATGTTCTTTTAGAGTATTGTCAAAACAAGAAAATTAATCTTTTTGGAGTTAGCGCTAAATACATTGATCATTTAAAGAATGAAAAATATGATAGTAAAAACCTTGATCTAAGCTCAATAAAAATAATAACTTCAACAGGTTCTCCTTTAGCTGAGGAAAGTTTCAAGTATGTATACGAAAAAATAAAAAAAGATGTTCATCTCGCATCTATTGCTGGTGGAACAGATTTAGTTGGTTGTTTAGTTTTAGGAAACCTTTATTCAAATGTATACATGGGAGAAATCCAAGGCCAGAGCCTAGGTATTGATGTTGATGTTTTTACGGATAAAGGAAAAAGCGTAAAAGATGGAGAGAAAGGGGAGTTAGTAGTTAAAAAACCTTTTCCATCCATGCCAATAAAATTTTGGGATGATGGTGACGGACAAAAATATCATAAAGCTTATTTTACTCAATTTAAAAATATTTGGCATCATGGTGATTTCATCGAGCGAACTAAAAATAACGGATTTATAATGCGCGGAAGGTCTGATGCCACTCTTAATCCTGGGGGCGTAAGAATAGGGACAGCAGAAATTTATCAGCAAGTTGAGGACATTGATTTTATCACAGAAGGTCTAGTTATCGGTCAAGATTACAATGACGATGTAAGAGTAATCCTATTTGTAACAACAAAAAATAATGAGGAATTGAACGATGAAAAAATTAAATCAATTAAATCTAGAATAAGAAAAAACTGTTCACCAAAACATGTTCCTTCAATAATCATTAAAGTTCCAGAAATTCCAAGAACCAAAAGTGGTAAGATCGTGGAGTTAGCTGTAAGACAGGTAATTAATGGAGAAAAGATCAATAATAAAGAAGCCATTGCGAATCCTGAAGCTTTGAAGTTTTATGAAAATTTGCCACAACTCAATTCTTAGCAAAATTTAAAAATGAAAAAACTGATTATATTTTATACCAGTATGATTTTTTTTATGATGATCGGTGTTGTGTTGGCCGATGTTGTGTCTAAAAATCCGAACTATTTAAAAAGGGGCAAGATCGACAAGGTTCATATAGCAAATTATTTAAAAAAAGAATTACGTAAACATAATTATACTATAATTAAAGACCCTACAGGCACATCACCTTTTAAATTAATTGAAAACTTTAGCCCTAGAAAAGGAGATTGTGGAACAGCTGGTCATTTCTGGAAAGAGAATAAAGTCAAAATAGGAACTGGAACTACTGATTGTAATAGCAATAGATTAAGACTTGAAGTTGCTTCAAGCGGAGATTTAAGAATAGGTAAGAAAGCAAAAGAAATATGGATAGGTTACTATTTTTATGTGCCTAACACACCTGAAAATTTTAAAGATAAACTTTTACAACCTTACATAACACAATTTTATGGTGTTAATCGCAAAGGCGGTCAAACCGTAGGCGGTTATGCGCCTCAATTTTCCGCATCTATTTACCACGGGAAACTTTCTATTGAAGGTAATCATGTAATTGATGAAAAAAATCTTAAAGATAAGTGGCACAAAGTTGAGTTTAATATTAGATACTCAAAAGATTATGATGGTTTTATCAAAGTTTATATAAATGATGAATTAAAAGTTAATAGATCGGGGTTTAAAACAGCTCATCATGATTATGTTGACATTAAATATGGTACATATTCGCATCCCGAATATGGTGGTGCTAATTATCCTGAGGGATATCAATTCCCATCCCACACTATATATTTTACTGGATTTAGTATGAATAAAAATAGAAGCAAGTTATTAACGAGTAAAAAATAATGATTATAAGGGTAATTTTAACAAGTTTTAGCAAATTTTTATTGAGTGAAGCTTTCTGACACCGTTTAAATTGTAGCGCGTCAGTTTTATAAATTAACTATAATTTTATTTAAGAATATTATGAATTTAAGTCTTGGCTTAAGTCCCTAATTTTACCATCTTAAGCCAGGACTAATCAGAAATATTCTGCACAATTTTTGTGCAACATTGAATGAAGTTCAATAAGCTTTTGAAAACTTTTGTTATAACCTCCTCCAAGAACACCGCATAAAGGAATATTTTTAGAATAAAAGTTTTCAATAACTATTTGATCTCTTTTATTAATGCCCCCGTCAGAGATTTTTAGTTTACCAAGTCTATCTTCATGATGAATATCAACCCCTGCAATATAGAAAACAAAATCATAAGTGTTATAATTTAGCTCCTTCAGATTTTTATTTAAAACATTTAAGTACTCATTATCTTCCATATTGTCTTTAAGCTCTATATCAATATCGCTTTTAGATTTTTTTGCAGGATAATTTGAAGCACAATGCATACTAAAAGTAAAAACATCTTTATCGTTTTGAAATATTTCTGAATTTCCATTGCCTTGATGGACGTCTAAATCTAATATTAGTATCTTTTTTGCATACCCCTTGTTTTTTAAATAATTGGCCGCAACAGCAGTATCATTAAAAACGCAATATCCAGCTCCATAATCAAAAGTAGCATGATGACTACCGCCAGCGGTATTACAAGCAAGCCTAGACTCTAAAGCAAGTTTACTAGCCAGCACAGTCCCTCCGGTAGCAACAAAAGATCTCCTTACAACGCTATCATTGATTGGGAAACCAATTTTTTTCTGAGCTTGAATATCTAGGGTCTTATTCTTAATATCATTTATATATTTTAATGAATGAGAAGTTTTCATTGTTTCAACTGAACATTCTTTAGGAATATAAAATTTCTGAACCACTTTAGCTTCCAAGAGATGATTTGCTAAGGCACCAAATTTCTTTATAGGAAATTTGTTATCATCATTTATTTTTGCAACATAATCTGGATGATTAACAATAGGAAGTTCCATTTAAAGATAGTATTTTATCTTTCAACACACATTGCGATTCCCATTCCACCTCCTATACAAAGAGTAGCTAGTCCTTTTTTTGCATCTCTTTTAATCATTTCATGAATGAGAGTAACTAGAATTCTTGTACCAGAAGCCCCAATAGGATGACCTATTGCAATAGCTCCTCCGTTAACATTAACTTTTTCCTCTGGAGCACCTAATGTCTTTAGAACAGCTATACTTTGAGCAGCAAAAGCCTCATTGATTTCAAGAAGATCTAAATCTTTTACAGACCATCCGGCTAACTCCAATGCCTTTTTTGAAGATGGAATAGGACCCGTTCCCATTAAAGCTGGATCAACTCCACAACTAGCCCAAGACTTTATTTTAACTAATTTTTTTAAACCTCTTTTTTCTGCTTCTGATGAACTCATTAGGGTAACAGCAGCAGCACCATCGTTTATTCCTGACGCATTTCCTGCTGTGACAGTCCCGTCTTTTTTAAAAACTGGCTTTAACCTTTTAAGAGCCTCTAAATTTATCCCGTCTCTAGGATGTTCATCAAAATTAAAATCAATTGAAGCTTTACTTGATTTTATTTTAAAGTTTATTATTTCATTTTTAAACTTGTTATCTTTTTGGGCGTTAATAGCCTTTTGCTGAGATTTTAAGGCAAACTTATCTTGTTCGTCTCGTGTTACCTGAAACTTTTCAGCAACATTTTCTGCTGTGATGCCCATATGATATCCGTGGAAAGCATCCCAAAGTCCATCTTTAATCATTGTGTCAGTCAATTCTGTATCGCCAAGTTTTTTTCCATCTCTTAAATGCACTGCATGTGGAGCTAAAGACATACTTTCCTGTCCACCAGCAATAACAATCTTTGAGTCTCCTGACAAAATACTTTGAAAACCAGACGCAACAGACCTAATTCCAGACCCGCAAACCTGATTTACAACATATGCTGGTTTTTCTTTTGGAATACCCGAATGAATTAATGCTTGTCTAGCTGGGTTTTGACCAGCGCCGCCAGTTAAAACTTGTCCCATGATAACTTCATCTATTTCATCTGGTCTTAATTTTGAATCTTTTAAATTATCTAAGAGCACTGCAGATCCGAGCTTAAAACCAGGTACATTTTTTAAACTTTTATTAAGAGATCCTACTGCAGTCCTTAATGCTGAAGTAATTACCACTGAATTGTCACTCATTTCTTAATTATATAGATGTTTAACCTTTAAATACAATACTTTCTTTGATAATTCATGTCTAGGCGCCTGTAGCTCAACTGGATAGAGCGCTTGGCTACGGACCAGGAGGTTCAGGGTTCAAATCCTTGCAGGCGCACCAGGCGATTAATTATGGTATTTAAAAAAATAAGATCATTAGTAGGAAGATTATTTAGTGAAAATATGCAAATGAAAATAATTTTGCAACTTTCAAATTTTTTTTGGGGTTTAAGAAAATACTTTTTAAGCGTTGTAATAGATTATCCCGAAGATTTTAGAATAAATTGGAAAAATATAAAAAACCAATCCTCGCAAGATAAAGAGAGAAACTTTACTGTTTATCAACTTGTCAAGCTGCATAATAAAATTTTTGAGGGTATGCATACTAATATTATTGAATTTGGTACAGATCGTGGAGCAACATTAACAACAATTTCTAAATTTATCAAAAAGGACTCTCAAATATTTTCTGTAGATAGCTTCGGATTTCATGCAAAAGAAATTAAAGAAAATATCTCAAAATTTGATGAACACTACCAAGGCTCATATAGGCCTTTTACAAAGCAAACTCGATTTAAAGATTTTGATCATGTTCAAATGACTAAAAATCTTAATGAAATTCTTTCGAAAAAAAATTCAAATCTAGAAACAATTGTAGGTTATTTTCCAAATTTAAATAAAGAATGTATGGCAAAAATTTCTAACTTAAAATTTAGTTTCGTGCATCTAGACTATGATTTGTATCAATCTACTTTAGATAGTTTTAATTTTGTAAAAGAAAGATTAGAAAAAAATGCTATAATATTATTTGATGATTTTAATTTTATTAACCAAGAGGGAGTAAAAAAGGCTGTAAAAGATTTGAAAATTGATCTTGATAAAGGATTTCAAACACAAAGCGGTCAATTAATTCTTTTTAATTAATTTTTTTAATAAAAAATCTAAGAAAGAAAGGCTTAAAATTATCTGAAAAGGAATAATGTAAATTTTATATCTTGGTAGAATGGCGAAAAAAGAGTAGATAAATAAAATTACAAACATTATTAATATTAAATAATTCAAGCTTAAATTCTTTTTCTTACATACTATTAAACCCAAGATGGATAAAATTGATAAAAGTAAATTTGGTAGTGTATGAATTAAATTATAATAATTTTCATATGTAGAATTCAAGTCTAAAAAATAAAATGAATATATTCGTTTTAAAAAAAGTTTAAAATATTTTATAGGATCATCCAGAATATATTTTTTAGCCTCTTTAAGATAAATTTTATCTTGATTGATTCTATAGTTTACATCTTTTTTTACATTTTCGATTTTTGATATTAATTCCTCTTCCTCTATGTAATATCCTTCGACTTTAGCTTTTGGGTTATAGGCTTTCCAAACATTAAATCCAAAACCTGAATGAAGAATAATTTTATCAAAAGCAATATAATTTCGTATTAAGTATGGAGATATAGTAATGGCCAAAACTAATGTTGTGAGAAGGATTTTTTTCCAGTTCACCCTAAAGAAAAGAAAAAAATATATTAATGAAAAAAAATAAATTAAGATAAAATCTCTTCTTGTTAGGACTAATATTCCTGAAATAATTCCAATTGATAAGATTAAAAGATTAGACTTATTTTTTGTTAATTTTAAAAGAAAAAAAATAAATAACAAAAATAAAAATAAATATATTGTAACAGATGAAATTTGACTTGAAGAAAATACTATTATTGGAAAAAAACAAAATATTATTGAACCTAAAATTGATATTTCCCTTTTAAAAAAAAATGTGACAATATTAAAAAAAACTAAAGTTGTTAATGAAGAAATGATTATCTGAGAAATAATAACGCTAATTACTAGTTTCTCCTCAATTCCAAATATAAGGGCATGTAAATAAATAAAATAACCGTAAATTGGTGGCATCCAAAGATTGGGTACAAAAAAATCGTCAAATTTTAACATTGAAAAGGAATTAAAATTGTAAAGATTATAAACCAAAATCTTCCATTCATTTTCTAAGACTTTATCACCGTAATTTAGTGCAATGAAAGATCTCGCAATCATTCCAGATAAAAAAATTAATATATAAAAATTAAAATTTTTTTCTAAAAATCTATGATTTAAAATTTTCAATAAGTTCATATATTATTTTTTTTGTCGAATAAATTTGCTTCCATTTTGGGTAATGTTTTCTAAATTTATTCATGTTTGAAACATACCAAATGTGATCTCCAACTCTATTTTCTCTAATTACTTTTTTTTTAATTTTAATTTTAATCGAATCCTCAACAATTTTTAATGCCTCTAAAATAGAACAATTTGAAAATTTTCCACCTCCAGTATTATAAACTTCACCATTTCTAGGTTTTTTATAAAATTCCCAAAAACATTTTACTAAATCATTGCTATGCAAGTTGTCTCTAACTTGTTTTCCTTTATAACCGATTAATGTATATTTCTTATTCTTAATTGATGCTTTTACTAAAAAGGATAAAAATCCGTGAAGCTTTGCACCAGAATGCATCGGACCTGTAATACAGCCTGCTCTAAAACAAGATGTTTTTAAACCAATATTCTTTCCATATTCTTGAACGATTAAGTCAGCATAAGCTTTTGATGCTCCAAAGAAACTGTGAGTGCAATTATCTAAACTCATAGACTCGTCTATCCCTTTGTAGAATTTATGTTTAGGGTTAATCTCCCATCTTGTTTTTTTTTCTAACAATGGAAGTTTGTTGGGATTATCACCATAAACTTTATTTGTTGACATGAACACAAAAGGACATTCAGGCGTATATTTTTTTGTTAATTCTAACAAATTAAGCGTTGCTTTAGCATTAATATCAAAATCAATAAAAGGTTTTCCCTTTGCCCAATCATGCGACGGTTGAGCAGCAGAATGAATTATAATATTGATATTTTTTTTATATTTTCTGAAAATTTTTTCTAGTGAGTTATAGTCTCTTATATCAGTATTGAAGTGGTAATAATTTTTAATTTCTTTTTTTAATTTTGACTTTACCCATGATATATCACCATCCTTTCCAAAAAATAATCTACGTGAATTATTATCAATTCCTATAATTTCAAACCCTTTTTTTGAAAAAAATAAAGCAGATTCTGAGCCCACTAAACCGCACGAACCTGTAATTAAAGCTACACTCATTTAAAATAACTCAATACGTTTGTATAATTTTGTAACCAAACTTTAATATCACTTAAAATATCATTTATATTTTTTGATGGTTTCCAATTATACATTTTTTTGATTTTATTATTATTAGTAACATAATATGGAATATCAAAAATTGAAGTTTTTGAGATTTTTCCAATTGTAATATCGTTTTTTGTTATCTCTCTGCATTTATAAGTCAGTTCTCTTAGTGATATCGTATTAGCCTTACCTCCACCAATATTAAAAATATTATTGTAAATAAGATTCAATTTTTTAATTTGTAAAAAAATAATTTCGCAAACATCGTCTATATGGATTACGTCTCGAACTTGGTTTCCTTTTCCACCAAACCCAATGTAATTGATTTTTTTATTCAAAAGGTGCTTAGCAATCCACAAAGGAACAAAACCCTGGTCTTGCTTACCAAACTGCCACGGCCCAGCTATTACACCAAATCTATTTATTATAAACTTATTTTTTCTTTCGTAAAAAAATTCTTGTATCAATTTTTCAGACGCAGACTTTGTAAATCCATATAAAGAACTTGGTGCATTTAACTCAAAATTTTCATCAATAGTTTTTTTAATTTTCAATGGTTTAGAGATATTTAAATTTTTAACAATTTTTCTTAGTGAAAGAATAGAATAAACTCTACTCGAGGACAAAAAAATGAGATTAGATTTATCTTTAATACATTTTTGTAAAATATTGAAAGTTCCAATTAAATTTGTGTTAAAAACTCTTGACGGATCTTTTCTAGATGCTTCTATTGCTGGTTCAGCACAACAATCAATTATTAAATTAAATTTGGGAAGTAATTTAATTTTCTTTGAATTTTCTATGTTTAAATTAAAATTATGAATCTTGTTTTTTTTTAATCTTTTTTTATTAAGCATCGATCCTTTTCGCAGGAGATTGTCCAGAGTAAATACCGATGAATTTTTTATTTTTTTTTTTAAAAAAATGGCTAAATTTGAACCGACAAACCCACATCCACCTGTAATAAGTATTTTCATTATAAAATAAATATCTTACTAATGATAAAAAATAAACAAACTTATGTTGTCAATAATTGTACCAGTTAGAAATGAGTCAGAAAATCTAAAAAGCGTATTCGATTATTTTAACGATAACCTTAAAAACCTAAATTTTGAGGTTTTGATAATAAATGATTTTAGTATTGACGACACGTTATTAAAGGCTGAAACTTTGGCACAAAGTTATAAAAATTTCAGAATTTGCAACAATTTAAAAAAAGGCTTAGGGGGCGCGATAAACCTTGGCGTTCTGGAATCTAAGGGAAACTATATTGCTATTATGATGGCTGATCAGTCTGACGATATAAATGACTTAATAAAATACTTCGATCTTATAAAGACAGAAAAATATGATGCTGTATTAGGATCAAGATTCATGAAAGAGTCAAAAGTTAATGATTATCCATTACAAAAATTAGTTCTTAACAGGATCTTTAATTTTTTTGTAAGTTTGATTTTTTGGAATAAATATAATGATTATACTAATGCATTTAAAATTTACACTAAAAAAGCCTTGTTGGAAATAATGCCTCTGATCTCAGAAAGCTTTAATGTTTTTCTAGAAATACCACTTAAAATTATTTCAAGGAACTATGACTATATTACGGTTCCAATCAATTGGATGGGAAGAAAAAAAGGTGAATCAAAGTTTAAAATTAAAGAACTAAGATCCAAATACTTGTTCACTTTAATTTATTGTTTTATCGAGAAGAATTTATTAAATATAAAGAAATGAGAATTTAACATGTCATTACAAAAAGCAGTAATTATTTTTTTTATTTTAATCTTAGTAATATTAGTAGGTCTTACTTTTATTCTATAAATAAGTATAAAGAATTAAAATTCCTCCTAAAATTAATCTGTATAATACAAATATTGCCATACTCGATTTTTGTATATATTTTAAAAAAAATTTTATTGTGATTAATGAAAAAATAAAAGATAAAACAATCGAATTTATATTTATAATTGAAAAACTCAAATCATCATAAGATGTAATCTCACTTAAGCCGTAAATTGAAATTACTCCAAGAGTAGGAATTGAAAGCAAAAAAGAAATTTTGGATGCATCGTATCTATTGTATCTAAGAAATCTTCCTGCTGTAATTGTAATACCAGCTCTACTTACACCTGGTATTAACGATAAAATTTGAAATATTCCTATAATGATAGCATCTTTATAACTGAAGTTTTTTTTAATGTTCTTATTAGATTTTAATTTATCGCTAACATACAATAGAATGGCGAAGGTAAAAGTTGTCCAACCTATCACCTCAATACTTCTTAACTGTTCAATAAAATTTGATTTGATTAATATGTATCCAACAAACATCACAGGAATAGAAGAAAGTATAATTTTTAAAAAAAGCATTTTGTTTTTTATGAAATTAAAAATATCTTGATAGAAATAAGTGACAACAGCAATAAAAGATCCTATGTGTAAACTAACATCAATAGATAAACTCTGTTTCTCAAAATTAAAAAACTTAGAAATTATAATGAGATGTGACGAAGAGCTTACAGGCAAGAATTCAGAAACTCCCTGAATAAAAGAAAGTATTAATATTTCAATCATTTTAAATAACTAAATCGGAAGGTTGTTTTTTTAGTGACATTTTATAATGCATAGCAGTTATGCAAAAAATAACATCAAAAACATTAGATTTATAAATTTTAGGTAATTATTATTGACCTTTAAAAGGTATAAATTTTATGGTTAATTAATTAATAAGACGTACTTATGACTAAAAAAATGCTTAAATTTGTAAATTTAAAACAGGAAACTCCTTTTAAAAGAAGCACATCAAAAAGGAAGACAGATTTCAATGAAATTTATGACGAATTTATAACTGAGAAAGCGAAAGAACAATCAAGCAGGTGTTCTCAATGTGGAGTACCTTTTTGCCAAATACATTGTCCATTAAGCAATAATATTCCAGATTGGCTAAAACTTACCGCCGAGGGCAGGTTAAAGGAAGCTTATGAAATTTCTCAAAGCACAAATAATATGCCAGAAGTTTGCGGAAGAATTTGTCCTCAAGACAGGCTTTGTGAGGGAAATTGCGTAATTGAACAATCTGGTCACGGAACAGTTACAATTGGTTCAGTAGAAAAGTACATTAATGATACAGCATGGGAGAAAGGTTGGGTAAAACCTGTTAAAGTTAAAAAAGAGCTTAAACAATCTGTAGGAATTATAGGAGCAGGACCTGCAGGAATGGCATGCGCAGAAGAATTAAGAAAAATGGGATATCAAGTCACGATTTACGACAGGTATGATAGACCTGGGGGACTTCTGATTTATGGAATTCCAAATTTCAAATTAGAGAAATTTGTAGTTGAGAGAAGAACAAAACTTTTAAAAGATAGCGGTATTAAATTTGTTCAAAACTTTGAGGTGGGCCGGAATAAAACACTATATGAGTTAAAAGAAAACCATGATGCAATTTTAATTGCTACAGGCGTATACAAAGCTAGAGAAATAAATATTCCAGGTCACGATTTAAAAAATATATTTCCCGCTATGCAATTTTTAACAGCTTCTAACAGAAAAGGTTTAGGAGACAAAGTAGAACTTTTTGACAATGGAACTCTCAATGCTGAAGGTAAAGACGTTGTTGTTATAGGTGGTGGAGATACCGCAATGGACTGCGTAAGAACTTCTATTAGACAAAATGCAAAATCAGTAAAATGCTTATATAGAAGAGATAGAGAAAATATGCCAGGGTCATCGAGGGAAGTTGGAAATGCTATAGAAGAAGGCGTACAGTTTGTTTGGCTAAGTAGTCCTAAAAAATTTATCGGCGGAAATAAAGTGGAGGCTGTCGAAGTAAATAAAATGAAGCTTGGAGACCCAGACTCATCTGGAAGAAGACGTCCAGAGATTGAAGTTGGGTCAGAATACAAAATAAAAGCTGATCTTGTAATTAAATCTTTAGGTTTTGACCCAGAGAATTTACCAAAATTATTTAATGCAGAGGAACTGGCTGTTTCACAATGGGGAACAATTAAAATCGATTTAAAATCAATGCAGACAAACCTCGATGGAGTATTTGCAGCTGGTGATATTGTAAGAGGAGCTTCTTTAGTTGTTTGGGCTATAAAAGATGGAAGAGATGCTGCAGAGCAAATAGAAAAATACTTACAATCAAAAATGAATAAAAGGAAATCTGTAGAGGCTGCTTAATGGATAAATATATAAAAAATAAATCTCTTCTAGAAAAAACACATAACTATAGCTCAGATATGGAGCATGATGCTTGTGGAGTAGGGTTAATTGCATCAACTAATGGAAAAAAGTCTAGGAAGGTAGTGGAGTATGGCATCGAAGCATTAAAAGCAATCTGGCACAGAGGAGCAGTGGATGCAGATGGAAAATCTGGTGATGGTGCTGGTATCCAAATAGAGATAGCTCCAGATTTTTTTAAAGAAAAAATTCTTAACACTGGGCATACTCTAGACGAAGAAAAAAGAATTTGTGTAGGTATGATTTTTCTTCCAAGGACTGATTATTCTGAGCAAGAAAAATGCAGAGAAATCATAGAGTCTGCATTGTTAGAAGGTAATTATTATATTTATGGATGGCGTCAAGTACCCATAAATCCAAGCGTCCTTGGAAAAACTGCAGATCAAAGCCGACCTGAAATAGCTCAAGTAATGTTCAAAAAGAATGAAAATTTAAAAACCAATGATCTTGAGAGAGACTTATTTGAAACCCGAAAGAAAATTGAAAAAGTAGCGAGAGAAAGCCAATTAAAAGATTTCTACATTTGTTCATTCAGCTCGAGATCAATTGTTTATAAAGGGATGTTTTTAGCTGAGATGCTTTCAGAGTTTTATCCTGATCTTAATGATGAGAAATTAAGTTCTAGGTTTGCAGTTTTTCATCAAAGATATTCAACTAATACCTTTCCAAGCTGGGATCTTGCACAACCATTCAGAACTTTAGCACATAACGGTGAGATAAATACTCTAAGAGGGAATATAAATTGGATGAAAATTCATGAGCAAGATATGTCTAGTTCTTTGTTTAAAAATGTAAAAGATTTAAAACCTGTAATTAGAAGTTCGTCTGACTCAGGTGCACTTGATAACGTTTTTGAACTATTGGTTCACTCTGGAAAATTAGCCCCTCTTATAAAATTAATGATGATCCCTGACTCTTGGTCGAAAAGAAGCAAGACCGTTCCAAAAAATCATCAGGATTTATTTAATTTTTTAAATAGCACTATTGAACCCTGGGACGGCCCCGCAGCAATTTGTGCAACTGATGCAAAATGGGTTCTAGCATCCTCTGATAGAAATGGATTGAGACCCTTAAGATATACAATTACCTCAGATGACTTATTTTTTGCTGGCTCTGAAACTGGTATGATAAAAATCCCTGAAGAAAAAATTATTGAAAAAGGTAAATTAGGTCCAGGACAAATAATTGCAATAGATTTAAAAAAAGGAAAATTGTTTAAAGATAAGGCAATTAAAGATTTATTGGCCAAAGATTATAAAAAATATAATAAACAAATAATTGATCTTGAAAAAAAAATCTCAAATGAAAATGAAAAACCGAATTTCATCGGAGAAGACTTAAGAAAGAGACAGTATTTATCCGGATTAAGTGTAGAAGATCTAGAGCTGATTCTTCATCCCATGGCTGAAGAAGGTAAAGAAGCATCAGGTTCAATGGGTGACGACACACCTGTAGCAGTATTGTCTAGTCACTTCAGACCTGTATCACATTACTTTAGACAAAACTTTAGCCAAGTTACAAATCCTCCAATTGACTCATTAAGAGAAAACAAAGTAATGAGTTTAAAAACTAGATTTGGAAATCTTGGCAATATATTAGATTTTGATAATCTTACAGAGGAAAATATTTATGTTTTAGATAGTCCGATATTAACGAATTCACAATTTAGGAAATTTAAAAAATTTTTTTCAAAAAAAGCAAAAGTAATTGACTGTTCTTTTGATATTTCTTTGTCTTTAAAAGAAAGGATAGAGGAGATTAGAGTAGAAGCAGAAACTTCAGTAAGAGAAGGAAGCACATGTCTAATCTTGTCTGATAAAAATATCAATAACCAAAGAGCAAGTATACCTAGTATACTGACAGTTGGGGCAGTTCATTCTCATTTAGTAAAGCATGGCTTAAGGGGATATTGCTCATTAAATGTAGAGTGCTCAGATGCTTTAGATACACATTCTTTTGCTGTGCTCATTGGAGTTGGTGCAACAACTGTAAACCCTTATTTAGCTATAGACAGTATTTATCAAAGATTTGAAAAAAAATTATTTGGCAAATCTGAATTTGAGGGCTGTGTAACAAAGTTTAAAAAATCAATCGATGCTGGACTACTTAAGATAATGTCTAAGATGGGTATATCTGTAATAAGTTCTTATAGGGGTGGATGCAATTTTGAGGCCGTCGGTCTGAGTAGAGCAATAGTTTCTGATTACTTTCCAGGAATGACTTCAAGAATATCTGGTATAGGTGTAAAAGGTATTGAAAAAAAGATTAAAGAGCTTCACGCAAAATTTAATTCAAAAAATGTATTTACCTTACCCATTGGGGGACTTTATAGATATAGAAAAAGTGGAGAGGATCATCAATACCAGGGAAGATTAATTCATTTACTTCAAAGTGCAGTAGGAAGCGGGTCTTATGAGCAATATAAAAAATATTCAGCTGGTATACATAATCTCCCACCAATAAATATTAGAGATTTATTAGAATTTAAAAAGTCTAAAGATGCAATAAACATCGATGAAGTTGAGCCAATTGAAGAAATTTTAAAGAGATTTGGAAGCGGAAGTATGTCACATGGAGCTCTATCAGCTGAAGCACATGAAACACTTGCTATGGGTATGAACAGAATTAAAGGTGCTTCATGTAGCGGTGAGGGAGGTGAGGACGCAAAAAGATTTAGAGTTCTTCCTAATGGAGATAGCGCTAATTCAAGAGTGAAACAGATCGCCTCTGCAAGGTTTGGGGTAACAGTAGACTATTTGAATAATGCAAATGAAATAGAGATTAAAATCGCCCAAGGTGCTAAACCTGGTGAGGGAGGACAGCTTCCAGGATTTAAAGTAACTGAGGAAATAGCTAGATTACGACATTCAACTCCTGGCGTTACCTTAATTTCTCCTCCACCTCATCATGACATTTACTCAATCGAAGATTTAGCTCAATTAATTTATGATCTAAAACAAATAAATCCAAATGCAAGAGTAGGAGTAAAGCTTGTTGCCTCAACAGGAATAGGTACAATCGCAGCAGGAGTGGCAAAAGCTAAAGCTGATATTATTTTAATCTCCGGACACTCCGGAGGCACTGGGGCCAGTCCTCAAACAAGTATAAAGTATGCAGGCATACCATGGGAAATGGGTTTAACTGAAGCTAATCAAATCCTTACTTTAAATAATTTAAGACATAATGTAACTCTAAGAACTGATGGAGGATTAAAAACAGGAAGAGATGTAGTGATCGCAGCAATGATGGGTGCAGAAGAATACGGCATGGGCACATCATCTTTAGTCGCAATGGGATGTATAATGGTAAGACAATGTCACTCAAATACATGCCCAGTAGGTGTGTGCAGCCAAGATCCATCATTGAGAGAAAAATTTACTGGTACACCAGAAAAAGTTGAGAATTTATTTAAGTTTGTTGCAACTGAAGTTAGAGAAATTTTATCTTCATTAGGATTTAAGTCTATAAATGAAATTATTGGTCGTACTGATTTATTATCTCAGGTAAATAAGGGAGCCTCTAATTTAGATGATTTAGATTTGAATCCTTTATTAGTCCAAGCAGACCCAGGCGAAAACTTAAGATACTGTAAAGACAATCATATAAATAAAGTTCCTGAAACTTTAGATGAAAAAATATGGTCGGACATTGAAGATAAAATCGATCCTTTAAATCAAAATAATTTTGAATACGAAATTGAAAATACGTCTAGATCTGTAGGGACTAAACTTTCACATCATGTCTATAAAAAATTTGGTAATGGAAAACTTAAAAATAATACAATAAATATTAAATTAACTGGTTCAGCCGGCCAATCTTTAGGAGCGTTTTTAACAAAGGGAATAAGTCTTACAGTCGAGGGTGATTGTAATGATTATGTCGGTAAAGGTTTATCTGGAGGTGAAATAATTGTCAAAATTTCAAGTAAGAGTAAATTAGATGCAGATCAAAACACAATTATTGGTAATACAGTTTTATATGGCGCTACGTCAGGGAAACTATACGCCTCAGGGCAAGCCGGGGAAAGATTTGCAGTGAGAAACTCTGGAAGTTTTGCAATCATAGAAGGTTGCGGAGCTCATGGATGCGAATATATGACTGGAGGAACTGCAATTATATTAGGAGCAGTTGGAGATAATTTTGGAGCTGGAATGACTGGCGGAATGGCTTTCATTTATGATGAAAAAAATGAATTTGAAAATTTTGCAAATCCTGCATCAATTATTTGGCAAACAGTAGAAACAGATTATTGGAAAAAGTTCTTAAAAGAAAGTATTGAAGATTTTGCCAATAAAACTTCTTCTAAAAAAGCTAGAGAAATACTTGGGAATTTTAAAACTAAACTTAAAAATTTTAAACAAGTGTGCCCAATAGAAATGCTTGATAAATTAGACAACCCCATTACTTTAAGACCTCATAGTAAGAAAGCAGGTTAATGAATAAACTTAAAGTCTTTTGCTTTGGCTTTGGCCAAGTCGCAGAGAGTTTTATTAATAAATTGATTAATGAAAAAAAAGATTTTGATTTAAGTATAACCTCTAGACAAGAAACTCATCAGATGGATTTTAATAATATCAAAATAAATTCATACCAATTTTCTAAAGAAAAAATTGACAACTCTTTGATAAAAGAATTAGAAGATGCAAATTATATTTTGGTTTCAATTCCACCTGTTGAAGGGAAAGATATTGTTGCTAGTTATATTGAAACAAATCAAAAAATTAAAATTAATTGTAAGTGGATTACTTATTTATCAGCAACAAGTGTGTATGGGGATCACAAAGGTCACTGGGTAGATGAAAATAGCACTACTAAACCCTCCTCACCTAACGGCAAAAGTAGACTACAAGCAGAAAATACTTGGTTAAGTTTGTCAAATAAAAAAAATTACCCATTACAAATTTTTAGGTTAGCAGGAATATATTCAAATGAGTTTAATATTTTGAAAAGATTACAGTCTGGAAAAACACAAATCGTAGATCAAAAAAATCATTTTTTTTCAAGAATTCATGTTGAGGATATAGGAAATATTTTATTTAAGTCTCTTAAAAACTTTAAGAATAATGAAATTTACAATATTTGTGATGATAAACCTGCTTCACAGAATGAAGTGGTAGTCTATGGAGCAAAATTACTTAAAATGAAACAACCAGCTCTAGTTAAACTGGAAAATATTGAAAATGAAATGTTAAAAAATTTTTATAAGGATTCAAAAAAAGTAGATAACAAAAAAATGAAAGCTTTTTTTAAATATAATCTAAAATTTCCAACATACGAAGAGGGATTAGCTTATATCTTTAACAATAGCGTCTAATTCCTTAACTATTCTACCTAAAGGCCTTTGGTGAGATAAACTATGGTCACCATTTTTGATAATAACCATTTTCTTATCAGCTTTACTAAATATTTTTAAAACATGTTTCGAGAATATAATTGGTACAACTTCATCTTTTTGACCGTGAATCATAGTTACTTTTATATTTGTACTAATCTTTTTATTCAAAACTTTATTTTTTTTACCATCTTTTATTAATTGTAAAGTTATTGGATATTCATAATCTCCATTCTTGATTAAAATTTTTCCGGTTTTAATTAATTCCTTTTTTGTTTTATTCGGAAATTTGTTCCACATAAGTCTTGTTAAAAATTCTGGAGCTGAACCTATTCCAACAAAACCTTTAATTTGAGATTTAAAGTATTTGAATTGATTCAACGCAATCCAGGCTCCCATACTGGAGCCAATTAGTATAAAATTATTTTTATTAACAATCTTTGTTATTACCCTTTTAGTATCATTTGACCAAACACTTATGTTCCCCTTAGTAAAAATACCTGAAGATTTTCCATGCCCTGAGTATTCTAAACTTAAAAAACCTAATTTGTTCTTTTTTGCAAATTTAAAAAGAGTTTTAGGTTTTTCACCTTCTATATCAGACATAAAACCAGGAAGAAAAATAATATATAGCTTCTTTCTAAAATAATTGTCTATATATCTAAGTTTTTTAGCATTGGTAATTTTTAGATACTTAAATTTTTTCATACAACGAAGAATTAATTGTTATTATATATAAATATAATGACTACTAAAATAAATGTTTTACAAGTAATCCCAAAGCTTGGATATGGGGGAGCCGAAACAGGCTGTTATGATATTGCTCATTTTCTATCCGAAAAGGATTGCGGATCATTTATTGCCACATCTGGAGGAGAATTACTTAAATTTGTAAAAAAAAATAAAGTAGGAATTTTAAAGCTTCCTGTTCACTCAAAAAACCCATTGCTGATACTCTTCAATGCATTGATTTTATCTTTTTTTATTATTTTCAAAAAAATTAATATAGTACACGCAAGAAGTAGAGCACCAGCTTGGTCATGTTATTTAGCTTGTATTATTACAAATACAATTTTTGTTACTACCTTTCATGGGACTTATAATTTTAAAAATAAGTTTAAAAAATTTTATAATAGTATAATGCTTAGATCTAAGCTAACCATTGCAGGTTCAAACTTTATTTTTGAACATATCAATGACAACTATAATGAATATTTAAATAAGAAAAATAAATTGAGGGTCATATTTCGAGGAATAAATATTGACTATTTTAATCAAAAAAATGTTTCAATGTTGAAGCAAGAAAAGCTAAAAGCTGAATGGTTATTAGAGCCTAATAATTTTACTATTTTAATGCCAGGTAGATTAACATCTTGGAAAGGACAAGAAAAGTTTATTGAGTCATTAAATATTCTAATTGAAGATTTTAATATCACAAATTTTCAAGCAATTTTACTTGGTTCCGACCAAGGCAGAAAAGTTTACTCAAAAAAACTTTTTAGTCTTGCTGAGAGATATAGTTTAACTAAAAAAATTAGATTTATTAGTCATTGTAAAGATATGCCGCTAGCGTACTCTCTTGCAGATGTAGTAGTTTCAGCCTCAATAGAACCAGAGGCTTTTGGCCGAGTAGCCGTCGAAGCTCAATCAATGGGTAAACCAATTATTGCTAGTAACATTGGGGGATCAAAAGAAACAGTTTTAGATAAAAAAACAGGATTTTTATATAAATATGATGACCCTAGAGAACTTGCTAAAAATTTAAATACTGTTATTCAATTAAATCCAGAAGAGTTGAAATTAATGGGAAACGAAGGTAGAAAAAACATAGCAAAAAAGTTTGATGTGGAAGCAATGTGTGATTCAAATTTAAGAGAGTACAAAAAATTATTAAAAATTTAATGCCTCAAATTCAGTTATTAGACGGAAAAAAAATTTCATTTTCAAAATCAATGAACGGATTTGAAATTATTAAGAAAATTAGTAAAACTTTAGAAAAGTCTGCGCTGATAATGGAAGTAGATGGTCAATTAAAAGACTTAAGTCATGTAATAACAAAAGACTCAAAAGTAAGAATAATTACTTCAAAGGATAAAGAGGGTCTAGAGGTTATAAGACATGATGCAGCACACATAATGGCTATGGCTGTGCAAGAGATATTTCCAGGTACTCAAGTAACGATTGGACCAGTAATTGAAAACGGTTTTTATTATGATTTTGCTAGAAAAGACCCATTCACTAGTGAGGATTTAAAAAAAATTGAAAAAAGAATGTCTGAAATAATCGATAGGGATGTAAAAACTAAAAGAGAAGTTTGGGAAAGAGAAAAAGCTATAACTCATTTTAAAAAAATTGGTGAAAAATATAAAGCAGAAATTATTCAGAGTATTCCTAAAAACGAAGAACTTTCAGTATACCATCATGGTGATACGTGGCACGACCTTTGCAGAGGACCACACTTATCCTCTTCTGGAAAAATCGGTAAGGCATTCAAATTAACAAAAGTTTCAGGTGCCTACTGGCGAGGGGATTCAAAAAATGAAATGTTACAAAGAATATATGGTACGTGCTGGAGCTCAAAAAAAGATTTAGATGATTATTTACACAGATTAGAAGAAGCTGAGAAGAGAGATCACAGAAGATTGGGCAAGGATATGGACCTTTTTCATTTTAGAGAAGAAAGCCCAGGCTCAGTTTTCTGGCATGAAAAAGGTTGGTTATTATTTCAAAGATTAGTTGAATTTATGAGAATGAAACAAAGACTTGCAGGTTACAAAGAAATAAATACCCCTGAACTTTTAGATAAAAGTCTGTGGGAGAAGTCCGGACACTGGGAAAAATTTGGAGAGCATATGTTTACATCAGAAACTCCTGATGAAAAAACATTTGCTGTTAAACCTATGAACTGTCCAGGTTGTGTTCAAGTATTTAATCAAGGATTAAAAAGCTATAGAGATTTACCTCTGAAGCTATCAGAATTTGGTAAAGTGCATAGATACGAACCATCAGGCGCATTACATGGTTTATTGAGAGTGAGAGCTTTTACCCAAGATGACGCACATATTTTTTGCACAGAGGATCAAATTACTCAAGAGTCTTTATCGGTTACCAATTTGATTTTAGAAATTTACAAAGATCTTGGTTTTGAAAATGTGATTTTAAAATATTCAGACAGACCTGAAAAACGAGTTGGCGATGATAGTGTATGGGATAAGTCTGAAGCAGCTCTTTTAACTGCAATTAAAAAATCTAAATTAGAATATACGATTAATAAAGGCGAGGGAGCTTTTTATGGTCCTAAAATTGAGTTTGTTCTAAGAGATGCCATAGGGAGAGATTGGCAGTGTGGTACTCTTCAGGTAGACTTAAATCTTCCAAGTAGACTTGGAGCTTCTTATGTTTCAAAAGACGGAACAAAAAAAGTTCCGGTGATGCTACATAGAGCTTTATTTGGATCTTTAGAAAGATTTATAGGAATATTAATTGAAAACTACGCAGGTAAATTGCCTTTTTGGTTATCGCCAGCACAAGCTGTAGTATGCACTATAGCAGAGGAAAATAATAATTATGTTAAAAAGTTATTTGAAGATTTGTTTAAAGAAGGTATAAAATGTGAAATGGATTTAAGAAATGAAAAAATTAATTATAAAATTAGAGAACACTCTTTGGCCAAGATCCCATATATCTTAGTTTGTGGAAAAAAAGAGGTAGAGGATAATACTGTTACCATTAGAAAACTTGGTTCAGAAAAACAAGAAATTATAAAAAGAGAAAAATTGATTAAACATATGTTAGACTTAAATAAGTTGCCTTTAAACTAAGTGTCAAATTCAAAACCAAATTACTTTCAAAGAAGAACTAAACCTCAAGGCCCTAGAGCTAATGAGCGTATAAGGGCATTAGATGTTCAAGTAATTGGTAGCGACGGATCAAATCAAGGAGTAATGCCTTTAAATAAAGCTATCGAACTTGCAAAACATGAAGAACTAGATTTGATAGAAATATCTCCGAATGCCAATCCACCTGTTTGCAAAATTATGGATATGGGTAAACATAAGTATGACTTACAAAAAAAAGCTAATCAAGCAAAGAAAAATCAAAAAATAGTATCATTAAAAGAAATAAAATTAAGACCTGGCACCGAAACACACGATTATAATTTTAAAATAAAAAATGCGAAAAAATTTATTTCTAAAGGTGACAAAGTCAAGTTCACTGTAAAATTCAAAGGTCGTGAAATGCAACATACGGAATTAGGAAAACAGCTTATGAATAAAATTATTGATGAAACTAAAGATATAGCTAAAGTAGAGAGCCACCCTAAATTTGAGGGCAGGCAAATGGTAATGATCATTCAACCTATCTAAATCGTTATTATTAGCGACTTGCTAAGATTAGATAATGCCTATATAAGTCCGAAATATTTATGCCAAAACTTAAAACAAAAAGTTCAGCTAAAAAAAGGTTCAGGTTTACATCTTCTGGTAAGATTAAAATGCCTCAAGCTGGCAAACGTCATGGTATGATCAAAAGAACAAATTCACAAATTAGAAAACAAAGAGGTACTACGATAATGACAAAACAAGACACAAAAATTGTAAAATCGTATATGCCATATAACTTAAGAGGATAATATGGCTAGAACAAAACGTGGTGTTGTCAGTAGAGCAAAACATAAAAAAGTTCTAAAGTTAGTTAAAGGTCAATACGGAAGAAGAAAAAATACAATAAGAATAGCTCGCCAAGCTATGGAAAAAGCAATGCAATATGCTTACAGAGATAGAAAAGCAAAAAAAAGAGAATTTAGATCATTATGGATACAAAGAATAAATGCTGGAGTGAGAGCAGAAGGATTGACCTACGCTAAATTTATTAATGGTTTAGCTAAATCTAAAATTAAATTAGATAGAAAAGTTTTAGCTGAATTAGCTTACAATAATCCAGAAGTCTTTAAATCAGTGGTAAAAAAGGTTCAATCCTCCCTTGGATAAAAGGGTCTTTGATTTAACGCAAACTTTAATATAAAAAATCAATTACCCGATGAGTGATTTAGATAAAATAAATTCTATTTTTAACGCAAAGATTGACTCTGTTAAAAATAAGGAAGATCTTCAAAATTTAAAAACGGAATTTTTTGGAAAAAACGGACAGATCACACAGCAATTTAAAACACTAGGTACACTTGAACCTGATAAGAGAAAAGATTTTGCAGTAAATTTAAATAAAATTAAAGATGATTTATCAAATCAGATTGAACAGAAAAGTTTTGAAATAGAGAATGCAGAAATCAGCGATAAATTAAAAAATGAAAAAGTTGATGTAACTTTACCGATCCGACCATATCATCAAGGAAAAATTCATCCGGTATCTCAAGTTATAGATGAAATTTCCTCTATTTTTTCTGAAATTGGTTTTACTGTTGCAGAAGGCCCAGATGTTGAAACCGAGTATAATAATTTTACGGCGTTAAATACACCGGAGGATCATCCAGCAAGGGATATGCATGACACATTTTATTTAGAAAAAAATAAAAAACTCCTTTTAAGAACACATACTTCTCCAGTTCAAATTAGAGCAATGCTTAATGGAAAACCTCCATTTAAAATAATTGTACCTGGTAGAACTTATAGATGTGACAGTGATCAAACTCATGCTCCAATGTTTCATCAATTAGAAGGTCTTCACATTGATAAAAATATTACTATGGGTCATCTTAAGGGGTGTTTAGATTATTTTATTAAAGAATTTTTTGAAGTCAAAAATGTTAAAATGAGATTCAGACCAAGCCATTTCCCATTCACCGAACCATCTGCTGAAGTAGATATTGGATACAGAATTGAGAATGAAAAAATAGTGATCGGTGAAGGTAACAAATGGTTAGAAATTTTAGGTTGTGGAATGGTTCATCCCAACGTTCTAAAAAATGCAAAAGTTGATCCAAAAAAATATCAAGGATTTGCATTCGGGATGGGTATTGATCGTTTAGCTATGTTAAAATATGGAATTAATGATTTAAGAGCTTTTTTTGAAACGGATTACAGATGGTTAAGTCATTTTGGTTTTGACCCTTTAGATGTGCCGACAAACTATAGAGGATTGAGTAAATGATTATTACATTTCCATGGCTAAAAGAGCATTTAAAAACTAATGCAAACGAAAACGAAATTATAAACAAACTCACTAATATTGGTTTAGAGGTTGAAAATGTAAAAGAGAACTCTGGAGAGTTGAGTGAATTTAAAATAGCTAAAATTATTAAAGCTGAGAAACATCCTAACGCAGACAAATTAAAGGTGTGCGAAGTAAACGTTGGCGGAAAAGAAACTTTAAAAGTAGTATGTGGAGCACCTAACGCAAAAGTTGGATTAATAACAATTTATGCTCCACCAGGGGCTGTAATACCTAAAACAAAGTTCCAATTAAAAATTGCCAAAATAAGGGGAGTCGAGTCTCGTGGCATGTTGTGTTCTGAGAGTGAATTAAATTTATCAGATGAGAGTGATGGAATAATAGAATTAAATAATAAAGAAAAAGAAATAGGAAAAAGTTATTTCAAAAGCAAATCAGAAAAAACAATTGATATTTCAATTACACCAAATAGACCAGACTGTTTAGGTATAAGAGGCATTGCAAGAGATTTATCTTCTACTGGAATAGGCAAATTAATAACTTCAAAAAGAAAAAAGTTTAAACAAAGCTCCAAGCATCAAGTTAAGACCTCAATAACTAAAGATAAGTATCAAGGGTGTCTCACATTTGGAAGCTGTTATATTAAAAATATAGTAAACAAAGAGAGTCCAGATTGGTTAAAAAATAAACTTCATGCTTTTGGTTTAAAACCAATTTCTGCTGTTGTCGATATCACTAATTATGTGATGTTTGATTTAAATCGTCCATTACATGCTTACGATGCAGATAAAATTGATAGAGAGATTATTGTCAGAGACTCAAAAGAGAATGAAGAGTTTGAGGCCTTAGATAATAAAAAATATAAACTTAAAAAAGGTATGTGTGTTATTACTGATAAGTCTAGCGTTCTTGGTCTTGGTGGAATTATTGGGGGAACAAAAACTTCGACAGAATTTGATACCAAAAATATTTTACTTGAATCTGCATATTTCCTACCATCTTCCATTAGAAAAACATCACGAGAGTTAGCAATTAACACTGATGCTAAATATAGATTTGAGAGGGGTATCGATCCCAACTCAGTGTTAGAGGGTCTTCAAGTCGCAACTGATTTAATATTGAAAATATGTGGTGGGGAAGCAAGTAAATTTACGATTACTGGAAAAAATTTTCAAAAAAGTAAAATTATAAATTTTGATATTAATAATTTTGAACATTTAATTGGTATACCAATATCTGTTAATGAGGCACAAAAAATTTTGATTTCACTAGGTTTCATTTGTAAAAAAGGAAAAAATAATCTTAAAGTAGAAATTCCTTCATGGCGACCAGATATCAATCAAGATGTAGACATAATTGAGGAACTAATTAGAATTAAAGGTTTCAAAAATATAAAACTAGTAGCGCCTAAGAGAATTAGAGAAAGTGAAACTTTAAATTTCAAACAAAAGCTATTTCATTTGTCACAAAGATCCCTTGCATCAAAAGGATTTCTTGAGTCAGTTACTTGGTCATTTACAGACTCTAAAATTGATAGTCAATTTTCAAAAGGTGAAAAGGAAATTCCAATTTTAAATCCTATTTCTTCTGACCTTGATGTTCTAAGAAGATCAATCTTTTCAAATCTTTCACTTTACCTAAAAAAAAACCAAGATAGAGGTTATGAAGACGTCTCTTTATTTGAAATAGGGCCAGTATTTTTTGGAAAAAATCCTGGAGAACAACAGATTGTAGTTGGCGCTTTAAAGTCAGGGAAAGTAAATAGAAAAAGCTGGATTGAAAAGGAGAGAAATATAGATGTGTTTGATATTAAAAGTGACGTAGTCAAAACTTTAATTGAACTTGGAGTATCTGAAAAAGATCTTTTTATAAATGATAAAACAAAACAGTGTTACCATCCAGGAAGATCTGGATCTGTAAATTTAAAGTCAGAAAAAGGATCTCTCCTTGCTTACTTTGGAGAATTACATCCTGCTATAATAAAAAAATTAGATTTTAAAGAGCCAAATATTTATGGATTAGAAATATTCTTAAAGAATATTCCTGAACCTAATAAAAAGATTAGACAAACTAAAAAAAGTTTTCAACCTTCAGATTTTCAAAAATCTCAAAGGGATTTTGCCTTTGTAATTGATAAAATTTTTAAGATTGGTTTGTTAGAAAAGATTATTAAAGAAATAGATGAATCGCTTATTCAAGAAGTAACAACTTTTGATGTTTACGAAGGTGAAAATATTCCAAGAGATAAAAAATCAGTAGCAATTAATATTACTTTACAGTCTCTAAATAAAACCTTGAGTGAGAAAGATATAGATCAGATAAGTAAAAAAATTATTGATGTAGTCAAAGAAAAAACAGGCGCTACAATTAGGTCCTAATGTCAGATATAAAAAGAATACGTAATTTTTCTATAATTGCGCATATTGATCACGGTAAATCTACTATAGCAGATAGAATAATCCATAAATGTGGAGGTTTGACAGACCGAGAAATGAAACAGCAAGTCTTAGACTCGATGGATATAGAAAGAGAGCGAGGTATTACAATAAAGGCTCAAACAGTGAAACTCAATTATAAAAGCAAAGACGGTCAAATTTATAAACTGAATATAATCGATACACCTGGACACGTAGATTTTGGATATGAAGTAAGCAGATCATTATCTGCATGTGAAGGCTCACTTTTGATAGTTGATAGTACCCAAGGAGTCGAAGCTCAAACTTTGGCCAATGTTTACCAAGCACTTGAGATAAATCATGAGGTAATACCTGTATTAAATAAAATAGATTTACCCGCTTCAGATATAGAAAAAACAAAAAAAGAAATAGAAGACGTCGTTGGAATTGAAACTACAAACGCGATTCCTTGCTCAGGAAAAACTGGCGAGGGAATTGACGATATTTTAGAGGCAATAATAAATAAGCTACCCCCGCCTAAGGGTATTTCTAAAGATAAACTTAAATGCTTATTGGTGGACAGCTGGTACGATAGTTATCTAGGAGTAGTTATTTTAGTTCGCGTTATTAACGGTAAATTAAAAAAAGGAATGAAAATAAAACTAATGTCTAATAACCAAGACTATTTATTAGAGAAGGTTGGAGTCTTTACTCCTAAACCTACCGATATAGATGAACTTAACTCAGGAGAAATTGGGTTCATAATTACCGGTATAAAATCTCTTTCAGAAACAAAAGTCGGAGATACAATATGTGATGCTAATGACCCAATTAATAATCCTCTGCCTGGATTTAAGCCGAGCAAGCCAGTTGTATTTTGTGGTCTATTTCCAGTTGATAGCTCAGAGTATCAAAAATTAAAAGATGGTTTAGCTAAACTCAAATTAAATGATGCGAGTTTTTCATATGAACCTGAGTCTTCAAGTGCATTAGGACTTGGGTTTAGATGTGGTTTCTTAGGTCTTCTACATCTTGAGATTATAACAGAAAGGCTCGAAAGAGAATTTGATGTAAGTTTAATAACAACTACTCCGGGGGTTATTTATAAGGTTCATACGACTACAAGAAAAATTTTGGATTTACAAAATCCTACAAACATGCCAGATCCGTCACAAATAGAAAAAATTGAGGAACCTTGGATCAAGTCAACTATCATTACTCCTGACGAGTATTTAGGCTCAATTATAAAGATTTGCCAAGATAAAAGAGGAGTCCAAACTAATTTATCTTACTCTGGGAGCAGAGCAGTATTGTCATATGATTTACCACTTAATGAAGTTGTATTTGATTTTAACGATAGATTAAAATCTGTATCCAGTGGTTATGCAAGTTTTGATTATGAAATATCTGGATATAGAGAAGGTGATCTCGTCAAATTAGGAATTCTAGTCAATTCTGAACCTGTAGATGCTTTAGCAATGATTATTCACAAAGATTTTGCTCAAAAAACAGGTCGGCAAGTTTGTGAAAAATTAAAAGATTTAATTCCAAGACATAACTTTATGATACCAGTTCAAGCGGCTATCGGGGGAAAAATTGTGGCCAGGGAGTCCATTAAAGGATTTAAAAAGGATGTACTAACAAAAATACATGGTGGTGGAGCAACAGATAGAAAAAGAAAGCTACTAGAAAAACAAAAAAAAGGTAAGGCTAGATCAAAACAGTTTGGAAAAGTAGAGATACCGCAAGAAGCATTTATTGGAGTTTTAAAAATTAATAAAGACGCTTAATGAAAAAAAAATTATTTATTTTCACAAATGAAAGTATCTTTTTTCAAGATGAAAAATATTTTTGTGATAATATTGATCTTAAATCAAGCCCAGAGGGATTAAATAAAAAATTTGAGGTAAATCTTTTTGGACGAAAATCTTCTAGGAAAAGAGCTCATGAGATAAAATTAAAAAAACTAAAGATTTTTTCTAATATCTTTTCTTATTTATCTGAAGTAATTAAATCTACAAAAAATGATAATACAAAGTTTTTAGTTATTTCTATATCTCCTTATACTTTTTTAATTTGTTTATTTCTAAGACTATACGGAAAAACTCCAATTGTTTATTTAAGAAGTGATGGTTATGGAGAGTATAAGGCTATTTTAGGAAGTATTGGAATTTTTATTTACCATCTAATGTTTAGTTTTACGTCACTAATTTCAAATTTAATAAGTTGTAGAAATTATATTTTGAGAGGCAAAAAAGGCAAAGTTGTTTCTCCATCTCAACTTGACTCTGTATGGCTCAAAAAGCAAAAAAATCAAGAGATAAAAAATTTTAAACTTTTATATGTTGGAAGAATAAGAGTAGAAAAAGGTATTTATTCACTTGCTAACTTAATTAAAAATAAGCGTGATATATCTTTAACAATTGTTGGTGCAGAAAAAAATACCTCGTACAAAATAAATCAAAGTAATATAAACATTCAATTAACTCAAAGTAACAAAGCGAGACTTATTAAATACTATGATGATCATGATATTTTTGTTTTACCCTCATTTACCGAGGGGCATCCTATGGTCTTATTAGAAGCCTTAGCCAGAAGAAGACCTGTAATAATTTTTGAGGAAATTAAACATGTAATAGGTAATAAAAAAGGTGTTTTTATTACTCAAAGAAATTTTTTAAATTTTTTCGGAACTCTTAATCATATTAAAAAAAATTATAAAAAAATTCAAAAAGATATGATGAAAAATAAACTTCCTTTAAATAAAGAATTCAATGAAGAATTTGCAAAAGCAATTGATGATTTTAAATAGGAGAGGTGGCCGAGTGGTTGAAGGCGCACGCTTGGAAAGCGTGTAAACGGGAAACCGTTTCGAGGGTTCGAATCCCTCTCTCTCCGCCATTATCCAGGATTTTATTAGCTTTTTTAAAATTGATATTAATTCTATCTTAAATAAATTACACAAAATGTATTTGAAGCTAATTTTACTTTTTTTTAGTTTTTTATTCTTATCCCAAGTTGTCTTAGCTGACAGCGCAACTCTAAATGATGGCGCTACAACTACCAGTCAGCAAAATATTGATGGGAATGATGAATTTTTAACAGTTACAAATAATTCAACCTTAAATACTAGCGCAACTAAACCTGCAAACATTACCGGGGACACTGTAAGTGTTACCGTTGACTCTGGTTCCACAATAACATCAAATACAGTTAGTATTTTTGCAGACGATACTTCTGATTTAACAATTTCAAATTCTGGCACAATCAGCGCAAGCGGAATAGTGGCAATAGATGTTAAAGGAACAACCGATGCAAGCATTACAAACAATTCTGGTGGTCAGATTTCTGCAACTAGAAATACAATTAGAATTAGTAAATCCACTAGTAATAGCACTACAGGCTTGACAATTACCAACTCTGGAACAATTGAAGCAACTGACCAAGGTTCTGCAATTTTTGCAGCTGACTCTAATACTGCAGCTACAGTAACAAATAACTCAAGTGGTACTATGACAAATTCTGACAGTAGTAACGCAACCATAAGAGTTGGCGCAAGTTCTTCAGTTATCAATAGCGGAACAATAAAAAATGATGTTGGAAACGATGCTATCAAATTGTACGGAAACAATTCCACAATTACTTTAAAAGACAAAGGTATAGTAGTTGGAAAATTAGATGCTCTTTTAAGGACTGGAAGTACATTAAAAATTAATCATGGAGCTGGTCAATCTTACTTTTATGAAACCGAGGGTTCATTCACATTAGAAGATCTTGATGGCAACCAAGTAGTTAAAGGATCAGCAGGATCAGTTGGCCAAGGGGGAAGCGAGACGTTAGATGAACTTTTAAGTTATAAATCTATGAATATAAGACAATTTTTAAATAGATATAAAGACTCAGAAAATTTATATGATGGTAATGGATGGGGAGAAACTTATACCTCTCTTTTAAATCGAAAAGGACACACTGAAAACTTAGCTTTAGAGTATGATTTATTTAATATAGGAGCTAATTTAATTTCACCTTTAGAAAATTCAGACTTCATTCTTGCTTTTGAAGCTGGAGCTCAAGATTTTGAAGCAGATCATAAAATCACATATCAAAATGTTTCTGCTGGATTATATCTACCAAGCAATAAATATCTTTTGAACCTAGACTCTTTTTTTATAGGTGGAATTTCTTTGAAAAATAGTGAGAGAACAATTTTAACTAACACAACATCATCTGGTAAATTAGATATAGACAGTGATTATCAAACTATTGAATTTCATTCTGGTGTAACGAAAACAAATTCTAACCTTATTCCAAACCTTGGATTAACAGGAAGTTTTTCAATCACTCCAAGTTATGATGAGAGTAAATACTATTCATGGAGAAATAGAAAAGTGGGAAATTTATCTATATTTTTTTCCGATAAATACAATCTTATTAACAATAATAATTTAAATATAGGTTGGTTGTTAGATTTTAGAAGTTTGATAGGAGATAAATCTCAAGTTTATTCAATTAATGGCACAAGTGCTACATACAAACAAGATAATGCTCTCACAAGAGAGATTTCATTGGTGGCTAATTTAGATTACGAAAAAAAGATTACAGATAACGGAAAATTTACTGCTGGTATTTCTGCAAAAAATACTAATCAAAATGTTGGAAGCCTAAATGTTAATTTTGGATTTAAATTAAATTTCTAATTGATATCCACATGCAACTAAAAAGAGTATTAAGGTTAACGCTCGAATCGTTTAAGTTTCTATTAAGGGCAGTGGAGGGAGACTGAAGCTGCCTTTGCTATTTACAGCCTTTTAATTCCTATCACTTTTAATTTAGCAGTCTTTTCAATTCTTTTGATCGTTTGATTAATTCCCATAACAACTGTTTTCTTCATTGGACCATAGGCATGAATAAGTTTTTTATTAGATAGTGCTAGAGCCACATGACCTTTCCAATAAATAATATCGTTTTTCTTTATTTCTCTTAATTTGATATTTCTTTTGAAAAATTTGACCTGGTCTTTCGCATCTCTTGGACAAAATTTATTGTTAAAGTTCAAAAAAATTTGTATTAATGCTGAGCAGTCTATTCCCTTGAAAGATTTTCCACCCCATTTGTATTTAATGTTTTTGAAAATAGATATTTTTCTAAAAGGATTTTTTTCTTTATAAGAAATAGGCTTCACATCATTTTTGTTTATCCAACCTTTTGAAAATTTTAAAAAATTTTTTCTATTTTCTATTACTTTTATTTTTGACCCAAATGAAATCTCATTTGTTTTTATTCTTTTATTTGGAAGCTTAAAAATTTTTGATTTTAGTATATTTACCTTATGAGTAGGTTTTGTAAATTTAGAAAACTTCCTATTTTTGATAAAACCATTGTAACCATCTTCTTTAATCTTAATTTTCAACCATTTTTTGCTTCTTTTTGATATTGAAAACGTATCTCCATAAATCATTTGTGTTACAACTTCAGATTTGATCGAGGGTTTTTTGTGAAGATTTATAAGTGTAAAATTATTTGTAAAATACTTAGTCATTCAACTTAAGTTTATCCTTAATCATATAGAGAAATATTAGTGACGGTATTACCATCAACGCTGTAATGATAAAGAAAACACCCCAATCTCCATTTAACCAATCTACTAAAGCTCCAGATGACGCTGCAAGCGTAGTTCTTCCTGCTGTCCCTATAGAAGAAAGAAGAGCATATTGAGTTGCAGTATAAGTTCTGTCTACTAGCATTGAAATAAAAGCAACGAATGCAACCGTTGCAAAAGCTGCAGCCATGTCATCAAAAATTACTGCAATTGCGAATAATAATTCGGACTTTCCTGACCAAGCAAGAAAAGAAAATAATAGATTTGTAGAAGCCATAAGTATTCCAGACACGAACATTGCTTTTATAACTCCAGAACGAATTGCAAATAATCCACCAAGCAATGTAAATATAACAGTGGTAATCCAACCAAGGCCTTTAGAGTATAAAGCGATATCTGATTTGGTAAATCCTATCTCTTTATAAAAAATAACAGACATTCTTCCTAAGAAAGCTTCACCAATTTTAAAAAGAAAGACAAAACCTAAAATAGCTATTGCAATATTAAAGCCATTTTTTCTAAAAAAACTTATTACAGGACCAATCACAGTACCAGTCAACCAGGCAATCACGCTTGTTAAAATATTTGAAGAACCTAATTTATCTTCAATCATTTTGTCAGTTTGTCTTTGACTTTCTGCTCTATCTACAGGTTGGGGTTCATTAACAAATAAAAGTCCAATATTACAAAAAATAATAATTATACCTAAAACTAAAAAAGTAATTTGCCAGTAGTTTTCGAAACCTGCTTGCTGAAAAAATTCTGCTGCATTTAATGCTACAACGCCACCTAATTTATAACCTGTCCACCAACCAACGACTGCCATAGCCGCACCGGCTTGCATAGATTTTCCTTCATTCTCTCCAATCTGCTCAATCCTTAAAGCATCAACAGTAATGTCTTGAGTTGCTGAAGCTATAGCAATTATAAGACCGACACTAATTATTAAGGCTAAATTTGTTGTTGGATCGATCAAACTCCAACAAACTAAACTTATTAATATTACAGTTTGCATTGTTATTATCCAACCACGTCTATGACCGACTTTTTTTGTTAGCCAAGGAATTCTAATTCTATCAATTATTGGAGCCCACAAGTAATTAAAAGCGTAAACAGCAAAAATTAATCCTGCCCAACCTATTGTACTTCTACTCAAACCATCTTCTTTTAACCAAAGACTTAAACTACTTCCTATAATCACCCATGGAAAACCACTAATTGCACCAAGCAACAATATTTTAATCATTCGTTTGTCAAAATAAACTTGGAAAGTTTCAGCTAAAGATTGTTTTCTATATATTTGCATAATTTAATTCCTCCAAAAAGACGGAAAGAATAATACCAAAACCGCAAATAACTCTAATCTTCCTAGCAACATACCAAAAGATAAAACCCATTTTGATAAATCTGGAATATCTTTATAGTTTCCGTTAGGACCGATGATATCACCAAGACCTGGACCAACATTTGAAATTGAACTTGCCGCTCCAGATATTGACGTGATAAAGTCCAAGCCACTAATTGATAAAAGCATTGCAATAATTAAAAATATAAATAAAAAAGTAAAAATAAAGATTATTACTGAATTTATAAAATTATCTGATATCTTCTGATTATTGTACTTTGTAATAATTACGCTATTAGGCGAAATAAGCTTTTTAATCTGATTTTTTAAAAATATTAACAACATCTGTAATCTAAAAATTTTAATACCACATGCAGTTGATCCAGCACAACCACCAATAAACATTAAAAATAAGAAAAAAATTAATGAAAATTTTCCCCACAAACCGAAATCATCTGTTACGTATCCTGTGCCTGATAAAATTGAAATTACATTAAAAGATGAAATTCTTATTTTGTCGAATAAACTGCTTTCATATTTAATAAATAAAAGATAAATGAACATTATAATTATCGAAATTAGAAGCAAGTATATTAAACCTTTGATTTGAACGTCTTGAAAAAAAACCATCTTGTTGCCTTGAGCAAATTTTAAATAAGAAATAAACGGTATGCTTCCAAGAATTATAAAAATACTTGCAACTATTTCAATATTTGGATTTTTAAAAAAACCTATAGAATCATTATGTGTAGAAAAGCCACCTGTTGCTATCGTGGTCATTGCATGACTTACGCTGTCAAAAATAGACATACCAAAAACCCAATAGAAAAAACCACAAAGAAATGTAAGTACAATATACGTTGATATAATTATAGTAGCTACTTCAATAGTTCGAGGTAAAATTTTTTCAGTGCTATCTGGTCCTTCCATTTTAAATAATTGCATACCACCGACTTTTAAAAGGGGTAAAATTGTAATAGCCATCACAACTATACCAATACCCCCTAACCATTGCATTATAGCTCGCCATAATAAAATACTCTTTGGGCTATTATCTAAATCAGAGATAATAGTTGCTCCAGTCGTAGTAATTCCAGACATACTCTCAAAAAAAGCCTCACTAAAACTAAAATTTTGAGAAGATAACAAAAATGGCAGACTTCCAAATGCAGCGACCATTATCCAAGCTAAAGAGGAAAATAAAAATGTTTGCCTTAAATTAAGTTTAAACTCTTTCTCTAAATTGGCTAAAATAAACAAAACACCTATAAAAATTGTAATAAATGATGCAGATATAAAACTATGGCTTCCCTCGTTTAGGGTAACTTGTAATGCATACGGAGCCAGCATAGAACCACCTAAAACAATCAATAATACACCGATTAAAAAAAAAACAGTTTTGTTTGTTGCCATTAAAATGAGATTATTTAAATAGTTTTAAAATTCAACTTAATATCGTAAATTTATAACTGTATTTTGCGCATAAAATTTAATAAACCATATTTATGCTTGATAACAACCTTATTCAATCTACTACGTCATGGCCTTTTGTTGAGGTTAGGAAGCTTTTAAAGGATAGAAAGGAATTAATTAAAAAAAAGAATAAAATTACTTTTCAAACTGGGTATGGCCCAAGTGGATTACCACACATCGGAACATTTGGTGAAGTTGCAAGAACTACAATGATGATAAATGCACTTAATCATATGAAAGAAATTGATCATGAATTGATTACATTTTCCGATGACATGGACGGATTAAGAAAAGTACCAGATAATATTCCTAATGATGAAATATTAAAAAAAAATTTGGGAAAACCACTGACATCAATACCTGATCCATTCAATAAATTTAACAGTTTTGGAGAGCATAATAACGAAATGCTAAAAGCATTTTTACAAAAATTTAAATTTAAATTTGATTTTAAAAGTTCTACTGAAAATTACAAAAAAGGTATTTTTAATAATTCTTTAATGAGAGTATTGGAAAAATTTGATGAGATAATGAATATTATTCTACCAACTTTAAGAGAAGAAAGAAGAAAAACTTACTCTCCTTTTTTACCTATATGTTCTGAAACTGGCAAGGTTCTTGAAATACCTTTATTAGGTATGGATAAAAAGTCTGGAAAAGTAATTTTTGAAAATAAAGGTAAAAAATTTGAAACAAGTATTTTAAATGGTAACTGTAAATTACAATGGAAAGTTGACTGGGCAATGAGATGGTTTACTTTTGATGTTGATTTTGAAATGTATGGAAAAGATTTAACTGAAAGTGCAATTTTATCTAATAAGATTTGTCGTATTTTAGGGAAAAATCCGCCAAACGGTTTTGCTTACGAGTTGTTTCTAGACGAAAAAGGTGAAAAGATTTCGAAATCAAAGGGTAATGGAGTTACAATTGAACAATGGTTAAGGTATGCCTCACCTGAAAGTCTAGCGCTATATATGTATCCTAATCCCAAAAGAGCTAAAAAGCTTTATTCAGAAGTAGTTCCTAAAACTGTGGATGAGTATCTTTCTTATATTGAAAAATATCATACTCAAGAATTGAAGGATAAGATTTTAAATCCTGTATGGCACGTGCATAATGGAAAACCACCACAAGAAAAAATTGTAATGCCATTTTCAATGTTATTGAATTTAGTTGGTTCAAGTAATGCAGATAGCAAGCAAATACTCTGGAAATTTATAAATAGATTTCATAAAGAAATTAATCCAAAAGACCATCTAATACTCGATAGTCTTACAGAGTACGCAATTAATTATTTTAAGGATAAAGTTGAGCCACGCAAAAAATATAAAAAGCCAAATACTCAAGAAAAAAAAGCTTTAGAAAGCCTAATTATAAAACTTAAACAATTAAATCAGTCACTAAGTCCAGAAGAAATTCAAACAAACGTTTATACAGTTGGTAAGGAAAATGGATATGAAAAGAATTTAAGAGATTGGTTTAAACTAATTTATCAGGTTGTGTTCGGGGAAGAGAATGGACCTAGACTAGGATTTTTTATAAGTTTTTTTGGACTTCAGGAAACAATTAAGTTAATAAATGATAAAATAAAATAATGTATTCTATTTTTAAACCCTATATTTTCTCACTCGACCCTGAAGTTGCCCATGATTTAGCAATAAAGTCATTAAAATTTAATGTTTTACCAAGCGGTATATTTAATGTGGCCAACGAGGAGCTGCTGGAAACAAACTTATTAGGTCGTAAAATACCTAATCCAATTGGTTTAGCTGCAGGTTTTGATAAAAGTGCTGAGGTATATAATTCTTTATTTAAACTTGGTTATGGTTTTGTCGAGGTAGGAACTGTTACTCCAAAAAGACAACTTGGAAATCCCAAACCAAGGGTATTTAGATTAGAAAAAGATAAAGCTTTAATAAATCGATTAGGTTTTAATAACCATGGCTCTGAAATAATTTCTAAAAGAATTTCAGATAATTTACCTAGTGGTTTCCTAGGAATTAATATTGGACCTAATAAAGACACAAAAAAAAAAGAAGAGGACTATTATACTTGCCTTTCTAATCTATCAACTTATGCAGGTTATATTACAATTAATATATCATCACCGAACACTGAAGGACTCAGAGAATTTCATGATCAGCAAGAATTTGAAAAGCTTCTTACAGGTATTAATAAAATCAAAAAAGATAAAAATATTTTGAAGCCAATAGCAGTAAAACTGTCACCAGATATTAATAATAATGAAATAAGTAAAATTATTGAATTGACCATTAAATACAAAATTGAGGGAATTATAGTATCCAATACAACTGATAGTAATAGAGAAAATCTCTCTGACTTACAAAAAAACGAAAAAGGCGGTTTATCTGGACATCCTCTTAAAAATATTTCAACAAACCTAATAAAAAAATTTTATAAAGAGAGAAAAGGAAATATACAAATAATTGGTGTAGGAGGCGTGGACTCAGGTAAATCAGCATTTGAAAAAATATGTGCTGGCGCAAATGCAGTGCAATTATATACTGGAATGGTTTATAAAGGCCCAGGACTTGTTAAAGATATGAAAAAAGAGTTAATTTCAATCTTAAAGAAAGAAAATATTAAAAATATAAGCGAAGCAGTTGGAATTAGTACTTGACCCGTTGTAGCTGTACAATTATATAACTCTAGGAAAATCATATGACAAAAAGATGCGAATTAACCGGAGTTTCACCTTTAAAAGGTCATAACGTTAGTCACGCCAAAAATAAAACTAAAAGAAGATTTTTGCCGAATCTAAAAAAAGTTACTTTCAGAAGCGATATATTAAATAAAAATATTAAGCTGAACGTTGCAAATGCTGCTTTAAGAACTGTTGATTTCAAAGGTGGCTTAGATAAATTTCTCAAAAATGCAAAAAATGCAAATCTTTCAAATAAAGTAAGAAAATTAAAAACTTCTATTTCAACAAAATCTTAATATGAATTTATACTACAAGCTCTCAATTTTAATGGGAATAGTAGTAGTATTATCAAATTATTTAGTTCAATTTCCAGTTCAGTATTTAGGTCTAAATGAAATATTAACCTACGGAGCTTTCTCTTATCCAATTACTTTTTTGATAACTGATTTAGCTAACCGTGCTTATGGTAAAGTAGCTGCCAGAAAAGTAGTTTACTTTGGTTTCATAGTTGGCATAATCTTAACGTTATTTATCTCGACAAACTTTTCTGATTTAATTTCAATTAGAATAGCGCTTGGTTCCGGAATAGCATTTTTTGTTGCTCAAAATTTAGATGTTCAAATATTTGATAAATTAAGAAAAAAAAGTTGGTTTATTGCTCCACTAACTTCATCAACAATTGGATCAATAGTTGACACATTTTTATTTTTTTCTATAGCTTTTTATGCAACAGGAATACCATGGTTAACATTAGCTCTAGGAGACTTAATAGTAAAATTATTTATAACTTTAATAATGCTAATACCTTTTAGACTACTCTTAAATAAAATTAGAGATTACACTGAAAACGCATCCTCTAAAATTAAGCTTTAGTGAATTGTTTTTTTATTTTTTTCTTCAAAAAGATCAGTCAGCTCATTAATCATCACATCACCTAAGTCTTGAACGTCTGTTATTTTCACTGCTCTATTATAATATCTTGTTACATCATGACCAATTCCAATAGCGAGTACCTCTATATTCGACTTATCCTCAATCCATTTAACAGTTCTTTTTAAATTTGTTTCTAAATAATCACTTGAATTTGTAGAGAGCGTTGAGTCATCGACTGGAGCACCGTCAGAAATAACCATTAGAATTTTTCTGTCTTCTTTTCTTTTATTCATTTTATTAAATGCCCATTTCAAAGCTTCTCCATCAATATTCTCTTTTAACAATCCCTCTTTAAGCATCAACCCCATATTATTTTTTGCAAGTCGCCACTGAGCATCAGCTGATTTATAGATAATGTGTCTTAAATCATTTAATCTACCAGGAAAATTAGGTTTGTTATTTTTCATCCATTTTTCGCGGGCAAGACCACCTTTCCAATGTTTAGTTGTGAATCCTAAAATTTCAACTTTTACTGAGCACCTTTCTAAGGTTCTGGCAAGTATATCAGCACATATCGCTGCTACAGAGATAGGCTTTCCTCTCATAGAACCGGAATTGTCTATAAGTATAGTTACTAAAGTATCTTTAAATTCGATATCTTTTTCTTTTTTAAATGACAAAGAATTAAAAGGATCCATTATAATTCTTGGAAGCTTTGAATTATCTAATAACCCTTCTTCCAAATCAAAGTTCCAAGATCTATTTTGTTTAGCTAATAGTTTTCTTTGCAATTTATTTGCAAGCTTTGAAATAAAATTTTTAAGTTGTAACAACTGTTGGTCCAAATTTTTTCTAAGCCTTGATAATTCTTCTGAACTTTCAAGATTCTCTGCTTTTATAATCTCATCATATTCCTCAGTGTATGTTTTATATTTAATGTCACCAAAATTGGTATTAATTCTTTTTTTTAAATCTGGTCGTGAACTGTCCTCCATTTCATATTCCTCTTGAGCTTTGTCAGATTCTTTAGCCTCATTTTCTAAATCAGGAGTGCTAGCATCAATTAACATTTCCTCTTGTTTTTCATCTTTTTCTTTTATTTTTTGTTCTTGGTTTTGAGTCTTAGTTTCTTGATTTTCTTTATTTTCATCATCATTTTTTTTTTCATCTTTTTCGATGTTTTCATCAAGGCTCATTTTGGATATCAGTTGGGATATCAGATAGTTAAATTTTTCTTGGTTTAAGGCCAATTTTTTTAATTGTGTTATATCATTCTTGAATTTTTCATTTACATCTTTTTTGAATGTCTTGAGCTTTTTATCTATTATATTTTCTGTTTTGAAATCTAGAAATTTTACTCTTAAATAATTTTCAAAAGATTCAACTATCTTATCCTCACTACTTTTTAGATCTAGATAAGATATTCTCTTTTGATAAAATTTTTCAATATTATTTTTGACACCTTTAAAGTAACTAGTTCCAATTTTTTCGCATCTTATTTTTTCAGAAATATTATAAAGTTTTTTAGAGATATTTCCCTCAGGTTCAAATTTTTTGTAAGTATCTCTGTTTGAAAATCTTAATCTTAAAGATTTTGAGTCTGCTATCGCCCTTATTTCTTCAAAATTAATTTTATTTTTATTTTGTTCTATATCAGGTAATTTTATTGAATTTTGAGATGATTTTGCATTTTGATTTCCAAAATAAACCTCTATTTTATGAGAGTTTGATATTGATTTTACTGTAGAACAAATTGCTGCTTTAAAATCTTCTAATTTTTCTTTTTTATTTTGCACTTTACAAAATTACATTTATTGAAGACTCGGGCAAATCTTCACCAAAACATCTTTGATAATATTCAGAAATGATTTTCTTTTCCAAATCATCGCATTTATTCAAAAATGTAGTTCTAAAAGCGTAACCTTTGTCTTTAAAAATTTCAGTATTTTCTGCCCAATGCAAAACTGTCCTTGGACTCATCACTGTAGAGATATCTCCATTTATAAAACCTTTTCTTGTTAGGTCAGCTACTTTTATCATATTAGATGCCAATTCTTTGCCATCCCGATTATTTAAACCTTTATTTTTTGACAAGACTATATCCAACTCTTTTTCAAACGGTAGATAATTTAGTGTAGAAACTATATTCCATCTGTCCATTTGACCTTGGTTAATTTGTTGTGTTCCATGATAAAGTCCAGTTGTATCACCCAATCCTACAGTGTTTGTTGTTGCAAATATTCTAAAAAAGTCGTGTTGCTCCAAGACTTTATTTTTATCTAATAAAGTAAAATTCCCGTTACTTTCCAGAACTCTTTGAATAACAAACATTACATCTGGGCGACCAGCATCATACTCATCAAATACTAAAGCCACAGGATTTTGAATTGACCAAGGTAGAATTCCTTCTTTAAATTCCGTTATTTGTTTTCCATCTTTGAGGACAATTGCGTCTTTTCCAATTAAATCTATTCTACTTATGTGACTATCTAAATTTACTCTAACACATGGCCAATTTAATCTTGCAGCAACTTGCTCAATGTGAGTAGATTTACCAGTTCCATGATAGCCTTGTATTAAAACTCTTTTATTAAATGAAAAACCAGCTAAAATTGCTAAAGTAGTGTCTTTATCAAATTTATAGTCAGGATCAATTTTTGGGACATATTCGTTTTTTTTTGAGAAAGCGCCTACTTTCATATCACTTTCAAACCCGAACGTTTGTTTGACCGAAAGCTTCATATCCGGTTTTTGTGTGAATATTTCTGAACTCATTTTTTTCCTAAAGTTTTCTTTAACTGACTGTAAGCTAAAGTAATCTTTTTTAATTTTTCTTCAAACTGTTTATTCCCATGATTTTTATCAGGATGATATTTTTTTACAAGTTCTTTAAATTTTAAGTGTATTTGATCCCATTTAACGTCATCACTTAACCCCATTACTTGCAAAGCATCTCTATCAGTTTGAGAAATTTTAGTCTTTTTAAAATCTTTATAATTAGAACTATTAAAAATGTTTAGTTTATCTTCTAAAGCATTATTCCATAAAATATTAAAGAAGTTTTCGGATGATCCAAATTTCTTTGTAGATTTATGCCAGGTTAAGTCAGATTTGATAAAGAACTCTATTTCCTCATTATTCATATTTTCGAAATAATTCCAATTTTTATTAAAAATTTTTATATGCTCCAAACAAAGAAGCCTATATTTTTTACTATTATCTCTTTCAATCGGAGCCTTATAAGAGCCTGTTTCTTTACAATTTTCCCAATCACATATAATTTTCATATAACGATTCTATATAGAAAAAAATTAATAATGAAAGAATATTTTGAAGAAATTAAACAAAAAATTAAAAAAAATATCAATTTAGAAAATATAGAAATTATTGATAATTCACACAAGCATAAAAAACATAAATTTTTTTCTGTAAATAAATTTCACTTAGAACTTAAAATTAAATCAGAATATTTAAATTCAATTTCTAGATTAAATGCACAAAAAAAAATAATGAAGATTTTAGAAAAAGATCTTAAAAATAAAATTCATGCGATCGAAATTAAAATTGAGAAATAGATTTACAATATTTTTTTAGAGTATTAATTGAAATTTTATTTACCCCAGGTTTAGTTGTCCTACCTATGCTTTTTAAAAGAATAAAATTTATTTTACTGTCATCATTTTTTTTATCATTTTTTAAATAAGGAATAAGATCAGTGATTGACTTTGTATTGGAATACCTTTTAAAAGTATAAGATAATTTATTTTGTTTATAAATTTTCTCCAACTCATTAATAGTTTTAAAATTACAAACTTTTTTTATCACAGATAGTCTACTTGCAAGCATCATCCCAGATAACACAGCTTCTCCGTGAGTTAATCTTTTAGAGTAATTATTTTTTACCTCAATTGCATGAGCAAAGGTATGACCAAAGTTTAATTTCATTCTTAAGCCCTTTTCATTTACATCTTTACTAACAAAAAACATTTTAATTTTACAACTTTTTTTAATTGCAAAAATTAAGTATTTTGGTTTTTTCAAAAAAACTTGCTTTGTATTTTTTTTAAGCCAATTAAAAAAAAATTTATCCTTTATAATTGAGTGTTTTAATATTTCTGCATAACCACAAATCATTTCTTTTCTCGGCAGTGAGTTTAAAAAGTTCGTATCACTAATTACTAACTTGGGTTGATAAAACGATCCAATTAGATTTTTTCCGTGAGCAGAATTAACCCCAGTTTTCCCTCCTATGGCCGAGTCGACTTGTGCTAATAATGTTGTTGGAATATTAATAAAATTTGTACCTCTTTTATAAATACTCGCTAAGAAACCAACAGTATCTCCTGTGATACCTCCTCCAACACTTAAAATCAGATCAGATCTGTTTAAATTTTTATTAAATAATTTGTTTAAATAGTTATTTATCACTTTAAATGATTTAGTCTTTTCACTAGGGTTAAAAATGTAAAAAAATAAATTATACTTCTTCAATTTTTTCTTTAAATCTGATTTGAATTTTATTGGCACATTTTTATCTAAAATTATTGCAATCTTCTTTGTTTTTGGACATAAAATTTTAATTCTTTTTGGAAGCTCACTCATGATATTGCTACCTATTATTACTGAATAACTACAATTTAAATCTTTAAACTTTATTTCCTGAGCTTTCATAATGTTTTAGTATTTTTTTGACTATTTCCTCTGTTTTTAAGAAATTACATTTTATCTTAAAGTTTGCCTCACTATAAGTTTTTTTTCTTTCAAAATAAATTTTACTAACTGCCTCACTTAAATTTTTTTTAATTAATAGAGGTCTTTTTTTTGAATTTTTTAATCGTTTAATTAATTCACCCAAGTTTACGTCAAGCCAAAAACTTATAGAAGATTTTTTTACTCTTTGCCTGATTGAATTATTAAGAAAAGCACCTCCACCTAGAGAAATTACACATCTATTTTTCTTTAATTCTTTTAAACTTATCTCATTTTCAAGCTTTCTAAAATAACTCTCACTTTTATTTTGAAATATAACGTTTATTGAGCAACCTTCTTTGGCTTCTATTAATTTATCAACATCAACAAATGTATAATTAAGCTTGTTTGCTAGGCTTTTACCTACTGTAGATTTACCTACTCCCATCATTCCAGTTAAAACAAGGCTTTTATTCAATTTATTTTCCGAATTACGATTTGATTTTTCATAAATATGTCTTAATTATTGAGTTTAAATTAATTCTTAAACTATGCAACTTAAATACAACAGACAACCAAGCTTAGGAAGTACTTTAGTAAAAACATTTATTAAGCTCTTGATAGCAATAGTTATATTTATAATTGCAATTTTTCTAATAGAAAAAATTAAATTTCCAAGCCCCGAAAAAAAATTTGATATTGATATTACGAATGATATTAAGAAGCTTTAAAATAGTCTTAGGCTTATTACTTTTTTCTTTTTCAGCTACGATACTAAATAGTGAAGAAAAAATCGATATTTGGAAAAATAAAAACAAAACAATAAAAGAACTAGAATCTCCAAAAAAATCCGGCGATATAAATTTGAAAAAAACTTTAATTGTTGAGCCGAAAACAGATATTAAGATAGAAGAGAATGTTGGTGTAAGTGATGATGAAGTAAAGGTTTTTGGTATATATGATCCTGCGGATAACAATTTTAATTTAAATATGTGGTCCACTACCAAAGCAGAGGACGTAAGAGCTAGCTTAAAAAGAATAAAAAAAATAAAACTTTCTAAAACCTCAAATGAGATATTAGAAAATGTACTACTTTCTTTTTCTTATCCCCCGCAGGGCATGGATGAAAAGGAGTTTGTGAACTTGAAAATCGAGTGGCTCATAAAAAATAATCGTCTTGATTTAATAGAAAATTTTTTAATCCAAAACAAAGAATTTGATGGGAAAAGTAAAGCAGTTCAATTTTTAGTAGACTCGAATATCGCTCAAGCAAATATTAAAGAAGGTTGTGAAAAGGTAAAATTTATTGATAGCACAATTAAAGACTCTTATTTAGAAAAATTTAAAATTTATTGTTTAGTCTTTAATAAAAAAAATTCTCAAGCACAATTGTTATTAGACTTATTAAGAGAGCAAAATCAATCTGATCAGTTTTTTGATGATAAAATAAATTACCTTTTAGGTATTACAAGTAAGACCTCCAACAAGATAAATGAAAAAAATTTATTAAATTTTTATTTATCTAGCGTGACAATAGAAAATTTCGATTACACACCATCAAATAAAACTAAACAAGAAATCTGGAAATACTTAAACGCAGCTAATTTAATTAAGTTAGAAGACCTAAATGATAAACAAAAAATTAAAGAGCTAGAAGTCGCAGCAAATGCGGGTCAAATAGATACAAAATTAATTTTTGATATTTATAGGCAAATTCCATTTAATTTGAACACTCTTATTAATGCTAAAAATATTTATCAAACACTAGATGATATTGAAGCTAGATCTTTAATTTATCAGAAGTACCTTTTATCGGAAGAAATTTCCTCAAAACTTGATTACCTTTTTTTACTTGAGGAGCTATTCAAATCTAACAAAATCCAAAATATATTTACAAAAGAGCTTATTAAAAACTTAAATGTGATTGGTATTGAAAATATACCAGATAATTATAAAGAAATAGTTGAAAAAAGAATTAACACTGAACAAAGTGTCAATTTTGGAAAAGTAAAATATAATGACAAAATTTTACATCAATCAAAAATAATTAAATTGTATGTTGAAAAAGAAGATGTAAAAAAAATTCAAAAAGATATAGACAAAATTTTTAAAAAAATAAGTAAAAATAGAAAATATTTTTATTCTGCGAAAGACTTAGCATTAGTTGATGCGCTATTAAAAGATGGTTTTAAAATTCCAGATAATTTTAATCAAAAAGACATAGCAGACAAATATGAAGTACCTAAAAATTTGATGCAACTAATTGAAAAAAAACAAAATGCCTTTTTAGCTCTTAAAATAGTTGAGATTATTGGTGAAGATGAACCATATCAATTAGATCCAGAAACAATTTATTTTATTACGAAACTATTAAATGATACAGATTTGATAAAAATAAGAAATAGAGTTTTAACTTCAGCACTACCTTTAAGAGTTTAATTAGGTCAAGAATTTAATTATGCCAAAAAGAAAAATTGTAATTGAGCCTGATCCTATCTTAAGAAAAAAAAGTTCTTTAATAGAAAATGTAGACGATCAGGTTAGAAAACTCATGGACGACATGTTGTTAACAATGTATGAGGCTCCAGGTATTGGATTGGCTGCTGTACAAGTAGGTATTTTGAGGAGAGTTATTGTCATTGATATTTCAAAAGATGACCAAAAAAAAAAACCAATATTCTTGGTTAATCCAAAAATCACACATAAATCGAAAAAAACTTCAGTTTACGAGGAAGGTTGCTTATCTTTACCTGGACACTTTGCTGAAATAGAAAGACCATCTGAATGTCACGTAAACTATATAGACTACAATGGTAGAGAAAAATTACTAAAAGCCGATGGTCTTTTAGCTACATGTTTACAACATGAAATCGATCATTTAAATGGCATTTTGTTTATTGATTATCTATCAAAATTAAAAAAAGATATGATTATAAAAAAATTAATAAAACACAAAAAAGAAATAAATAAAATTATTTTATAGTATTAAATGGCTCTGAAAATTATTTTTATGGGAACCCCAGAGTTCTCTGTTCCAATTCTCAAATCATTGTATGAGTCAAACCACAGTATTTTAAGTGTCTACACCCAATCCCCCAAAAAAAAAGATAGAGGACAAAAAATAAATTTTACACCTGTTTATGAATTTTCAAAAAAAAATAATATAGAACTTAGATATCCTGAAAAACTTGATACAGAAGAAGAGATAAGTTTTATAAAAAAGAGCAATCCAGATGTAATAATTGTGGTAGCATACGGTAAAATTATACCTGCTAAAATATTAGATATTCATAATATTAGATTTATAAACATACATGCTTCTTTACTCCCTAAATGGAGAGGAGCTGCTCCAATACAAAGATCAATTATGAATTTAGATAATGAAACTGGAATATCGATTATGAAAATAATTCCTAAATTAGATGCTGGTCCTGTAATGATGACATCAAGGATAAAAATTTCTAAAGAAACAAATTACAAAAAATTAAGTCAAGAATTATCTAAATTAGGTGCAAAATTAATTTTACAATCATTAAATCTGATAGAAAATGGAAAAGAGAAATTTATAGATCAAAATGAAAATGAAGTAACATATGCAAAAAAAATTGACAAAAGAGAGTCCAAAATTAATTGGAAAGAACATGCTGAAAAAGTGATTGCAAAAATTAATGCCTTGTATCCAAAACCTGGCACTTGGTTTATTCATAATGGAATGAGATTAAAAATTCTTAAAGCTATAGAAATTGAGGAAACTGGAGAACCAGGACAAATAATAAAACCCAATTTTACAGTTGCATGTGCAAAAAATGCAGTACAACTTTTAGAAATCCAAAAAGAGGGTAAAAAAATTATGAAAGCCTCAGAATATTTAAAAGGCAATAAACTTCTTATAGGTTCAAATGTCAATTAAGGTGTATAATTACGTATTAAAAATAGAATATGATGGAACTAACTTTGTAGGTTGGCAACGTCAAAAAAACGGAATTTCAATTCAAGAAAAAATTGAAAAGGCTCTCCAAAAGATTTTAAAATTAAAAATAAGAATAATAGGGGCTGGTAGAACAGATAAGGGCGTTCATGCTTTAGCACAATTTGCTAATTTTAAAGTAAACAAAAAGATTGAAAGTGAAAAAAAATTTTTAGCTTCATTAAATTATTTTTTAGGTAAAAATTTAATTTCAATTATAAATATAAAAAGAAAGAATAGTTTTTTTCATTCTAGGTTTGATGCTAAAGAAAGAACATATGAATATAGAATTATTAATAGAGAGGGATCTTTATCGATTAATAATAATAAAGCTTGGCATGTAAAGAAAAAGTTAGATATAAATTTATTAAAAAAAGGAGCCAGAGTACTTAAGGGAACTCATGACTTTTCAACATTTAGAGCATCGACATGTTCAGCAACATCTCCAATTAAAAAAATGAATATGGTTAATGTTAAAAAAACCGGGAGTCAAATTGTAATTACTTTTAAGTCAAAGTCATTTTTACAAAATCAAGTTAGATCTATGGTTGGATCATTAAAATATTTGTCGAGTGGAAAGTGGTCATTAAGAGAGTTTAATAAAGCATTTAAATCAAAAAAAAGATTTAACTGTGCCCCACCTGCGCCAGCGTGTGGCTTATTCCTGAAAAATATAAAATATTAAGTAAAATTAAAAACTTTTAAATCCATATCTTTTTAGAGAACTTAGCGAGATAAATAGTAATGATAGGACATTTTTAAAAATAGATAATTTATTAAAATCTTTGTTAATTTTCCAAATCCAATAGAAATTTTTTAAGCTACTCGCTTGAAGAGAATTTTTTCTAATACGGTATTTTGTAAGATAATCATTTAAACAGTATGCGTTATTATTTTGCAATATTTTACATTTAAAAAAATAATCCTCACAAATTTTTGTATTTAAAAACTTAGCGTCTTTTATAATGCTTTTTTTTATAATCATGGAGCTAGTACAAATTGAGGTGTCATTTATAAATTTTTCAAAATTAAATTCATCTGGAGGATTTATGTACTTTGTTTTGACTCCAAATGTTTCATAGCTTGTGTAAGTGAAAGAGTAATTATTATTTTCCATAAATCGTAATTGTGTTTCAAGTTTATCTTTTTTCCACAAATCGTCTGAGTCAATAAAAGCTAAATAAGGTGCTCTTGCATTTTTTATTGCTAAATTTCTACAATAACCCGCACCTCTATTTTTTTTTGACCAAAAAATTTTTATTTTTTTATTTTTTGTAAATTTTTTTAAGATTTTTTTTGTTTTTTCATCAGAAAAATCATCAACAATAATTAGGTTCCAGTGAGCGAAAGTCTGTTCCACTACACTTTTAATAGTCTCCTCTATATACCTTGAACTATTATAATTCGGTAAAATAATATCTATTTTATTTTTCTTTTTCTTTTTCTTTTTATACGCCATCTCGAGCCCTCTCTTACAATGTATCCTACACAATTCTTTGACTGACATTTACATGGATAATTTTTATAATCTTCGTCAAAACTAAAACCATAATCATATGATAATTCATCACCTTTACTTATATCTTTCATTGCATAAACCCAAACTTTTAACCCAGAGCCAAAAACTTCACAATTAGGATCACAAGAATGATTGATAAGCCTAGCTGTATTGAATTTAAAATTTCCATCCAAATCAAATCTTTTATTGATGTTGAAAAGATAAATTGCTTTAAGGTTATCAAATTTAGGATCTAATTCACTTTGTTTAGCTGTAATTATCTTTCCTTTGTATTCAATAATGCGAGTTCCTTTTTTTATATTACGGCTTGCATACAAACCATTTTTATCAATTTTTGATTTTTTAATTTTGTATAATTTCACTTAAAATACTCAACTAAAATATCATGATATATTTTTGTAAGTTTTCTTAAGTCTGTCAATGAAACACATTCATCTACTCTATGCATAGTTTTATTAACCAACCCAAATTCAAGACAAGGAGAAATTTTTTTAATAAATCTTGCATCTGAAGTACCCCCAGTCGTAGATAATTTTGGATTTATTTTTGTTATTTTCTTAATAACTTTTTTTGCCATAGATATAGTTTTTCCTGGCTTTGTTAAAAAAGCATCACCGTTTGCCATATAATCAATTTTATAATTACATTTATTTTTTTTACTTATTTTTTTCACTATAAAGCTTATTTTTTTCTTTAAAGAGTTAGATGTGTGCAAATTATTATATCTAATATTGAACTGAGCCCGAGCTCTAGCTGGAATAACGTTATGAGCCTTATTATCTACATTTATTGACGTAAATTCTAAATTAGAGGGTTGAAAATTTTTATTACCTTTATCGAGTTTATTTTCCTTAAGTTTTTTACATATGGCAACCATGGTGTTTATGGGATTATTTGAAAGATGAGGATATGCTATATGTCCCTGAGTTCCAGTAATTTCAATCTTCCCTGAAAGACTTCCTCTCCTTCCAATTTTAATCATTTCTCCAAGTTTATTCGGATTTGTTGGCTCTCCGACAATACAAAAATCAATTTTCTCTTTTCTTTTTCGTAAATAATCTACAACTTTTTTTGTTCCATTTATCGCATAACCTTCCTCATCACCGGTTATTAAAAAACTTATTGATCCATTAAATTTTCGGTTTTTTTGCAAAAATTTACTTACTGCTGCTACAAAGCATGCTATCGAACTTTTCATATCATTAGCACCTCTTCCAATTAAATAATTTTTTTTAATTGAAGGTTTAAAGGGATTTATAGTCCAGTCTTTTATATTCCCAGGTGGCACCACGTCAGTATGACCAGCGTAGCACAAGTTTGATCCTTCTTTACCAATTCGAGCGTAAAGATTTTTTATTGGTTTACTTTTTTTATCTTTGAATTCTAGTATTTTACAATTAAAGCCCAATTTTTTTAATTTGTTACTTAGAAATTTAATAGCTCCGGCATCTTTTGGAGTAACACTTGGAAATCTTATTAAATCTTTGGACAATTTTAATGCGTTAACTATGGTCATTAGTCTCTTAATAAATCGTTAATAGAGGTTTTGCTTCTAGTTTTTTCATCAACTTTTTTAACTATAACGGCACAATACAATGAGGGTCCGTCCGGATTAGTTTTATTAGGCAAGCTTCCAGGAACTACAACTGAATACGCTGGAACTTTACCGTAATGTATCTCTCCAGAGTTCCTATCAATTATTTTTGTAGATGCTCCGATATAAACTCCCATGGATAACACTGCTCCCTCTTCAACCAAAACGCCTTCTGCGATTTCAGATCTAGCACCGATAAAGCAATTGTCCTCAATAATCACTGGACCAGCTTGAAGCGGTTCTAGAACACCTCCAATACCTGCGCCTCCTGAAATATGACAATTTTTTCCAACTTGAGCACATGAACCTACAGAGGCCCAAGTGTCAATCATAGTACCTTCGTCAACATATGCGCCTAAGTTCACAAAGCTAGGCATTAATACTACATTTTTAGCAATGTACGCTCCTTTTCTAACAACTCCATTTGGGACATGACGGTAACCTGCTTTTTTCCAATCTTTTTCTTTCCACTTGACTGTTTTTCCAGGCACTTTGTCATACCAAGTGGTGTATGGACCTTTCATCATCTCCATCTTGTTTATTCTAAAACTTAATAAAATAGCTTTCTTAATCCATTGATTTACAACCCAACTACCATTTTGTTTATTTGCCACTCTAATTTTTCCGCTATCAACTAAATTGATAGTTTCATTAATAGCTCTTATTAATTTTTTATCTGATTTTGGACCTACTTTTTCTTTTTTTTCAAAACTAAGGTTTATTATTTTTTCTAGTTTATCGTAACTCATTAATCTCCTTTAAAAATCGTGCCAAATTATCAGTTTTATAATTGATAAATTCTGAATCAGAATATTTTGCCGCCCAAGGCTCATCATTTTTAATCCAAACAGTTTTCATTCCTAATTCGTATGCTGGCTTTAAATTTCTTGCAATATCTTCAAAGAATATACAATATTGTGGCTCAATTTTGTAATTTTCTACTAATTTTTTATAAGGCTCTTTTGAGGGCTTTGGAATAAATTCGCAATCTCGTATGTCAAAAATTCCGTCAAAAAGCTTGTCTATTCCTATTCGTTTCGTAACATTAACGGCGTGTGCTTTAGAGCCATTTGTAAAAATTATTTTTTTTCCATCTAATTTTTTGATCTCATTCTCTAAATCTTTATCTTTACTTAAAAAACTTAGATCTACATCATGAACAAATTCTAAAAATTCATCAGCATCTATTTTGTGGTTTTTTATCATTCCGTTTAAAGTTGTATTATATTCCTGAAAATAATTCTTTTGAATTTTTCTAGCCTCTTCAATACTGACATTTAGTTTTTCAGAAATAAATTTTGACATTTTTTTATCAACTTGGTCAAAAACTTTGGTAGCACCATCATAAAGGGTATTATCTAAGTCAAATAACCAAAATTTTATATCTTTTAAATCTTTCATTCTCGAATAAGTGTACCAGATCCTTTATCTGAAAAAATTTCGTGTAGAACCGAATGGGGTTTTCTTCCATCTAGAATTACTACACCTCTCACTCCATTTTGTACAGCATCGACACAATTTTGTATTTTTGGAATCATACCTCCTTGAACAACTTTCCATTTAATAAGATTTTCAAGATCTAAAGGTTTAATTTCTGATATTAGCTTTTTTTTATCGTCATACACACCATCAACATTTGTCATTAATATTAGTCTTCTAGATTTAAGTTTTTTTGCAATTGCACTTGCTGCAGTGTCGCCATTAATATTATAAGTTTGATCATTCTTTCCTAAACCTAAGGGCGCTATAATTGGAATTTTATTTTCATTTAATGCGTTTTGAATTAAACTATCGTTAATTTTATTTGGTTTTCCAACAAATCCAAGTTCTTCTCTTTCAGGTTCAACTTCTATAATGTTTTTAGTCTTAGTATGAAACATAGCTGCTTGAGAACCTAATTTCTTGAGGGAACTAGCTATGTCTTTGTTAAAATCAATTAAAACTTCCTCCACGGTATCAATTATGTTTTTATCTGTAACCCTCAACCCATTTATAAATTTCGATACAATTTTTTTCTTATCTAATTCTCTTTTAATTCTTGGACCACCACCATGAACTACAACTACAGATAAACCTAATCTATTTAGAACATTTATGTCAGATATAAAATTATTAAAGACATTTCTATCTATTAAAACATTACCACCATATTTAATTACAATTTTTTCATTCTCATATTTTTTTATATATTTTTGAACAATATTAATATCTGGAGCTTTATCAGGCCAAAATTCTTTAATCTCATCTAGAGAAATATTTTTTGACATTTAATTTGTTTTCACAGTCGTTTTTTTAACAATTACGTACTGCTGGGCAATTGTGAGAATATTATTTATCGTCCAGTAAACAACTAATCCAGAAGGGAAAGACGCAAGTATGATTGTTAAAAATAATGGAAAGAAAGCAAATATTTTTGCTTGTATAGGATCAGCAGGAGCCGGGTTTAATTTTTGCTGAACCCACATTGAAGCGCCCATTAATATTGGCCAAATGCCTATAATCATAAACCCTGGGGGATCCCATGGAATTAAACCAAACAAATTGAATAAGGAAGTTGGATCTTGTGCTGATAAGTCTTTTATCCAACCAAAAAATGGTTGGTGCCGCATTTCTAATGAGATAAACAGCATCTTATAAATTGCAAAAAAGAATGGAATTTGAATTAAAACGGGTAAGCAACCTGATGCAGGGTTAATTTTTTCTTTTTTGTATAATGCCATCATCTCTTGTTGCAGTTTAACCTTGTCATCTTTGTGCAGTTCTTTAAGCCTCATCATTTCTGGTTGAACCGCTTTCATTTTTGCCATTGACCTAAAAGAGAAGTTAGCTAGTGGGAAGAAAATAAGTCTTATAGCAATAGTTAGTAACACTATTGCTGTTCCAAAATTTCCTGAAATTTTAAATAAATAATCTATTACGAAAAATAGAGGTTTTGTGAAAAAGTAGAACCATCCCCAATCTATAACTAAATCAAATTTATTAATATTTTGATCTGCAGCATATCCATCAATAGTCTCAACCTCTTTAGCGGCAATAAATAATCTTAGATTATTTACTCCAGTTGATGATTTACCAATATTTACTGGTTCATTAATAATATAATTTGCTTTGAATCCATTTTCATAAAGGAACGTAGATTTAAAATTTTTACCTGACTCAGGAACAAAGGCAGTCATCCAATATTTGTCTGTTATTCCAAGCCAACCTTCACTTGAGTCTCTCACTATTTTTTTTTCTTCTACATCATCATAATCGTCTTCTTTTAATTCATCATCAAATACACCGATAAAACCCTCATGTTGAATATAAAAATTTTGAATATCTTCGGGGATTTTATTCCTTGTCATCTGTGCGTACGGGTATAGATCAATAGACGAATTTGAATTATTTTTTACCTGTTGTGATATTTTAAATAAATATTTATCATCTAACTCAATTCTTTTTTCAAAAGTGACGCCCTCTTTATTATTCCATTGCAAAGTAACAGGAGAGTTTTCACTTAAAATATTATTACCTTTTACTGTCCATTCAGACTCTTTTGTTGGAACTTTAATTTTATTTCCAATACTCGTCCAACCTGTCTCAATGTAAAATCCGTTTTCAGTGTTAGAGGGATTTAAAAAAATAATATTTTTCCCATCTTCAACTTTTTGTTTATGTTTTTTGAAAGATATATCGTCAATTAAAGCACCCTTTAAATTTATTGAACCAACAACACTATCATTTTCAATTTTAATTCTTTTATTAGTATTAATAGACTCTTCTCTGGTAAGTTTATTTATTATTAGTGGTTGATTAATTGTTGGCGTGATGGAGTTTTGCTTTGTCTTTTGCTCTAACTTTTGATCTATTTGTTGCTCAGATGTTTTTTTAGGGGTTTCAAAAAAAGCGCCCCAGAAAAGCAAAACAGACATTGAAAGTGCTATTGCAACAAAAACATTTCTATCCATTATTGCTCTCCTTTTTTGTTTTTTGGAATTGGCACAAAATCCAAACCGTGACTACCACCAAGTTTTTTAAATGGATGACATTTTAAAATTCTTTTTAACCCTAATTTAATTCCTATTATTAAACCTTGAGTTTTAAGTGCTTCAATAAAATACTCGGAACAAGAAGGTAAAAATCTACATCTATTACCTAATAGTGGAGAAATTAAATATTGATAAATTTTGATTATGAAAATGAGAATTTTTGTCATTTTATTATTTAAATTTACTAAAACTTTTCTCCATTAATTGCAAAAGTACATCTTGTTTTTGAGTATAAGCATTAGACTTACCGAAAACTATATAAGTGTAATCTTTATTAATTGCACTCTTTTTTTTCAATAATTTCTGAACTATTGCTTTTAATTTTCTTCTTATTTTGTTTCTTTTGACTGCATTTCCAATTTTTTTTTTAATAATGAAACTTATGAGCAAATTAGCTTTATGTTTTGGTTTAATAAAATTCTTTGCTGCGAATATAGAAAAATAGTCTGTGTGAAATTTTTTTTCTTTAAGAGCTAGTCTGAATTGGTTGCTTTTTTTTAAACTTTCAAGCTTAACCATCTAAATTTAAGTTGATAAGGTTTTTCTACCTTTAGCTCTTCTACGAGCAATTAGCTGTCTACCAGTCTTAGTTGCCATTCTTGCTCTAAAGCCGTGTCTTCGTTTTCTTACTAAATTGCTTGGTTGGTATGTTCTTTTCATAAATATTTTAAGGTATATATTTTAATTGATGTGTATTGTACAGGTAAATTATGAGTAAAAATCTTAAAATATTTTTAGGCATTTCCTATTTACTTATATTATTTGGTTTCCTTTATTTTATTTTCACAAATATACAAATAA
>CACMVB010000006.1 GCA_902617025.1 uncultured Pelagibacteraceae bacterium | reverse complement strand
AATTGAATAGCTAAACGGCTTTTTAGGTAACGCAGATGTTAAACCAATAGGTAAATAATGATCACTAACTGAGTTAGCAATATCCTCTTCAAATCCTTGTGCTAAAGCAAAATATTTTCCCATAACTCCTTGAAGTTCAGGATATTCCCCTACTAAATCTGAACATAAGTCAGATTTTGAAATTGAAGCTGCTACTTGTACTTTTTCTTTACTTATATTCAAATCATCAGACAGAAAACCTGCTAGTTTTCTTAGTCTTTGAGTTTTGTCATAAACAGTTCCAAGTTTTTCATAAAAAGTAACTGATTTTAAATTTGCTATTTGTTTAATCAAATTTTTAGATCTATCTTTATCCCAGAAAAATTTAGCGTCAGCTAATCTCGCCTCAATTACTCTCTTATTTCCCTCTATAATTAACTTTTTTTCATCCTTTTTATTAGCTACAACAAAAAAATAATTTGTTAATCTTTCTCTACTGTCAAAAATTGGAAAATATCTTTGATGTTTTTCTAAAGTAGAGATAATAATTTCTTGAGGTATTTTTAGATAATCCTTGTTAAAACTTACATGTAGTAAATTAGGGTCTTCAACAATATTTACAACTTCCTCTAATAAGTTTTTGTTAATTCTATCTTTATACTGTTTAGAATTTGATATAGAACTAATTTTTTTGAGAATAATTTGTTCTCTAGCTTGATGATCAACAATAATATTAAAAGTTTTAAGAAAACTTAAGTACTCTTTAAAATTATTTATTATTCTAGATTTTGTTATTAGATCTTGCTCGACAATTATTTTATCTGTTGTCTCTAAATGATCAAATTTAAAATAAAGTTTTTTATTATTAAATATTGCAAATATAGACTGAAGAGGTCTTCCCCACATTAAATTGTGATCAGACCATTTCATTGACTTTTTCCAACTAATTGAACTGATAGCTCTTGGGATAATTTTGCTTAATAATTCTTCAACTAAAATTGACTTAGGTTGAGTTTTAATAAAGTAAAATTTTCCTTTATCAGTATCTTTTTCGAATAAATCTTGTTCTAATACTTTTTTTGCTTTCACAAAACCTTGTATAACTTGATCAGGAGATCCTTTTTTGGGTCCTTTAATTTCTTTAGCTGCTACTTTTATATTTTCAGCTATATCATTAACTAAAAGAACCAGTCTTGTTGGCGAAGAGAATACTAATAACTCTTTATATTTTATTTCATTATCTTTAAATGAACTCTCAATAAATTCCTTAAGTTGTGTTCTTGCTCCTATTTGAAGTTGAGGTGGAATTTCTTCACTATAAAGTTCCAATAAAAGTTCTGCCATAAATTAACTTTGAGAGCTTAACCATAGTGCACCGCATCCTTTTGCGAGCTCTCTTATCCTTGTGATATAACCAGTTCTTTCTGCTACACCTATAACGCCTCGAGCATCTAATAAATTAAATATATGACTAGCTTTTAAACACTGATCATAAGCTGGTAATGAAAGATTTTTTTGAAGTAAAGATTTACATTCATTTTCAGTATTTTCAAAATTTTTAAGTAAAGAATCAGTATTCGCAAACTCAAAGTTATAAGCAGAAAATTCTTTTTCGGCTTGAAAGAAAACTTCTTTATATTTCACACCATTATTATTCCAATCCAGATCAAAAACATTATTTTTTTCTTGAACAAACATACATAGCCTCTCAAGACCATAAGTAATTTCAACTGGAACAGGTTTACATTCTATACCTGTCATTTGTTGAAAATAAGTAAATTGGGTAATCTCCATTCCATCACACCAGACTTCCCATCCTAATCCTGCTGCTCCTAAGGTTGGACTTTCCCAATCATCTTCAACAAAACGGATATCATGATTTTTTACATCAATACCAATAGCCGCTAAGCTTTTTAAATATGTTTGTTTAATGTTGCTCGGGGATGGCTTAATAATTACTTGATATTGATAATAATGTTGTAAACGATTTGGGTTTTCACCGTATCTACCATCTGTTGGTCTTCTTGAAGGTTGAACATAAGCAGCTTTCCATGGTTTCGGGCCTAGAGATCTTAAAGTAGTTGCAGGATGAAAAGTCCCAGCTCCAACTTCTAAATCATATGGTTGTAAAATTACACAGCCATTTCTTCCCCAAAACTTTTGAAGATTCATTATTATATCTTGAAAAGAGAGAGAGTTATTTTTTTTTTTAACTTTTTTTTTAACTGGCATCTATAAACCAAATTTTTGCCACATCGATTTTTCTTCAATTAAATTTAAAAGTTTTTCAACTGGGTCTTGAACAGAGGAAGAAAGTTTTCTTGCAATAAAACCTTTAGGTTTTTCAAACGTTTTAATAATTACTTTTTCACCAAATTTTTCTTTTAACACTTGATCAGCGTTTCCAATACCGTCAATCAAGCCAAGCTTTAATGATGTTTTCCCAGTCCAAAATTCTCCAGTAAAAATATTATTTTTTTCAGGATCCTTAAGTTTTGACCCTCTGCTATTTTGAACAACTTTTATAAAGTCTTCATGTAATTCAAGTTGTATAGTTTTTAATCTTTTAATGTCCTCCTCTTTTTCTTCTTTAAATGGATCTAAAGTGCTTTTATTTTTTCCAGCTGTATAAACTCTTCTTTCAACTCCAATCTTTTGAATTAGGTCTTTAAAACCAAAGGATGCAGAAATTACTCCTATTGAACCAATGATTGAACTTGAATTTGCATAAATCTCATCTCCCGCGCATGCAATAAAATATCCACCTGATGCTGCAACGTCTTCTGCAAATACAATAACTTTTACTTTATGTTTTTCAGCCAGCTGCCTTATATAGCTATATATTAAATGTGACTGAACTGGTGATCCGCCAGGGGAATTGATTGAAATTGCAACGTGAGAAATTTTTTTTACTGCAAAAGCTTTCTTCAAAATATCTCTCTGATTGGCTAATTCCATGCCTTGTTTAAATTTTCCCGCTGAACCTATGATGCCTGTAAGTCTGATATGCGGAACCACTTTTTTTTTCTTAAAAATTGAAAACATATTTTTTTTTGATGATTGATTATATTCTTATAACAGTAAAAAATTAAATTTTAATTAATAATTACGCTACTTATAGTTGAATTATGGGTGCGTCACCACGGGACCATTTAAAAATTTATTATTGGCTAAAAACAAATATAAATATTGTAAATGGGATCAGTAATACCTCTAAAAAAATCAGCTAATTCTGCTTATCTAGAACTTAAGAACCTTCTTGGTAATAAATTACAAAAAGTTGAAAATCTTATCCAAGAAAAATTAAGAAGTGAAGTAAATCTAATTCAGAAGATGAGCAATCATCATTTAAGGTCAGGCGGCAAAAGATTAAGAGCACTCCTTACTTTAGAGTCTGCAAAATTAACTGGGTATAAAGAAGATAAAAGAGACATAAATTTAGCTGCCTGTGTTGAATTAATACATTCTGCAACTCTTTTACATGATGACGTAATTGATGAAAGTGAATTGAGGAGAGGTGTAAAAACTACAAATTCTGTTTGGGGTAATCAATCATCTATTTTGGTAGGTGATTATTTGCTAAGTCGATGTTTTGAGATGATGGTTGAAGATGGTGATTTAGAAGTTTTAAAATTGTTATCTTCTACATCCTCAAAAATTGCTCAGGGTGAGGTTCTTCAACTTCAACATAAAGGTGAAGCTGACCTGCTAGAGGAAACATACATAGATATAATAAATTTAAAAACAGCTTCACTTTTTTCTGCTGCAACTAAAACAGGATCTTGTTTGTCAGGAAGTAATGAAAAAGAAAAAAAAGCTCTAGAATCATACGGAAGAAACTTAGGATTGGCTTTTCAAATTGCAGACGACGCCCTTGACTTTTATGCAAAAGAAAAATTATTTGGTAAAGAAATTGGTAAGGATTTTTTTGAAGGAAAAGTTACTCTTCCTATGATTATTATTTTTCAAAAAGGAAATAAAGAAGAAAAAAATTTTCTTAATGAAATTATGAGAAGAGAAAAAAGAACCGAACAAGATTTTAATAATACATTGTCTCTTATAAATAAGTATAAAGCTGTAGAAGCTACTTTTAAAAAAGCAGAATACTTCGTAAATGTTTCTTATGATGCATTAGCAATTTTTCCTGATAACGAAGATAAAAAAATCTTACAAAATTTAACTAGCTTTAGTCTCAATAGATCCTTTTAAGGATAAAGAAGTTCTTTTTCCCAACTTCCATTTTTTTTTCTGTAGTTGAGTCTCTCGTGTATTCTTCCATCTCCATCTAGCCAAAATTCAATTTCTTCCGGTAATAATCTCCATCCAGACCAATGCGGAGGTCTAGGTACATTTTTTTGATCAGGAAATTTTTTTTCGAATTGTTTTATTTTGTTCGTAAAAGTTTCTCTTTGGTCTAAAATTTCTGATTGTGATGAAGCCCATGCACCAATTCTATTTTTGTATGGTCGTGAGTTAAAATAATCATCTGCCTCTTTAGATGAAACTTCCTCTACTTTTCCGATAGCTCTTACTTGACGTCTTAAACTTTTCCAGTGAAAGCACATAGAGGCTTTTTGATTTTCTTTAAGTTCATTTCCTTTTTTACTATTAAAATTTGTATAAAAAACAAATCCTTTCTCACTTAAACCTTTTAGGAGAACCATTCTTACATTTGGCTGATTATATTTATTTGAAGTTGCAATAGCCACAGCATTAGGGTCATTAATTTCACTTTTCTCAGCTTTCGAAAACCATTTTTTAAACAATTCTATAGGATTATCTATATCCTCAAAGATAATATCTAAACCCAGTGAATTTTTGCCATTTTTTTGATTCATAATTTCTTTAAAATAATTTATACATTAATTATCTATGTCTTTTAATACTTTTGGAAAAATTTTTCGGTTCACTACATGGGGAGAGTCTCATGGACCAGCGATTGGCTGTATAATCGACGGTTGTCCTCCAAATATACCTTTATCTGAGAAAGATATTCAAAAAGATATGGACAGAAGGAGACCTGGGCAGTCAAAGTTTACTACACAAAGAAAAGAGTCAGATAAGGCCATAATTTTATCTGGTGTGTTTGAGGGTAAAACAACTGGAACACCAATTTCAATTATTATTTATAATGAAGACAAAAGATCTAGAGACTACGAAACAATTAAAAATAAGTTTAGACCTGGTCATGCTGATTATACTTATTTCAAAAAATATGGAATAAGAGATTACAGGGGTGGAGGTAGGCAATCTGCAAGAGAAACAGCATGTAGAGTTGCGGCTGGAGCAGTAGCAAAAGTTGTTTTAAAAAAAATGATTGGCTTAAAGTTTAATGTGATTGGTGCAGTGACTCAGTTAGGTTTAATGTCTTGTGATAAATCAAATTGGAATGATAGAGAAATTAGAAAAAATCCTTTTTTCTGCCCTGATAAAAAGTCTGTTAAACTTTGGGAAAAATATCTTTTAGCTGTAAGAAAGGCAGGTTCATCTTGTGGAGCAATAATAGAATTGAGAGCTACAGGAGTTCCGGTTGGTTTAGGTGCTCCAATTTATTCTAAATTAGATACGGACATAGCTGCAGCGCTTATGAGTATTAATGCAGTTAAAGGTGTAAATATAGGCGCAGGTATGAATGCTGCTTTTTTAAGTGGTGAGGAAAATTCTGATGAGATGAGCAAAGGTTCTGGAAAAGTAAAATTTAAATCTAATCAAGCTGGTGGAATCTTGGGAGGAATATCCTCAGGACAAAATATTGTAGCTTCTTTCGCAGTAAAACCTACGTCATCTATATTAACTAGTCGTAGAACAATAGATAAAAAAGGTAAAAATACAAAAATTTCTGTGAGAGGAAGGCATGATCCGTGTGTAGGAATTAGAGCTGTTCCGATAGGTGAAGCAATGATCACCTGTGTTTTATTAGATCATTTATTAATGAATAGAGCTCAGTGCGGTTAGTGAATAATTTTATTTTTATTTTTTGCAACAATAACATTTGAATTTAGAGTTTCCTCAACTTTACTAACTATTGATAAATTATCAAGACCAGCTGTTTGATACATTTTTTCAGGTGTATCCTGGTCAATAAAAATATCTGGCAAGATCATAGACCTAAATTTTAAACCAGTATCAAAAACTCCTCTATCTGATAACAATTGCATTACATGGGACCCAAATCCACCTATCGAACCTTCTTCAATCGTAATTAATACTTCGTGATTTGTTGCGACTTCCATAATTAATCTTTCATCAAGTGGTTTAGCAAATCTAGCATCGATAATTGTACACTCAATTCCTTTTGTAGAAAGTTTTTCAGATGCTTTTTTACATTCCTCAAGTCTTGTTCCAAAATTTAATAAAGCTACTTTTTTTCCCTCTTGGATAGTTCTTGCTTTTCCGATCTCTAAAACTTCTTTTATAGAAGGTAACTTAATACCAATACCGTTTCCTCTTGGATATCTAAAAGCAGATGGTTTATCATTAATTTCAACTGAAGTATTAATCATTTTTACCAATTCAGCTTCATCACTTGCAGCCATAACTACAAAATTTGGTAAAGTGGTTAAATAAGTGATGTCAAATGAACCTGCATGAGTTGGTCCATCTGCTCCGACTAAACCAGCTCTATCAATAGCAAATCTTACTGGTAAAGATTGTAAAGCAACGTCATGTACCACCTGATCATAAGCTCTCTGTAAAAAAGTTGAATAAATTGCTGCATATGGCTTATAGCCTTCTGTGGCTAAACCTGCAGCAAATGTAACAGCATGTTGCTCAGCTATTCCAACATCAAAAGCTCTATCAGGAAATCTTTTTTCAAATAGATTTAAACCTGTTCCAGAAGGCATAGCACCTGTAATTCCTACAATTTTAGTATCCTGCTCCGCGTGTTTTATTAAAGTTTCGGCAAAAACTTTAGTATAAGACGGAGTGTTAGATTGAGACTTTGTCTGTTCTCCAGTTGTAACATTAAACTTTGAAACTCCATGATATTTATCACCTGACTCTTCAGCTGGTTTATATCCTTTTCCTTTTTGAGTCCTTACGTGTATTAAAACTGGACCTTGGTGATTAGAACTTTTTACGTTTTCAAATATCTGAACTAAGTTTTCTACATCATGACCATCGATAGGACCAACGTAATAAAATCCTAATTCACTAAAAAGAGTTCCTCCTGTAACAATATTTCTTAACATATCTTCTGCTTTTCCAGCTTTTTGACTGAACCTTTTTGAAAATGCTGATATAATCATTTTGATTGTTTCTCTAAAACTGAAATACAATTTTCCAGAAAGTAGATTAGCTAAATACTTGCTCATTGCACCTACGGGTCTAGCAATTGACATATCATTATCGTTTAAAACAACAATTAAGTTGGATTTTAATGCCCCAGCATTATTCATTGCCTCATAAGCCATTCCAGCACTCATAGCCCCATCTCCAATAACAGCAATTACATTATTTTTATTATTAGATAATTTTTTTGCTACAGACATACCTAACGTTGAAGAGATTGAAGTTGAACTATGTGCGGCACCAAATGGATCATATTCACTTTCAGTTCGTTTGGTAAAACCTGAAAGACCTCCACCTTTTCTCAAAGTTTTTATTCTATCTCTTCTTCCAGTAATAATTTTATGTGGGTAACATTGGTGGCTAACATCCCATACCAATTTATCTTTCGGAGTGTCAAAAACGTAATGCAATGCTATTGTTAATTCAACAACACCTAAACCTGCTCCAAGATGTCCACCTGTCTCAGAAACTACGTCAATTAACTCTTCTCTAAGTTCGTTAGAAATTTGTTTTAAGTTTTCTTTTTTAAATTTCCTTAAATCAGAGGGAAAATTTATTTGTTTTATTAATTTTGTCATTAAAAATTTCTTCCTTGTATAAATTCTATTGTATTAATTAAACTATCTGCATTTTTTCCATGTTTCTTTAAATTTATCAATATTTTTTTTTTTAAATTAAGTGCATACCTTAGTGTATTTTCATAACCCATTAAGCTTACCAACGTTGACTTACCTTTTTTTTTATCTTTTTTGATCGGTTTTCCCACTAAGTTTTTTGATCCTTTTATATCTAAAAAATCATCAGAAAGTTGAAACAATAGACCAATCTCTTCACCGAGTTTTCCTAATGCTTTTTTTTCTTTTTTATTTTTATTAGCTAGAATAGCAATTGATTGAAGGCAGAAACTGAATAATTTTCCAGTTTTTTTTCTTTGCATATCCACAATTTTATTGAATGATTTTTTTTTATTTTCAAATTTTAAATCAAGTTGTTGACCTCCAGCTATTCCTGTGTGGCCAGAGCAATGAGATAATAAAATAATAATTTCATTTTTTTGTTTTAAAGATAATGAATTATTTTCTGAAATTATCTCAAAAGCTAAGGTCAATAAAGAGTTGCCCGCCAAAACTGCGGTGGCTTCTCCAAATTTTTTGTGAGTTGAAGGTTTCCCTCTTCTTATTGAATCATCATCCATACATGGTAGATCATCGTGTATAAGGGAATAAGAATGTATACATTCAACTGCAGCACAAATTTCTAAAAGTTTATTTTCTTTTATTTTAAATAATTTAGCGGTGTCAAAAATAATTGTAGTTCTTATTTTTTTTCCTCCACCAATAACACCATATTTCATCGGGGTAACCAATAAGCTTTTTTTTTGTTTCTTTAAAAACTTAATTAGGAAATTATCGATCTTTTTGGCATTTTTTTTCAGTCTTAATTTTATCATATAATTGAGTTTATGAGTTAGATAATTCTTTTGACCTTGTTTTAAAAATATTTTCAACATGTTTGTTTAAACTCATGAGTCTTTTGTAGGTGATTTCTATGCTATTAAAATCTATTTTTTCAGTTTCGAGCTTAACAAGTATTTCGTTGATCTCCTCTTTAGCTTCTTTTAATGATTTACTTTTTATATCAGCTGGAATATTTTCAATTTTCATAAGCTAAATAATAATTAAATTATGAAAAACATCTATTCAAATATATATTCTTTTAACAAAAAGTTGCTTAAAAAAACTGTCGAATCTCTTAAACAAGGCAAAATTGCTGGATTACCCACCGAGACAGTTTATGGTCTAGCTGGAAACGCATATTCAAATAAAGCTGTTAAAAATATTTTTGAAATAAAAAAAAGGCCAAAAAAAAACCCTTTAATAATTCATTATCTTGATCTTAAATATGTAAAACAAGACGTTGTATTAAATGATAGTTTTTTTAAACTTTATAAAGCATTTTGTCCTGGCCCATTAACATTTGTGCTAAAAAAAAATAAAAAAACAAAAATTGTTCCACTGGCAACATCTAATTTAAAAACTGTAGCGATAAGATTCCCTAATCATAAAATAATTCAATCTATTTTAAAATTTACAAACTTTCCACTAGCAATGCCAAGTGCTAACCTATCATCGAAATTAAGTCCAGTTAATGCCTATGATGTATTTGATGATTTTAAAAAAAAATTAAGAATAATTATTAATGGTGGAAATTCAAAATTTGGAATTGAGTCTACAGTTATAGATTTAACTACCGAACCGAAAATCTTAAGACCAGGTGTCATAAGTTCGGAAGAAATAAAAAGTATTTTAAAAAAAAATTTATCTAAAAAAAAATCAAATATAAAATCCCCTGGGATGATGAAAAAACATTATTCCCCAGGTATTCCTCTAATTTTAGGTAGTAAGCCAAAAAATAGAGATCACGCTTATATAGTTTTCGGAAAAAAATATAAAAAAAATCTTAATTACTTCAATTTGAGTAAAAAAGGTGACTTGAAAGAAGCGGCAGCTAATCTATATAAAACTTTAAGAAAAATTAAAAAAAGCGGATATAAAAAAATATTTGTAGCTAAAATACCAAATTTCGGTGCGGGTATAGCTATTAATGATCGTTTAAAAAGAGCTTCTAAATAATGTTTATACAAATTAAAAATCTCACTAAAAGTTTTAATAAATATTTAGCTGTAAATAATATTAACTTTAATATTGAAAAAAATAATACTGTTGGACTACTTGGTCCAAACGGATGCGGGAAAACAACAACAATAGGGATGATTCTTGGACTAGTAACTCCGTCTAAAGGAGAAATAATAATAGAAAATAAAAATATTAATGAAATTAGTAGAGATAAAATTTTAAAAAGATTTAATTTTGCTTCGCCATACGTTGAGTTGCCAAAAAAATTAACAGTAAAACAAAATCTTGAAATCTATGGAAGATTGTATGGTATAGAAAATCTTAATAATAGAATTCATGAAATTTCAGAAGATTTAGATATAAAAAAATTTTTTACAAGGAAAACTGGTGAGCTTTCTTCGGGTCAAAAAAACAGAGTCTCTCTGGCAAAATCACTCATAAATAAACCAGAGATTTTACTTTTAGATGAACCAACTGCTAGCTTAGATCCTGATATTGGAGACTTCATAAGAAGTTACATTCAGGATTATAAATCAAAAAATAAGATAACTATTTTGCTTGCTTCTCACAATATGAATGAAGTGGTAAGACTTTGTGATAGTGTAATAATGATGAGACAAGGCAAAATTATAGATAGTGGGACTTGTGAAGGTCTAATAAAAAAACACGGTAGAAATAATTTAGAAGAAACTTTTTTAAAACTCGCTAGGAGTAAAGATGAATTTTAACAAAATATATGCTCTAGGTCTAAGACATCTTTATTTAATAATCAATTCTTTTCCAAGAGTATTAGATCTTATTTATTGGCCTACAGTACAAATTTTTCTCTGGGGGTTTATATCAAAATTTTTCACTTTAAATTCTGAATACTATAACAATACTATAGGTATTATTTTGACCGCAGCAATACTTTATGATTTCTTGTTTAGAGCTAGCATAAGTTTTAATATGATGTTTTTAGAAGAAATTTGGAGTAGAAATTTTACTAATTTATTTATTGCTCCTATAAAAATTAGAGAAATTATTGCTGCTTTAACTTTTACCGCAATACTCAGAACACTCATAGGTTTAGTGCCAGCAGTTTTAATTGCTATACCTTTGTTTGGGGTTTCAGTTTTAAATTTAGGCGTACCATTAATTTTTTTATTATTGTCTTTGTATTTATTTGGAATTACCTTAGGTCTTCTTGTTACCTCAGGATTGCTAAGGTACGGGCCTTCTTTCGAAAATATAGCTTGGGCAAGTTTATTTTTTCTAGCACCTTTAGGATGCATATATTATCCAATTGAAATTTTACCATATGCTCTACAAATAATTGCAAAGGCTCTTCCCCTTGTTCATATATTTGAGGAGATGAGAAATATTCTTATGACTGAAAATGTGAATTACTTAAATATATTTAAATCAATTGGGATTTCACTCATTTATTTTGTTTTTGGTATTATAGTTTTTTATGCGTCTTATTTTGGAGCAAAAAAACGAGGAACTTTGATAAATATGGGCGAATAATAAAATGAAATTAATTGACTGTTTTATGTATTTTGATGAAGATCTTGTTTTAGAAATAAGACTTAACACTCTTCATAAAAAAGTTGATAAATTCATAATAGTTGAAGCAACGAGAACTCATGCTGGACAAGAAAAAAAGCTCAACTTTGATATAAATAAATTTAAAAAATTTGAAGACAAGATTGATTATATTGTAATAGATGATTTGCCTAGAGATATTAAAAATTTTAAAAAGGGTTGGAACAAAAGCCATATTAGGGATCAGTTTCAAAGAAATTCCCTAGAAAAGGGTTATAAAAAATTTGCAGATGAAGATTTGATAATGATCTCAGATATAGATGAAATTCCCAATCCAAAAAAAATAAGTGAATTTGATATAAATAATATTTATGCATGTTTTTTACAGAGAAATTTTCAATCAAAAATAAATTTGTTAAATGTGAGTGATGGCTATTGGGCTGGAACAAAGATTTGTAAGAAAAAGTTTCTTAAGTCACCTCAGTGGTTGAGAGATATAAAGATAAAGAAAAAACCATTTTGGAAATTTTTTAAAAGGGATATACAATTGATTAATGAAGGTGGTTGGCATTTTAGTTTTTTAAAAAATCCTGATTCAATAATAAAAAAAATTAAGTCTTACGCTCACCAAGAATATAATGTAAGTGAATTTACAGATTTGAATAATATAGAACATAAAATTTCTAAAGGATTAGATTTATTTGATCGGGATATTAAATATAAAAAAGTTGAAATTGATGAAACTTTTCCGGATTATATTAGAGAAAATAAACAAAAATTAAAAGAATGGATTTTATAATTTGGTGCGCCGGATAGGAGTCGAACCCATAACCTCCGGAGCCGAAATCCGGCGCTCTATCCAGTTGAAGCTACCGGCGCAATATTTAATAATCTAAATTAATTTATGAATAAAACAATAAAATTCTCAGTTAAAAAGGTAGATAGTTTTAAAAGAGTTGATGTATTTTTATCTGAAAAAATTAAGGAATACACTCGCTCATTTTTAACAAAGCAAATCAAAAAAGGTAATTTAAGTATAAATAATAAGATTGTCTGTTCACCATCTTCAAAAATTAAAACTAATGACCAAATAAATTTTCAAATTGATTTAAAAAAAGACAATAAATTAAATCCTAAAAATATTAAACTTAACATAGTATTTGAAGATGAGGATATTCTAGTAATAGATAAACCTAAGGGTATGGTGGTTCACCCTGGAGCTGGAAATTTTGAAAATACCTTAGCAAATGCATTAGTGCATAAATATAAAAAAAACTTATCTAATCTTAATGGGCATCTACGACCTGGCATAGTCCACAGAATTGATAAAAATACAACTGGGCTTTTGGTAGTAGCAAAAAATAATATAGCCCACTCAAAACTTGGGGAACAATTTGCTAATCATTCTATTGGAAGAAAATATATATGTCTTGTGTGGGGAGTCATCAGGCCACTAAACGGTCGTGTAGAAACATTGATTTCCAGAAGCAAAAAGAACAGGCAGTTGATGTCTGTAAGTGAGGTAAGAGGAAAAAAGGCAATAACAAATTATAAAACATTAAAAGTTTTTGTCATAAAAAATATTCCTAAAATAAGCCTCTTAGAATGTGAATTAGAAACTGGAAGAACCCACCAAATCAGAGTTCATATTAACCATAAAGGATCATCTTTACTTGGAGATAAACAATATGGAAAAAAAAATTTAAAATTTAAAAATATTAATAAAAATTTTTTAGAAGCTTTAGAAAATTTAGACGGTCAAGCTCTCCATGCACAAACTCTTGAATTTATACATCCAACAAAAAATTTCTTAGTTAAATTTGAGTCAAAAATACCAAGAAATTTAAAGAAAATACTTAATATTTTAGAAGATCTGACTAGTTGAAAAATTAAAAATAATATATAAATCTTTCTTATGAAAAATAATAGCATTAGTAATTTGCCATCACCATCTGTAGGGGGATTATCGGTTTATCTATCGCAAATTAAAAAATTTCCGATGTTAGATGCTGAAGAAGAATACATGCTTGCCAAAAATTGGCGAGAAAATGGAAATTTACAATCTGCACATAAATTAGTTACAAGTCACTTAAGGCTAGTTGCAAAAATTGCTATGGGATATAGAGGTTATGGTTTACCAGTCAACGAGCTAATTTCTGAAGGTAATTTAGGATTAATGCAAGCTGTAAAAAAATTTGACCCAGACAAAGGTTTTAGATTAGCAACATATGCAATGTGGTGGATTAAAGCAGCAATACAAGAGTATGTTTTAAGGTCTTGGAGTTTAGTTAAAATGGGCACTACAACTGCACAGAAGAAACTTTTTTTTAATTTAAAGAAAATAAAAAACCAAATAGCACCTGACCAAGAAGGAGATTTAAAAGATGAACAGGTAAAAGAAATCTCAAATAGATTAGATGTTGATTCAAAAGAGGTAATCAATATGAATAGGAGAATGATGGGTCAAGAAAAATCATTAAATGACCCTATTAAAGATGGTGAGAATGATGAATGGCAAGATTGGTTAGTAGACGATAGTTTAGATCAAGAATTATTAGTGTCCCAGAAACAAGAATATAATGACAAGAAAGAGCTATTAGAAAGTGCGATGAAAGTTTTAAACGAGAGAGAAAAAGAAATAATTATAGCAAGAAGATTAATTGATAATCCCTCAACTTTAGAGGAGCTAAGCAAAAAATACAGCATAAGCAGAGAAAGAATTAGACAAATTGAAACGAAGGCCTTTGAAAAGTTACAAAAAACAATGATTAATGCTGGAAAGTCTAAAAACTTACTTCCAGCGAGTTAAGATTTAAAAGGATCTTCTATAAGAATTGTATCATCACGCTCAGGACTAGTTGAGATACTTGAAACTTTTGCTCCGATAAAATCTTCTAATGCATAAACATATTTTTTTGCATTTTCAGGTAAATCTTGCATATTCCTTATTCCCTGTGTCTTACTTTTCCAACCACTAAATGACTTGTAAATAGGCTTGATGTTAAATTGATCTTCAGATGCTGCAGGTAAGTAATCAATTTTTTTTCCATTCAATTTATAACCTATACACATCTTTATTTCTTCAAGCTCATCCAATACATCTAACTTTGTGAGGGCTATTCCATTTATGCCAGAAATATTAATTGTTTGTCGAACTAGAACTCCATCAAACCATCCGCATCTTCTCTTCCTAGCAGTCACCGTTCCAAATTCGTTTCCTTTTTTTCCTAAAGCTTCGCCAATTTCATTTTTAAGCTCTGTCGGAAAAGGACCACTTCCAACTCTCGTTGTATATGCTTTTGTAATTCCAAGGATATATCCTATGTTTTCTGGACCAGTTCCAGACCCAGTTGCAGCCGTAGCAGGTAAAGTATTAGATGATGTGACAAAAGGATAGGTACCATGATCGACGTCTAAAAGAATTCCCTGAGCTCCCTCAAATAATACTTTTTTTCTCTCATTCTTAAATTCTTTAAGTTTAAGCCATACAGGTTTTGCAAACTTTAATATTTCTGGAGCTATTTTTAATAGTTTTTTTTTAAGTTCTTCTTTTTTGAATACTTTCTTTTTAAGTCCTTTTCTAATTGCGTTATGATGCAATAGAACATTTTCTAATCTATTATCTAAATTACTTTCTGACCTAAGGTCCATAACTCTGATAGATCTCCTGCCTACTTTGTCCTCATAGCAAGGTCCTATTCCTCTCCTTGTTGTTCCAATCTTTCCTTCTCCAGCAGCGTTTTCTCTTATTTCATCCATTTCTTGATGGAAAGGAAGTATTAAAGAAGAAGACTCAGATATCATGAAGTTTTCTGGGGTTACTTTGACACCTTTTTTTTGAATTTCATTTATCTCATCAAGCAGTGCCCAAGGATCGATCACAACTCCGTTTCCAAGAATAGAAACTTTGCTATCTCTCACAATTCCAGATGGTAACAATCTTAGTTTAAATACTTTTTTGTCTATCACTAATGTATGGCCTGCATTATGCCCTCCTTGAAAACGAACCACAACATCAGCTTCACTTGATAGCCAATCTACAATTTTTCCTTTACCCTCGTCTCCCCACTGTGATCCTACAACTACAACATTTTTCATTATATAAATTTTTTATCCACTATAATTGAATTTAAATGATTTATTGGTCCATGACCTTTTCCATAAACTAAATTAGATTTAATAGCTTGGTTAACATATTTAATTCCTAACTCACAAGATTTCTTTAGAGGTTTTCCACACGATAAAAATGTTGCTATTGCACTAGATAAAGTACAACCTGTGCCATGGGTATTTTTAGTTTTAATCTTTTTATTTTTGAAAATTATTTTTTCATATTTATTCAAGTAAATATCAGTCAAAATGTCTGAATTAATATGACCACCTTTAAGTAAAACATTTTTAACTCCATATGTTAATAATATCTTTGCTGCTTTAATCATATCATCAGTGCTTCTTATCTTAATTTTTGTAAGGATTTCAGCTTCTGGAATATTTGGTGTTATTAAAAATACTTTTTTTATTAAATTTTTCTTCAAGGTTTGTACAGCAGACTTACTTATTAATTTTGCACCTCCTTTAGCAATCATTACTGGGTCTAAAACTATTTTTTTTGTTTTTACTTTTTTTAATGTTCTCGATATTGTTTCAATCACCTTTGAAGAATGAAGCATGCCTATTTTTATAGCATCTGGGTTTATATCTTTGCATGTAAATAAAATCTGTTTTTCTATTTCTTTAGGACTGATAGGTTTAACAGAGATTACTCCAGTGGTATTCTGTGCAGTAATCGCTGTCACTGCAGTCATTGCATAGCCTCCTAAAGATGTAATTGTTTTTATATCTGCTTGTATTCCTGCTCCTCCTGAAGAGTCAGAACCAGCAACAATTAAAATTTTAGATCTAGGTTTCAAGTTGTTTTATTGATTTTTTTATTAAATTTATACACTTTGAAATTAAAGTTTTATTACGCGACTCAGCCATTATTCTTATTATTGGTTCAGTTCCAGATTTTCTTACTAAAATTCTTCCATGTCGGCCCATTATTAGATGCGCTGATTTAATTACATTTTTACATTTAGGTAGATCAATAATATCTTTATCTTTGACTTTAATGTTTTCTAAGATTTGAGGCATAGGGTCGAATACGTTCAATAATTTACTTGCCTTCTTATTCTTTCTTAGTGAGAATAAAACTTCTAATGCAACTAAAAGTCCATCGCCTGTAGTAGCAAATTTACCAAGTATTATATGACCAGATTGCTCTCCACCCAGATTAAAATTCAATTTTTTCATTTTTTCCTTAACATATCTATCTCCAACTTTAGACCTATAAAATTTTATTTTTTCATCTTTTAGAAATTTTTCTAAGCCATAATTCGACATTAAAGTTCCGATCACACCTCCCTTAAGTATCTTTTTTGATTTCCATCTTTTTGCGAGCATTGCAATAATTTGATCACCATCTACAATTTTACCTTTTTCATCACACATAATAATTCTATCAGCGTCACCATCAAATGAGATACCTACATGTGCTTTAAATTTTTTAACAGCGGCTTTTATCTTATTTGGATAAGTAGAGCCACATTTTTTATTAATGTTAAGGCCATTAGGCTGTACTCCAATTGAAATAACTTTGGCACCCAGAATTTTAAGCAATTTTGGAGCAGATTTATAACTTGCACCATTTGCACAATCTAGAACAATTTTCAAACCTTTTAGATTAAAATTTTTCGGAAAGTTACTCTGTAAAATTTTTATATATCTTTCATTCCCATCTTCTAATCTTTTAACTCTACCTAGGAATTTAGGATCTGATAATTGATCTGTTATCTTTGCATCTATTAATTTCTCAATTTTCCTCTCAATTTTATCTGAAAGTTTCATTCCATCAGGCCCAAAAAGTTTCAGGCCATTATCATAAAATGAATTATGAGAAGCTGTTATCATTATGCCCATGTTTGCTTTCATTTTTTTTGTTAACATCGCTAGTCCATTTGTCGGTAGTGGTCCTAAAGTAAAAACATGCATGCCGCCTGACACAAGGCCTGATACTAGCGCAGGTTCTAAAGTATAACCAGATAATCTTGTGTCTTTAGCTATTATTGCTATTTGTTTATTTTTTTTCTGATTTTTGAAGTAAGTTCCAGACGCAAGACCAAATTTGAAAAACTTTTCCCCTGTAATATTTCCTTGATTTACAGTACCCCTAATACCATCTGTTCCAAAATATTTATTGATCATTTACTATAAAGTATTTTTTCAAAAACTAGAATTCCTTGTTTTACCTCATTCACATTATGTACTCTGAATACTTGTACTCCTTGAGACAATAAGTATAAAACTGAGGCTATTGTCCCACCAGTTCTATCTTTGCTATCAAACTTTCCAGAAATTTGATTTATAAATCTCTTTCTAGAAGTTCCAACTAAAATTGGAAATCCAAGACTATGAAACAAAGAAATTTTAGATAATAAAGTCAAATTATGTTTCAATGTTTTACCAAAACCAATACCAGGATCTAGTATAATTTTTTTATCATTAAATTGATTATTAATTTTATTTTCAAAATAATCGTAAATATCTAGTAATACATTTTTATATTTTGGGTTTTTTTGCATATCTTGAGGTGTCCCCTGCATATGATGTAAGACTTTCGGGATTTTATATTTTTTTAAATTTTTAAGTGACTCTTTATCATACTCAAATCCAGAAACATCATTAATTAAGTCAACTCCAGATTTAATGCCTTTTACCATTAGATTTAATTTTCTCGTATCGAAAGATAAACACATTTTATTATATCTTTTTTTGAAGTTTCTTATTACTTTTTCTACTCTTCCCCATTCAATTTTTGGATGAATTGTTTTAGATCCAGGTCTTGTTGACTCTCCTCCAACGTCAATTATTTTTGCACCTGATTTAACTAAGTTATCTATTTGTTTGAATGACTCTCTTTTTTTATTAAATTTTCCTCCATCTGAAAAACTATCTGGGGTCAAATTTAATATACCCATGATCGTGGTTTTGCTAAAATTAACATAATTCAAGAAATTTTTTCTTTTTGATATAATCTTTTTTAAGTCTATCTTAATTTTTTTCTTTTCTTTCAGCTTAAGATTTTTAATATTTTTAAAATGTAAAATCTTACTTGATATTTTTTTATTTTTTCTAGAAAAGATCTCAAGATGATCAAATGCAATTTGAGAATTTCCACAAAGTGGTAAAGCAAGATTGTTCTTGATTAAAATTTTAGCTTGATTGCCATGATAAAAATTACACGCCCTTGTGTAATATTTAATCATAAAATGATTAAATTGCTGGTTTCGGTTTTAAACCTATTGAGCCTAGTGCTGATGAGGAAGTTCCTTCATCATTTTCTTCTTCTTTAAACGATCTAGTTGGTTTTATATTTTTTAATATTAAATCTCTTATTTCATCGCCTGAAAGTGTCTCATAGACAAGTAATGCTTTAGCAATTTTGTGAAGATCGTCTATCTTTTCAGTAAGGACTTTTCTTGCTCTTTCATATCCTTTGTCTACAATTTTTTTCACCTCTTCGTCAATTTTTTTTGCTGTTTCTTCTGACATGTTTTGTTGTTTGGTAACAGATCTTCCTAGGAATACTTCTTCTTCATTTTCACCATAGGCAATAGCACCTAGTTCTTTAGTCATACCATATTTAGTAACCATATTTTTTGCCATTTTGGTAACCATTTCTATATCTGATGAGGCACCTGAAGTCACTTTATCGTGACCGAATATAATTTCCTCTGCAATTCTTCCACCCATTGCTACCGCAATGTCTGCATGCATTTTTTCTCTAGTAACTGATAATTGGTCTCTCTCTGGAAGTCTCATTACCATACCTAAAGCTCTACCTCTAGGTATAATTGTTGCTTTGTGAATTGGATCTGAGGCTTTTTCGTTAAGAGCTACAATTGCATGACCTCCTTCATGATAAGCAGTAAGTTTTTTTTCATCTTCTGACATGACCATAGATCTTCTCTCTGCACCCATCATCACTTTATCTTTCGCTTCTTCAATATCGGACATAGTAACAACTCTTTTATTTTTTCTTGCAGCAAGTAATGCGGACTCGTTTATTAAATTAGCAAGGTCAGCGCCTGAAAATCCCGGAGTTCCTCTTGCAATAGTTCTTAATTTAACATCTGGACCTGTATTAATTTTTTTAATATGAACTTTTAAAATCTGCTCTCTTCCGATTATATCTGGGTTTCCAACTACAACCTGTCTGTCAAATCTCCCTGGCCTTAATAATGCTGGGTCTAAGACGTCGGGTCTGTTTGTTGCAGCGATTAAAATAATTCCTTCATTAGTATCAAATCCGTCCATTTCCACAAGTAGTTGATTTAGAGTTTGCTCTCTTTCGTCGTTACCTCCACCTAAACCAGCGCCTCTGCTACGACCAACCGCATCAATCTCATCTATAAATATAATACAAGGAGAATGTTTTTTTCCCTGCTCGAACATATCTCTTACTCTAGATGCACCTACACCAACAAACATTTCTACAAAGTCAGACCCAGAAATTGAGAAAAATGGAACATTTGCTTCCCCTGCGATCGCTTTAGCTAATAATGTTTTTCCAGTTCCAGGAGGGCCAATTAAAAGTGCTCCCTTAGGAATTTTTCCACCCAACCTACTAAATTTTTTTGGATCCTTTAAAAATTCAACTATCTCCTCGACTTCCTCTTTAGCCTCTTCAACACCTGCTACATCATTAAAAGTAACTTTACCCTGAGCTTCATTAAGTAATTTTGCTTTGGATCTTCCAAAACCCATTGCACCACCTTTACCGCCTTGCATCTGACGCATGAAAAATATCCAAACACCAATTAATAGTAACATTGGAAACCAAGATAATAAAATTCCTAGAAGTGATGGCATCTTATCTTCTTGAGGTGAGGCAACTATGCTAACTCCTTTTGATGAAAGTTTATCTACTAATTCAGGGTAGTTTGGAGAATATGTAGAAAATTTATTTCCATCTGCTAGAATTCCTGAAATGTTATTACCTTGAATTTTTACCTCTACAACTCTTCCTGCGTCAACTTCGTTTAAGAAATTTGAGAAAGGCAGTGTATTAGCTTCTGAACTGATTTTGTTTGGGTCTTGAAACATATTGAATAGCCCCACAGAAAGTAAAACTATAATTACCCACATTACTAGATTTCTCATATTCATAAATTCTAAATAGTTATTAATTTGTAATAAACAAGTATAATTTAATTAAAAATTAGTTGTAAATAAGACAAATTATAACTTATTCATAGGAAAATCATTATTTTTTCTCATTTTTTACCAATATTTTCTCTTTTTCCCTCACAAATATACATCCAGCTAAAGTACTTTTAGCATTTTTATCAATTTCTAATTTTTTTATTAAATAGATTACCTTTTTAGATCTAGGATTATAGTAGTTTTTTTTTATACTTTTAATCGACAGGTTGATCGTCCTAATCTTTATCTCGGTGTCTAATTTCATAAACTTTTTTAGGTTTATATAAACTTTATTTTTAAAACATTTGGCAGTTTCTTTGAATTTATTCTGAAAAAATTTATCTACAACAATTTCACTTGAAGCTAGGTTATTGATTGATCTTAAAATTTGGTCGTATTCTATTCCACTTTGTTTTAGTGGTTTTTTTAAAGATCTAATTCTAGATCTAAGATATTTTTTATCTTTATTTGAGGGATCTTTAATATAATAACCGAAAATTTTTTTAGTAATCTTAACAAGCTCTTCTTTTTTAATATTTAGAAGAGGTCTGTATAATATAATTTTATTACTTAAATTGGTAAAATCCCTCATAGAAGATAACCCTTTTAATCCGCTTCCTCTTGAAAGTCTTATAAAAAAAGTTTCAATTTGATCTTCTAAGTTATGTGCAGTTAATATGTATTTAATTTTTTTCTTTTTACAAAATGAAGTTAAAAATTGATATCTAATTAATCTAGCTGAGTTTTGTATATTTGAAGAAATTTTTTTTTTATTTGAGATAATTGTTAAACTTATCTTGTTTTTTTTTAGTAAAAATTTTACTTTTTTTGACTCAGAAAAAGAATTTTTTCTTATGTTGTGATTAATTAAAACGTAATAAAATTTAGCTCTTTTTTGATAACTATAAGCCTTTGATAAAGCTACTAAAGCTAAGCTGTCTGGTCCTCCAGAAACAGCAACTACATAAGATTTTTGTTTAATGCTATCTAACTTTTTTTTAAAGCTTAAATAAATTTTAGATAAATCTTTAAATTCCCTAAAAAAATTTTTAAGAATTACATTTGAATTTTTTTTGCTCATACTGAGCTTTTTGTAACACAGACTTGCTTGCTTTTGGGTATTCTTTTTTCAAGCCTGAAATCATTTTACAACCTTGATCTTTTTCACCAAGTTGGACCATAGTAATTCCTAGCTTTAGAAGATTGTCAGGGGCCTTTTTACTTTTTGGGTAATTTTGGTAACCATCTAAGTAAGCAGTTGCAGCATCTGAATATAATTGTCGAATTCTAAAAGTCTCGCCATACCAGTATTGTGCACTTCCTGCTAAATCATGGTCTTTATTTTTTTCAATAAATTCTTTTAAAGCAAATTCTGCTGTTTCATAATCTCCTATCTTCATAAAACTCACAGCAAATTCATATTGTTCTAAAGCAGGCTTATCTGGTAATAAAGACTCTTTTTTTTCAGCTTGCTCTGTAATCACTGTTTGAGCACTTTCGACAGAATTTATAGTTTGCTCGGCTGGTAAATTTGTTGTTTTATATCCAGGGTTTGCTCCAAAATCTTGTGGCTTACTAGTTCCTGGAAGACTTACTTGATCATTTTTTTTTGTCGAAACTGAATCATTTTCTAAGTCTGAAAATCTTAATTGTGTATCAGACTGAATTTTGGTAACCCTTGAAGACAACTTATCTAGTTTAAAATTAACTTCCTCAAATTTATTAGTTAATTCCCTAAACTGGTCTTCAATTTCATTTAATTTTAAAAGATGTTTTGTAAGAATGTCTTCATTTAAACCGCTTGGTGTTGATGACGAAGTATTAATAGATGAGGAGATATCGGATTTTTTATATACAGCTTTTTCTAAAGTTTTTAAATCTTTTGTTATAACTTGAATCTGATCTGATATTGATTTCAAATAAATTTCTTCCTCTTCAGCGTTGAGAACAGTGAAGTTAAATAAAATTATTATAAAAAAAGTTGATTTTAAAAATTTTTTTAATGCCATGATTCTTTATTATTTGGATAAGATGGCAAAAAAAAGACCCCTTGAAAAAGCTTTCAAAGGGTCTTTAAAATTACTAAATTATATTAGTTAACTTTGACAGTTACTGATCTTCGGTTTTGTGACCAAGATAAAGGTGAAGATTTTGGATTAACAGGTTTTTCTTTACCGTAACTTATTACTGATATTCTTTTTCCAGAAATACCATATGTCATTAGATAATCTCTTGCAGCGTTAGCTCTTCTTTCGCCTAAAGCTAAGTTATATTCTCTTGTGCCTCTTTCGTCTGCATGGCCTTCAATGGTCACATTAAGATTTTTATTTTTTCGTAAAAATGTTGCTTGTTTTCTCAATGTTGCTCTGGAAGCAGTAGTTAAAGAAGACTTGTTAGTTGCAAAGAATACTCTATCAGGTACACCAGAAGCCAAATACTCAACAGTTTCTTTGCCAGTATATACGTCTCCGTCTATGTCTCCTGATTTTTTTGCAGTAGAACATGCACTTAAAATTAGTGTTGCGAAAATTACTAATAATAAGTTTTTTAAATTCGTTTTTAGTGTCATTTTTTCCCCTAGGTTCATTGTGGTTATTTCAAATTATTCTCAATTATTCAAGTATATTTTACATAAAATTCAACCTCACTTAGATAATAATGAGGACCAAGATGGGTCTGAAGCGTCTGTTTTAGTGCTAAGTTTTCTCTCATTATAACCAGTAATGTCTATTGACCATAATTTTGCGGAAAATCCCTTCCCTTTTTCTCCAGCTTTTGTCTCCCTATAAAAAACCAACACTCTTCCATTTGGTGACCATGATGGTGCCTCTTGATAATAATTTTCTGTAAGCAATCTCTCCCCTGATCCATCGGTTCTCATAACTCCAATATAAAACCTCCCTTTGTGCATTTTAGTAAATGCTATTAAATCACCTCTAGGAGACCAAACAGGAGTTCCGTAGATACCTTTACCAAAAGTAATTCTTTTTACATTGCTGCCATCACTCCTCATAACGTATAATTGTTGTAGTCCGCTTCTATCCGAATTAAATGCAATATACTTTCCGTCTGGAGAAAATGATGGAGATGTATCTATTGAAGAATGATCAGTAATTCGCTCAACTACTCGTGTTTCTAAATTCATCGTATAAATATCTGAGTTTCCATCTTTTGCAAAACTCATAATAATTTTTTTTCCGTCAGGTGAAAATCTCGGAGCAAAAGTCATACCAGGAAAGTTGCCAACAACCTCTTGAGTTCCTGTCTCAATATCCAGCAAATAAACTCTTGGCATATTTCTAAAATATGACATGTAAGTAACCATTTGATTGGTTGGATTGAATCTTGGAGTAAGAACAAGTTCATTTCCTAGAGTAAGATATTTAACATTAGCGCCATCCTGGTCCATTATAGCCAATTTTTTTACTCGTTGATTTTTGGGACCACTTTCTGCTACAAAAATTATTCTAGTATCAAAATATCCTTCTTCACCTGTCAACCTTTCATATATTTTATCAGATATTATATGCGCGACTCTTCTCCAATTTGACGGAGTTGTTGTGAAAGCTAAAGCCGTCATTTCTTTTGATGCCGTAAGATCCCAAAGTCTAAATTCAACTTTTAGTTTTTCGTTTTTTATAAGAAGCTTTCCTGTTACTAAAGCTTGAGCTTTAATTAGTCTCCAATCTTCAAATCTAGGTTTTAAATGAGCTATGTCAGGTTTTTGAACAAATGCATCTTTTTTCAAAGGGTTGAACAGCCCAGTGCTTTTAAAATTCCTCTCAATTATCTTAGATATATTATCACCTAATTCCTTTATTTTGATATCTTTGTATCCTTCAGATTTTATATCAACATGCAATGGTGACACTGCGATTGGCAAAGGATCTAAGTTACCTCTTGTGATATCAACTTCAATTAAAGAGTAAGACCTATTTATTAAAATTAGATTAAATAATATTATATAGAAAAAAATTCTCATTTATCCTTTCAACATTTCCACAGGATTAAAATTTAACTGTAAATCTTTCCATTTGTCGTAACCAGTTGGTGGAACTTTTAATGGTTGACACAATCTCACTGCTCTAAGTGCGCTTTCAGCTAAAACTTTGTAAAACTTCTGACCTGGCCTGTTCATTCTTTCATGATCTATAATTTCTGATTTCATTATAGTTCCATCTTTTTTCAATTGAAGCTTTATTCTTACAAGTAAATTTTCATCATAAGGTAGACCCAAAGGAATACTCCAGCAACCAAAAATTTGAGCTCTCAAAGCATCTTCCTCGGATAATGTAAGCCCAGTTGCGAAAGAGTTTTTTTTGCTGCTTTGAGTAATTTCATCTCTTTTTTTTTTCTCTACGGCCTGAATTTCTTTAGCTTTATCAATTAAAGCAGCTATTTGATTTGTATCAATAATTTCTTTTTTTTCAAATTCTGAAGACTGTCTAATCTCAGGTTTAATTTCCTCTGGATTTTGCTTTTTTTTAACTAGTTTTTTTTCCTCTTTTTTTTCCTGAGGAAGTGGAATTCTATCTGGTTTTTCTTTTGCCTTGGCTACAGGTGGGGCTTGCTCTGAAACAACTCTTGTTTCCTCTTTTTTTTTTGTTTCTTCAATAATTTTTCTCGCTTTGGGTGCGTAAGGAATGTTAGTCTTATCTGATATTTGAATTAATTCTACTGATACTATTGGGGGTAAATCAATAGGCTCTCTAAGCATAAATGGTAAGCTTAATATAGTTAGTAAAATCATTATTGAATGAAATGTTATTGAGTAAAATAAACTTTTTATCATATTTCATCCTAGTTTTTATAAGGCTCAGAAATTAAAGCAACTTTAGAAAATCCAGCACCAGATAAAGTGCCCATTACCTCTAATACTCTTCCATAATTAATATTTTTATCCCCACGAACATAAATCCTAGTATCAGTTCTATTTTTTGCTATTGCTAGCAGCTTAGGAACCATCTTTTGATAAGTTACTTGATGTTCCTGAATATAAATTTCACCTTTTGAATTAATGCTAATAGTCAAAGGTTCCTGATCATCTGGTAGAGAGTCGGCTGCGGACTCAGGTAGGTCTACTTGAACTCCAACTGTCAAAAGTGGTGCTGTAACCATGAAAATTATTAAAAGAACAAGCATAACGTCAACAAATGGAGTTACATTTATCTCACTCATTGGTTCATTTCTTAAGCGATTAAATTTAAAAGCCATTATTGATTAAATTATTGATAAAAATCTTTTTGAAAAATTATCTATTCTTGAGAAATATCTTCTAGAGTCACTATTAAATTTGTTGTAAGCAACTACTGCTGGTATTGCAGCAAGAAGTCCTAATGCGGTAGCAAATAAAGCTTCGGCTATACCAGGCGCAACTATAGCAAGACTAGTATTTCTAGAGATAGCTATCGATTGAAAAGAATTCATGATACCCCAAACAGTTCCGAATAAGCCAATAAATGGTGCGGTAGATCCTATCGTAGCAAGGAATGTAAAATTTTTTTCTACTTTTTTTAACTCATTGTCTGTTGCAATTTCAAGAATTCTTTCTACTCTTGCAGTTTGAACAGCAGTAGATTGTCTTTTAGTTTTTAATAATTCTGCCATAGCTGCTTTAAAGATTAATGTTGCAGGATCGGTAGAATTTACAGGAAGATTATTATTAAAACTCTCTGCAGATTTTGCTTTCCAAAATTTTTTTTCAAAATCTTGAGTAGATTTATTAATTGTTTTGAATAATTTAAATTTATCAAAAATCAAAGCCCAAGAGAATATTGAGCTAGCTATAAGTAATATGATTACAAATTTTACAACAAAGTCAGCTCTCATAAAAAGACTCCAAAGTGTAAAATCTGAGGCTCCACCTAGACCTACTACTTGAGCTGCAATATCTTGTTCCATTGAAATTAATTACTTTTAGAATGTGTCATGAATTTGGCGTTTTTTTATAAATTTATTACTATTTTTTATCTAATAGTCTTGTATCGCTATAGAATCTTGCAATTAAAATAGCATCAGACTTATTAACGTCTTTTTTTTTTGATAATTGATTGGATAAACAAGGATACATTTCTATAACTTTTGTTCTACTTGCATCTTTTGATGAATTAATTAATTCAAAATGTTTTTTCCATTTTGAAGGTCTAACAAAATATATTGGTAACCTTAAAGCCGCACAAACACCTTTAATGGCACCAAATGTTTGACCAAAGTTAAACATGCTTGTAACACCTTGACCAGGCATTGCATTAACCTGTTCAACAACAACTGCTATTTCCTCATTATTATTGATATTTTCCCTTACTATATTCACTAATTGAGCACTATTTAATTGCCTTTTGTTTTTCTTTCCTTCCGACATTACTGGCATATCAAAAATTTTTAATACTTTTTTATTTTCTAAAATAGCTATTGCTCCACTTAATCCTGGGTCTATGCCAATTATTTTCATAATATCAATCTTTTAAATTTGCATTAATAAATATGTTTTGGACATCATCAATTTCTTCCAAAGCGCTCAGCACTTCAATCATTTTTTTGCTTTTATCTTTATCTAATTTTAAATAGTTGTGCGCTCTCCACTCAATAGCGGAATAGGAAAAATTGTCTATTTTTTTTTCAAATATGGTTTTTATTTTATAAAAATCCTCTTTTTCAGTTATTATCTCATAGTAACCATTAATCTTTAAACAGTCTTTTGCTCCAGAACTTATTGCAATTTCAAAAGCATCATCTTCACTAATCTTATTTTTATCAATATGGATAATTCCACAACTATTAAACATGTGTGTGGTAGAACCAGTTTCGCCTAATCTTCCTCCGTTTTTTTGTAAAACAGTTCTTATGCTCGATGCTGATCTATTTTTGTTATTGGTTAATGTTTCAATTACTAGCGCAATGTTAAAAGGGCCAAAACCTTCATACCTTAAATTTTCAAAATTTTTTTCATTTGTATTTTCAGACTTGCTTATAGCTCTTGAAATATTATCTTTCGGCATATTAGCTTGTTTAGCTGCCTGGATAGCTGTTCTCAATCTTGAATTCATGTCAGGATCTTTATCTCCTAGCTTTGCAGCAACAGTTATTTCTCTAGAAAGTTTTGAGAATATTTTAGATCTTTCTTTATCTGCTCTTCCTTTTTTATGTTTTATTCCAGCCCAATGAGAATGCCCTGCCATTATTATTTCTTTAAAACACCTCCAGTAATTAATCTAGAAATTTTAATCGCTAACCCAGATACCTTGTCTGCTTCGACGATTATTCCAGATAATGTTCCTACTCCATCTGATGGATAATGTTTTATTGCCTCTTTATCTTTAAAAAATTTTTTTAAGGAGTTTTCTTTATTCATCCCAATTACTGAGTTGTAATCACCACACATTCCAATATCAGTTTGATAAGCAGTCCCTTTTTCTAAAATTCTTGTGTCAGCGGTTGGAACATGAGTGTGTGTCCCTACAACACAAGTAGATACGCCATCAAAAAAATGACCAATTGCCATTTTTTCACTGGTTATTTCTCCATGAAAATCAACTACGGAAAAATCGACATTTTTTTTAATTTTAATTTTTTCACTAATTTCTTTTGCTTTTTTAAAAACATCTTCTGTTTTTCTCATGAACACATTGCCCATTAAATTTATGACTCCGACTTTATATTTTTTATCTTTTGTAAAATAAATTCCAAAACCTCTTCCTGGAGATCCATCAGCTAAGTTAGCCGGTCTTAATAATCTGTTTTCCCTCTCAATATAACTTAGTGTTTCCTCTTTATCCCAAATGTGATTTCCGGAAGTAATTACATCTATGCCTAGTGAAAAAAGCTTCTCAGCAATTTCTTCGGTAATACCTTTGCCATCGTCTGCAGCATTTTCTCCATTTACTATTGAGAAATTAATTTTATTTTCTTTAATTATTCTTGGAAGATTTTCTTTTAAAGCTTTTCTACCTGATGGACCCATTACATCTCCTAAAATTAAAATTTTCATTTTATCACTCCTTTTTCAGTAATTATAAAATCTAATTTACGGTCGTGATTGTTTACTGGCAGTTTATGGTATTTTTGAAACGAAAATGCAATACCGACTACAATTATCTTTTTATTTGCTTTTAAAAATCTACCAAGATATCTGTCATAAAATCCCTTTCCATATCCAACTCTATTTTTGTCTTTGTCAAAAGCTAAAAGGGGAACTAATATCATTGTCGGAATTATTTTTTTTGACTTTAATGGTTCGGGTATTCCTAATCTATTTAAAACTAAAACTTCGCCTTTATTCCACTTATGAAAATTCATTGAGTTTGTTTTGGAGATAATAGGTAATAAAAAATTAAATTTTTTAAAAAATTCGACATCAAATATCTTTAGAACATTTAGTTCATAAAAACTTGGGTAATATATAGCAATTATCTTTTTTTTGTTTTTTAATTTTTCTTTTATAATCTTAATCAAAGGAAAAAAGAACTTTTCATTTATTTGAAAGTAATTTTTTTTTCTTCTTAGTAGGTATTTTTTTCTGATCAGCCCTTTTTTATCCATCTATTGTATTTTAGACAAGGACTCTGTATGAGAAATAATTTTTTCTAGTGACTGTGTAGTTTTATCGAGCATTAGCTCATAATGATTTTTGTTTTCTTCAATAGTATCTTTAAATTTTTCTAGCTTGTGGTTCAATTTTTCAATTTCATCATCTTTATCTTTTTTATACTGTATAGCTAAGAATTTTATTTCTTTAAACTTACTTGAAATTTCATCTAATTTTGATTTTTGTTCCGTTACTTTTTGTCTTAGGTCAAAATACTCATCGATTAATTGAATTGTGGTAATTAATAAAAGCTTATTTTCACCGATATTACCCAGTTTTTCTTTTAATTCTAGATATTTCTTATCTAAAAATTTAGTTAATTTCTTCAATGACTCTTCTTGTCCGTCGTCACATGAAAGAAGATAATCTTTATTATTAAATTTTACGTTTACGTTTGCCATTTTTCAATTTCTAAAACCAAATTTTCAGTTTCTTGACTGAGCTCCTCAATTTCTTGGTTAAAATTTTCCTCTAATTGAACCCTTTTTTTCTCATCAAATTTAAAATTTTTAATTTTTTCCTTTAAATACTTATGCTCTCTAAGTAATTCTTGATTTTTTTTTTCCAATTCTTTTTTTTGCAATAAAATTTCGTTTTTCTCAGATCTAATTTTTTCTATTTCATAATTAGGTTGTGAATAAGTTAAACTTAAAGAGTCGAGTTTATTAATCAAATGATTTAAGTTTTTTTCTTTCTTATCTAAGCTCATAAATAATTATATCATATTATTGATATACTTAGTTTAAGTCTATATAGGTTATTAAAAGTGAGTATAAATTTTAATCAATTATCGAATGCATTAAGATTTTTATCAATTGATGCTGTGCAAAAAGCAAATTCTGGTCATCCAGGTATGCCGATGGGAATGGCGGATGTTGCAACTGTCCTATTAAAATACCACCTGAGGTTTAATCCAAAAAATCCTAATTGGATTAATCGTGACAGACTTATTTTATCTGCAGGTCACGGTTCAATGCTTCTTTACTCGTTATTATATTTGACAGGATATAAGTCTATCAAAATTGAAGACATAAAAAATTTTAGGCAACTTAATTCTATATGCGCTGGACACCCTGAGTACCAAAAAGGAACAGGTATTGAGACAACTACCGGGCCTTTAGGTCAGGGCTTAGGTAATGCAGTTGGAATGGCAATAGCTGAAGAAATTTATAGAAAAAAATTTGGTTCAAATATTATTAATAATAAAACTTACGTAATTGCGAGTGACGGGGACTTAATGGAGGGAATAAGTCATGAAGCAATGAGCCTAGCTGGCCATCTAAAATTAAAGAATTTAATAGTTTTTTTTGATAATAATAAAATTTCAATTGATGGTTCAACATCGCTTAGTGTTTCAGATAATTACAAAAAAAGATTTGAGTCGTATGGTTGGAGCTTCTTAGAAGTAAACGGTCACAATGAAAAGCAAATTTCAAAAGCGATCACAAAAGCATCAAAATCAAAAAAACCTACAATAATATCTTGTAAAACTATAATAGGATTTGGATCACCTAATAAATCTGGAAAAGCTTCCTCTCACGGCTCTCCTTTAGGAGATGAAGAAATAGCTTTAGTGAGAAAAAAACTAAAATGGAACAATCAGCCGTTTGAAGTGCCTCAAGAAATAATAGATGAATGGAGAAATATAGGTAATAAGGGTGAGCAACTGGAAAATAACTGGCTTGAAATAGTAAATAAAAAAAATCCTGAAATAAAAAGTGTGCTTAATGGCACTAATGAGAAAGTGGATTTGAAAGGTTTAGAAAATTTAATTCGTCAAGAAAAAGATAAATATTTTGAATCTAAGCCAAGTCTAGCTACACGACAATGCTCGATGGCCGCTATAGAAAAAATATCTGCTTTTCTTCCTGAATTAATAGGTGGTTCTGCAGATTTAAGTGGTTCTAATAATACAAAAACAAATAATTCTAAAATTATAAACTCTAAAAATTTTAATGGAAATTATATTCATTACGGAGTTAGAGAACACGGCATGGCGGCAGTCATGAATGGTTTAGCGCTTTATGGAGGTATAATACCTTACGGTGGAACATTTTTAATATTTTCAGATTATTGTAAACCCTCTATAAGACTTTCTGCTTTAATGGGTCTTAAGGTAATTTATGTATTTTCACACGACTCGATTGGTCTTGGTGAAGATGGTCCTACTCACCAACCTATAGAACAACTTACTGGGTTGAGAGCGATTCCAAATTTAAATGTCTTCAGGCCAGCAGATATTAATGAAACGTTTGAATGTTGGGAAATAGCTTTAAAAAGTGAAAATAACCCAAGTGCTATTGCTTTATCGAGACAAAAAGTTTCTTACATCAATCCGAGCAATTCTACAGAGAATAAATGTGAAAAAGGAGCCTATGTGGTTAATTTAACTTCGCATGAGAGCAATGTAACATTAATTGCTTCAGGTACTGAGGTAGAGCTCGCCTTAAAAGTTCAAAATAAACTTAAAGAAAACAATATCCACTCAAAAGTAGTTTCAATGCCATGTATGGAGCTTTTTGATAAACAACCTGAAGATTACCGAAAAGATATTTTAGAAGATAACTCATTGATTATCACATTAGAAGCTGGAAGTGTAATGTCTTGGCAAAAATATATTAAAAATAAAGGCGCCAATTTAGGTATAAATAAATTTGGTGAAAGTGCTCCTTATAAAGAAGTTTACAAACATTTTAAATTATCAGAAGAAGATATAACGAATTTTATACAAAAAAAATTGAGAGAGTGATAGAAGTCGATGGGCGAAATAAATTTCTTTCCTGACGATTTAGAAATCAAAGATCAAAAGATAATTCTTAGATTAGATTTAAACGTACCAATAAAAGACAAAGTTATAAAAGATGATACAAGAATAACTTTATGTTTACCTTTTATAAATAGACTAATTGAAAAAAAAGCAAAAATTATAATTATTAGTCATTTAGGTCGACCAAAAGGAATTAATGTCCCTAATCTGTCTTTAATACCTATCTACAAATATCTTAAAGATACGCTTAAAACTAATGTTTATTTTTTTAGAGGAACTTTTGATTTTGAAACTAAAGAAAAATTTTCTCAACTAAAAGGGGGTGAGGTAATATTAATTGAGAATATAAGATTTTATAAAGAAGAAACCGAAGATGGCCTAGATTTTTCAAAAAAATTAGGTGAACTTGGGGACATTTATATTAATGATGCATTTTCATGCTCTCATAGGAAACAAGCTTCTGTGCATAGTATAACAAAATTTGTAAAAAAAAGTTATGCTGGACCATTATTCAAAAAAGAAATAACGGCAATAAATCTTGTTATAAAAAATAAAAAAGAACCAGTCACTTGCATTATTGGAGGATCAAAAATTTCTACAAAGATTAATGTGATTACTAATCTTATAAAAAAAGTAAACAATATAGTGATTGTTGGAGCAATGGCTAATAATTTCCTCGTTCATAAGAATTTAAAAGTTGGTAAATCTTTAATTGAACAAAATACAAAAGAGACAATAGCAAATATTTATAAAAACGCAGAGGAACATAATTGTAAAATATTTATACCTGAAGATTGCGTAGTAGGAACAGACTTTGAAGGAACTGGTAAAAATAAAAATCTTAATGAGATTCAAGAAAATGAAATCATTTTAGATATTGGCTTCAATACAATAAAAAAAATTCAAAAAATGATAAACGAGTCAAATACTGTTCTGTGGAATGGACCAGCCGGGTATTTTGAAAATAAGAACTTCTTAAAAGGCACATTATCGATTGCAGAAAATATCTCAAAAAATACTATTGAAAAATCTTTAATATCTATTCTTGGAGGCGGAGACACTTTCGCAGCAATTAATAAAAGTAATGACAAACTTACTTTCTCTCACTTATCAACAGCAGGAGGAGCGTTTTTAGAGTACTTAGAAGGAAAAGACTTGCCTGGTATAAGTGTTTTAAAATAAATAATTGCTATGACATTAAATGAAATAGCCAAAAAAATGTGTGCTAAAGGAAAAGGTATTCTTGCTGCAGATGAAAGTACTGGAACAATAGCTAAAAGATTTAAAAGTATAAATGTTGAAAACATAGAAAAGAATAGACTAAATTTTAGACAAACTCTTTTTAATTCAAGTGCTATGAAAGATTTTATTGGAGGAGTAATTTTATTTGATGAAACAATAAGACAAAAAACTACCTTGGGTCCGTCAATTCCAGAATTAATATCTAAACATGGAGCTGTACCAGGAATAAAAGTTGATAAAGGTGCTAAACCTCTTGCTGGATCAAGTGATGAAACTGTAACAGAGGGTTTAGATGGTTTACGCGAAAGGTTAAAAGAGTATTATGGTTTAGGTGCGAGATTTACGAAATGGAGAGCTGTCTATAAAATTTCAGATAAATTTCCATCTGCCCAATCTATTAAGTCGAATGCCCACGCATTAGCAAGATACGCTTCTTTAGTTCAAGAGGCTAAAATGGTACCGATAGTCGAACCAGAAGTTTTGATGGATGGTTCACATAATATTGATAAGTGCTATCAAGTTACAACAAATGTACTGAATGAGTGTTATAACGAATTAGAAATACATAAAGTTGATTTAAAAGGAACTGTTCTTAAACCTAATATGGTTATACCCGGCTCGGAGTGCAAAGATAAATCTAATGCAGAAGAAATTGCAAAAAAAACTTTAGACTGCTTAAAAAAAAATGTTCCAAATGATGTTCCTGGAATTGCCTTCTTATCAGGCGGTCAGTCTGAAATTGAGTCTAGTAAAAATCTTAATGAAATAAATAAAATAAATGATAGTAATTTTTTAATTACTTTCTCTTATGGAAGAGGGTTACAAGCAAGTGCATTAAAGGAATTTGGAAAAAATCAAGAAAATACAGAAAATATTCAAAAAGCCTTTAACCATAGAGCTAAAATGAATGGTCTGTCATCTAAAGGGGAGTGGTCTGAAGAATTAGAGAAAGAATTTGCGGCCTAAAACATTTGAAGAAATTAGTATATTTAATTTCACCTAATAAAATTGACAAGAATTTCTTCGCTAGTTTAGATAAAGTATTGTCTTGTAAGAATGTGAAATTTTTTCAATTAAGATTGAAAAATTTGAGTCAAAAAAAACTTTTTAATTTCTCTAAAAAAATTATAAAAATTACCACTAAGCATAAAGTTAAGTTTATCATTAATGATAATTTTATTTTAACATCAAAAATAAACGCTGATGGATGTCATATGGGTCAACATGATGGGTCGTTTTCAAAAGCTAAAAGAAAACTCAAAAATAAAATATTTGGGATCACATGTCATAACTCAAAAAAACTTGCAGCTAATGCAATTAAAAATAATGCAAGTTATATTGCTTTTGGATCTTTTTTTAAATCTAAACTTAAACAAAATGCAACAAAAGCCAATCTTAATATTTTGAGATGGGCAAAAAAGAACGTAAAAAAACCTATTGTAGCTATAGGTGGAATAAACAATAAAAATTACAAAAAATTAATAAGAGCAGGAGCAAAATATATTGCAATATCAAGTTTTATTTGGGATAACCCCAAACTAAAACCGGAAATTGCGATAAGAAAATTCAAATGAAAATAACTGCTATTGAAATAAAACCTGGAATGATAATTGAACATAAAAATGATTATTGGAATGTTCTTAAAACTCAACATGTTAAGCCTGGGAAAGGTGGGGCTTTTAATCAGGTAGAGTTAAAAAGTGTTATCAAAGGTACAAAGCTGAATGAAAGATTTAGATCAAGCGAAACAGTAGAAAAAGCCGAAGTTGATGAAAAAAAATTTAATTTTTTGTATTTAGAGGGAGATAGTTGCCATTTTATGGATAATAATACTTATGAGCAAGTAGAAATATCCAAATCTATAGCTGGAGAACAGCATAAATTATTAAAAGAAAATTTAGAAGTTACAATTTCTTTTATGGAAGATAAGCCGATATCAATTGAGTTACCAAATAATATTGAATGTACAATTGAAACTACGGATGCTGCTATTAAAAACCAAACAGCTTCATCATCTTATAAACCTGCTCTTCTTGATTGTGGTATTAAAATTAATGTCCCACCATTTATAGAAAGTGGAGAAAAAATAATTATTGATACTCGAACACTTGAATATGTAAAAAGAGTCAATTAATGAGATTAAATTCTCCTCAAATTAATTTGATAACAAGAGCATGTATGAAAGCTTCAAGATCGCTTATAAGAGATTTTGGAGAAATAGAAAATTTACAAGTTTCAACTAAAGGTCCTGGAGATTTCGTAACATCAGCAGATAAAAGAACTGAAAAAATTATAATAGACGAATTACAAAAAGCTCATCCGGATTACGGAATAGTAACCGAAGAATCGGGAATAATAAATAAATATAATTTGGATAATAGATGGATTATTGATCCAATAGATGGCACACTAAACTTTTTAAATGGTATACCTCAATTTGCAATATCAATTGCTTACGAAGAAAATAGTGAAGTTAAATGTGGTGTTATATTTAATCCTATTATGAATGAAATGTTTTGTGCTGAAAAAGGTAATGGATCTTACCTCAATAATTCAAGAATAAGAGTTTCCAATAAAAAGAAAATTAATGATGCTCTAATAGTGACTGGCGGTCCTAAAGGAGCTAGCAAAATTAAAGATAAAATTTTTTCTGAATATATTAATGTCTCAAAAAATGTTTCTAATGTAAGAAAGTTTGGAAGCGCTGCTTTGGACATAGCTTATGTAGCTTGTGGAAGATTTGATGGCTATTGGCAAAGAGAGTTAAATTACTGGGATATAGCCGCAGGTATTATAATTTTAAAAGAAGCGGGTGGATATCTAGATTTTTTTGATACAGAAAATGATTCACCTATAAAAAAGAATATTCTTGCAACTAATTCACATATTCATAATGATTTGAGCGAATTAATTTTTAAAAAAGATATTGAGTAAAAACCATTATTAATATAAAACACCCAACATGAAAAAAAACATACATCCTGATTATCATAAAATAAAAGTTGTAATGACTGATGGAACAGAGTTTGAGACAAAGTCTACTTGGGGTAAAGAAAATGACGTTTTAAAATTAGATATTGATCCAAAGTCTCATCACGCCTGGACAGGAGGTTCTCAAAAAATCTTAGATAAAGGAAGAGTAAGTAAATATAACAAAAAATTTAGCAATCTTCGATCAAAAAAATAATTTATGAGTGATATACCTTTTATGCCAAAAGCCACTGCTGTATGGCTAGTGGAAAACACAACATTAACTTTTAAACAAATTGCAGAATTTTGTAACTTACATGAATTAGAAATTAAAGGAATTGCTGATGGAGATGTAGCAAAAGGAATAAAAGCTTATAATCCAATTTTAGCTGGTCAGCTTTCAAGAGAGGAAATAGAAATTTGCTCTAGAGATCCAGAAAAAAAATTAAGTCTAATAAAAAAAATTGATAAAGTTGAACTTAAGGAAAGAAAAAAACCCAAATATACGCCTTTATCAAAGAGACAAGATAGGCCTGATGCAATTTTATGGTTATGTAAAAATGCTTCGGAACTCACGGATGGTCAAATTTCAAAACTAGTTGGTAGTACTAAAGGAACCGTTTCTTTAATAAGAAAAAGAAGCTACTGGAACTTTTCTAATTTAAAGCCACGAGATCCAGTAATTTTGGCATTATGCACTCAAGAGGCTTTTCAAAAAAGCCTAGAAAAGGCAAAAAGAAGAATTGAGAGAGAGAAAAAAGCTAAAATTAGAGAGGAAAAGAAAGCTCAATTAGCTTCAGCCTAGACAAATAAATCTGCAAATGTTAACAACCATGAAAATTAACTGGAGGTATTTATTAAAATAGATGTAAAAGATAACAACGTTGAGCAAGCCATTAGAGTTTTAAAAAGGAAGCTCCAAAAGGAAGGTTTTTTTAAGGTAATGAAAATGAAAAGCACTTATGAAAAACCATCGGAAAGAAAAAAGAGAGTTCAAACCGAAAATTTAAAAAGAATAAAAAAACTTCAGAAACTTAAAAATAGATATTAACTTTTTCAAAATGAGAGGATTAAATATGCCATCGGGTAAAGTAAAATGGTTTAACGCCAAAAAAGGTTACGGTTTCATTACAGATGACGAAACCAATCAAGATATTTTTCTTCATGTATCGGCTTTAGAAGACTCAAAATTGAGAGTGCTTAAAGAGGATCAAATAATAATTTACGATATCAAGAAAGAAAAAAATAAACTTCAAGCTATAAATATAAAAAAAAAGTAATTTATCGCGGGGTGGAGCAGTCTGGTAGCTCGTCAGGCTCATAACCTGAAGGTCGTAGGTTCAAATCCTACCCCCGCAACCAAAATGACAAACACAATTAGAAATATTACAATTATAGCTCATGTTGATCATGGAAAAACAACTTTAATTGACAGTCTAATGAAACAGAGTGGTACTTTCAGAAAAAATGAGAATATCGAAGAGAGAGTAATGGACTCAGGTGAATTAGAGAAAGAAAGAGGAATTACAATTCTTGCGAAACCTACATCAATTAATTGGAAAGAGTCTAGAATTAATATTATCGATACTCCAGGTCACAGAGATTTTGCAGCCGAAGTAGAAAGAGTGTTACATATGGCTGATGGGGCTTTGTTATTAATAGACTCAGCAGAGGGTGTGATGCCACAAACAAAATTTGTGTTAGCAAAAGCTTTAAAACAAGGTTTAAAACCAATTGTACTAATAAATAAATTGGATAAGGCTGATCAAAGAGCAAATGAAGTTTTAAATGAAACATTTGATCTTTTTGTTAGCTTGGATGCTAATGAAGAACAATTAGATTTTCCGGTTTTATATGCAAGTGGTAGATCGGGTTGGGCTTCTAAAGATATTGATGGCCCTAGGGAAAATTTAAACCCATTGCTGGATTTAATTATTAAACATGTAAAACCAACTAATTTAGACAAAACTCAGCCATTCGCTATGCTGTCTACTTTGCTCTATGCCGACAGCTTTTTAGGAAGAAGTTTAGTTGGTAAAATAGCTCAAGGAACTGCAAAAGCAAATCAGCAAATTAAGGCGATAAATCTTAAAGGTGAAAAGGTTGATGAGGGAAGATTAACGAAAATTTTTAGATATGAAGGCACTAAAAGAGTTCCAATTCAAACAGGAGAAGCAGGAGACATTGTAATAATCGCAGGTTTAGAAAAAGCAAACGTATCAGATACAATTTGTGATTTAGAGTTAAACAAACCAATTAGTGCAACACCCATCGATCCTCCGACAATGTCTATTACAATAACAGTTAATAGTTCTCCTTTAGCTGGAACGGAGGGAAAGAAATTAACAAGTACTCAGATACGCGAACGATTAATTTTAGAAGCTGAAAATAATGTTGGAATAACTTTTGAGGAAAATTCTAATAAAGACTCATTTGTGATCAGTGGACGAGGAGAGTTAATGTTAGAAATTCTTTTGACCCAGATGAGGCGGGAGGGATTTGAGATGACTGTTAGTCCTCCCAAAGTTTTAATTAAAGCGGATAATGTAGGAAAAAAACAAGAGCCAATTGAAGAAATTACTATGGATTTAGATGAAGAATACTCATCAAAAATTATTGACTCAATGAATAGAAGGAAAGGTAAACTAGTTGATCTTAAAGATACAGGTAAGAATAAGAAAAGACTAATTTTTCATGCACCAACTAGAGGTTTAATGGGCTACACAAGCAGATTTTTGACTTTAACTAAAGGGACTGGAGTAATAAATAGAATCTTTCATTCCTATGGGGATTACACTGGTGAAATGGAAGGTAGAAGAAATGGTGCTCTCATATCTATGGAAACAGGAAAAGCAGTTGCGTTCGCAATTTTTAATTTACAAGCTAGAGGAGAAATGCTCGTAACTCATAATGATCCTGTTTATGAAGGGATGATTGTAGGTATTTCATCAAAAACAGGAGATCTTGAAATTAATGTAATGAAAGGAAAGAAATTAACGAATATGCGAACACAAAATACTGATGAAAATGTTGTTTTAACTCCAGTAAGAAAAATGGCTATTGCTGAACAATTAAGTTTATTAAATACTGATGAAGCGTTAGAGATAACACCTAAGTCTTGTCGGTTAAGAAAGTTGATTTTAGATCCGCAGGAAAGAAAAAGGCTCTCTCGAGCTAAGTCTAAAGCCTCTTAAAGACTAAATCTCGACTTTTTACTATCAGCTAGAAAGCTTTTTACGGTGTCAAGTGTCATTGATTTGAAACTTTTTCCAAAACCATTGATTTGATTGATAACTTTTGGTGGCATAGTAATGATATCACAATTAATTTGTTTGGCTTGAGTGTAATTATAAGCCTCTCTAGTACTTGCCCAAAGGATTTGAATATTTTTATTCTTTTTTGTTAAAGAAATACTTTTTTTGAATATTGGTAGTGGATCCTTGCCTTTATCAGCCATTCTTCCAGCAAATATAGAGATTATAGATTTAGTTTTTTTATTTAAGTTTTTAAAAATTTTTTGAGTTTGCTCAAAAGTGTAAACTGCAGTTATATTTAGTTTGATTCCCTTATCACTTAATTCTTTAATTACTGGTCCAGTAAACTTACCTTTAGAATTAACAACAGGTATTTTTACATAAACGTTTTTGCCCCAAGAATTAATTTCATAGGCTTGCTCAAGCATATTTTTAAATTTATCTGCAAATACTTCAAAAGAAATTGGTTTTTTGTTACAAGTCTTCAAAATTTTAAGAGAATAATTTTTATAATTTTTTGCTCCTGCTAATCTCATTAAACTGGGATTGGTTGTAAATCCATCAACTATTGGTTTATTATTAAAAAGTTTAATTGTTTCATAGTCAGCTATATCGCAAAATATCTTTGTTTTCATTAATCTAAATTTTTAACAATATCCTCTGTCATTTTTTTTGCGTCTGCAAACAACATCAAGGTATTATCTTTATAAAATAATTCATTATCTATTCCAGCATATCCAGGGGACAAGCTTCTCTTAACAAATAAAACGGATTTACATTTTTCAACATCAAGAACTGGCATGCCAAATATTGGGCTTTTAGGATCTGTTTTAGCTACGGGATTTGTTACATCATTTGCTCCAATCACGAATGCAACGTCGGAATTAGCAAAATCATTATTTATATCCTCTAACTCAAACACTTCATCATATGGAACATTAGCCTCTGCTAATAGAACGTTCATATGTCCGGGCATCCTACCGGCGACAGGGTGTATAGCGTATGTAACTTTGATATCGTTCTTTTTTAATTTATCTACCATCTCTCTTAAAGCATGTTGAGCTTGTGCTACCGCCATTCCGTAACCTGGAACTATAATCACTGATGAAGCATTTTTCATTAAGAAAGCTGCATCTTCAGCATTACCACTCTTGACTGGCTTTTGATCTTGCTTTTCTTTTGTATTACTAGATGAACTATCTGCACCAAACCCTCCAAGTATTACACTTACAAAGGACCTATTCATGGCTTTACACATTATATAAGAAAGTATTGCTCCTGATGAACCTACAAGTGCTCCTGTAATAATTAAGGCAGTATTTTCTAATGTAAAACCTATTCCAGCTGCAGCCCAACCTGAGTAGGAGTTTAGCATTGAAATTACTACAGGCATATCTGCACCACCTATTGGTATAATTAGTAAAACACCAACAAGAAAAGAAATCATTATTACGGTCCAAAAAATATTTGCTGACTGGGTGATGCATAAATAATAAATTAAGATAAAAATTCCTATTCCTAGTATCAAATTTAAAAAATGTTGACCGCCAAAAGTTATTGGGGATCCAGACATTATTCCTCTTAATTTTAAAAATGCTATAATAGACCCTGAAAAAGTAATTGCTCCTACTGCAGCGCCAATGGACATTTCTATTAAACTTGCTAGTTTAATTCCGCCAACTACTCCTAAATTGAAAGCTTCAGGATTTAGAAAAGCTGCTATAGCAACAAACACTGCAGCTAATCCAACTAAACTATGAAAACCTGCAACCAACTCTGGCATTGCAGTCATCGGGATTTTAAAGGCTATAAAAGCTCCAATCGCTCCACCAATTAATAAAAAAGTTACTACATAAATTAGCGAAGCAGAAAAATTTCCGACTGATAAAAATGTTACAACAATTGCAATTATCATGCCTGCAATTCCAAAATAATTTCCTTGTCTGGATGTATCCGGAGAAGACAATCCTCTTAATGCAAGAATAAATAATATTCCTGAGATTAAATAAAAAATTGCTGATAAGTTTGCCGATATCATTTCTTTTTATCTTTCTTTTTTTTATACATTTGAAGCATTCTTTGAGTTACTAAAAACCCACCAAAAATATTTATTGCGGCTAATACAATAGCTAAAAATCCAAAAATACTTGATATATCAAAAATACTCTCTGATGATCCAGCTAATGCAGCTATTATAGCACCAACTATTATGACAGATGAAATAGCATTTGTTACAGACATCAAAGGTGTATGTAGAGATGGTGTAACACTCCAAACAACATAATAGCCGATAAAGATTGATAAAATAAATATACTTAATCTAAATATAAATGGATCTATTTCCATACTTAATCTTCTCTAATTAATGATTTTGTAATTATCTCGTCCTCTAAATTAATATTAAAATCTTTTTTTTCTCTACTATATAAATTTCTTATGAAGCTAAACAAGTTTTTAGCGTATAAACTTGAAGCAGTCAGTGGCAAACTATTCATTAAACTTTTTACACCTATTACTTTAATTCCCTCAATTGTATTTATTTTTCCAGCTTCCGAATATGCAGAATTACCTCCTTGTTCTGCTGCCAAATCGTAAACTATAGAGCCAGGTTTCATTAATTTTACTAAATCTTCATTTAATATTCTTGGTGCCGGTTTACCAGGTATTAGTGCGGTACAAATAACTATATCATTTTTCTTAAGTGCTTCTTTCATCATTTCTGCTTGTTTTTTTTTATAATCTTCTGTAGCTTCTTTTGCATATCCTCCAGCTGTTTCCATATCTTCTGTTTGTTCTACGGTCAAAAATTTTCCACCCAAGCTTTCAACTTGCTCTTTTGATGCTGCTCTAACATCAGTTGCTGAAACTATTGCACCTAATCTTTTAGCAGTTGCAACTGCTTGTAAACCTGCTACACCTGCTCCAATGACCAAGACTTTAGCAGCTGGTACAGTTCCAGCAGCTGTCATCATCATAGGCACAGCTTTTTCAAATTCAGCAACACAATCTATTACCGCTCTGTATCCAGCTAAATTTGATTGAGAGGATAATACATCCATGGACTGAGCTCGTGTGATACGAGGTAATAATTCAAGTGAAAAAGTTTTTATTTTTTTTTTTATAATTTTTTTTATTTGATCTTTGTTTTTTGATGGATTGAGCATACCAATTAAAATTGATTTATCTTTCAATAAACTAATTTCATTTTCAGAGGGGCAATTTACCTTTATTATCAAATTACTTGAGTTTAAAACTTCGCTTGATGAGTCTTTAATTTCTACTCCAGTTTTTTTATATTCATTATCATTGATACCCAAATGAGTTGCGTAATTTTTTTCAATACACACTTTTAATCCTAAGCCAGTTATATTCCTTGCTGTCTCAGGAGTGATAGAAACTCTTTTTTCTGATGATAAATCTTCTTTAATTGAACCTACTATCATTTTATTAATTTCTTTAATTTTAAAGTAAAGTAATAGCCAGTATTACTAAAACAGCTATCACTGCTAATGTTCCCCATAAAACAAACTTGGTAAAACCGTTGTATGTTTTTTTATAGTCGTTATCGCTCATGATTATTAACCTTGACGAGCTTTAAATTTTGGATTCTTTTTATTAATTACGTAAAGCTTTCCTCTTCGCTTAACTAGCTTTGAATTAAGGTCTCTTTTTTTTAGTGATTTTAAAGAACTAGCTACTTTCATAATTTTTCAAGCCTGGCAACGTCCTACTCTTCCATATCTTAAGATAAAGTACCATCGGCGCTGAAGGACTTAACTTCCGAGTTCGGTATGGGATCGGGTGTGGCCCCTTCGCAATAATTACCAGGCAATGTTTTATAGTTGTTTTGATTTCATATGTAAATACCCATTAATTTCATTAAATTCAGTATTAATCTGTGGTGGGCGTGATAAGAATTGAACTTATGACCTCTACGATGTCAACGTAGCGTTCTACCACTGAACTACACGCCCTAAAATAAAAATTTTAAATTTAGATTATTTTTAATTTAATAATTACAAAATAGCTATATAAATATAACTACCATTTTGCAAATAAAATTTAAATGTCTTTAAATAAAAAATTACCTTTTTCATTAATTGAAATTTCATTTTATTTTTTTCCTCTTTCGTTAATACTTGGAAGTTTAATTGTAAATATAAATTTGATAATTTTTTTATTTTTGAGCTTTTACTTTTTTATGCATAAAAAAATAAAAATAGTTCTTAGTAGACCAAGTATATTTCTTCTTTTATTTTTTGTAACAATAATCATATCTTCAATTTTAAATGTAAAGACTATTGAAATCTCAAACTTAATTAAATCAATATTATTATTAAAATTTTTTCTTCTCTATTTATCTTTAGAAACTTTAATTAAAAATGATAAAATTAATTTGGATTATTTTTTTGTTGTATGTATTATTTTAGTTAGTTTAGTCTCTTTAGATTTAATAATTCAGTTTTTTTATGGAAAAAATATCTTAGGATATAAGCCATGGGAAGGAAGGATAACAGGAGTTTTTGAACATGAAGCTATCGCTGGTGCCTATTTACAAAAATTGTTTCTTTTTTCTTTAATTGGAAGTTTGTTAATATTTAAAAAGAATAATAAAAAAAATTTTTTTTCTTCATTATTTCTAATTATGATAATAATTTTTGGCTCATTTGTTGCAAGTAACAGAATTTCTTTTTTTATTTTAATAGCCTCGTCATTAATATTAATTATATTTTTTTCCAAATTTAGAAAAAAATTAATTATAGCTTTTATCTTTTTGACTCCCATTTTTACTTATCTGTATCAAACAAATGAACAAACTAATATTAAATATGAAAGTTTTATTAATAAGGTTGGTAAATTTGTAAATTTTAACAAAGTTTCAAATGAGACAGAGAATTTAACCTCAGAAGTATCATCTGGACACAGAATTCTTCCAAATCATGGAAAAATATTCCTGACAGCATTTAAATCATTTGATGATAATAAAATAATTGGAAATGGACTTAAGTCCTTTAGATTTGAATGTAAAAAATATCTTTTAGAAAAAAATACAATTTGCTCAACTCATCCACATAATTATCATTTAGAAGTTTTACATGACACAGGTTTGATCGGATTCATGTTTATTACAATATTTGTTATACTTATTTTAATTGAAAAAATAAAACTGATTTTACAAAATAAAATTTTGAATATAGATAAATTAGTTTTGGTTTTAATATTATTAAACTTTATGATTGAGTTATTCCCAATTAAATCTACTGGGAGTTTGTTTACAACTTGGAATGGTTCTTTAGTATGGATTGCTGCAGCGCTAATTAATTACAAATATCATGAAATCGATAGCAAAAAAATATTTTAATAATTTTAATTTAAAGATATTTTCTTTTTATTTGTTTGTATCATTAATTTTAACTTCATTATTTAATGGCTTTGAAACTCTTAATTTAAGTAATACACAATGGCTTTTTTCTGGTGATGATAGATCAGCGCATCAACTAGGCTGGCATTTTTTTAAAAATGATATTTGGAGATTTCCTTTAGGTGCTAATCCAAATTTTGGAACTGAAATAGGAAATTCTATAGTTTATTCAGACTCAATACCTTTTCTTGCTCTTTTGTTTAAGTCGATAAACTTTTTATTGCCTGAGAAATTTCAATATATCTCACTATGGTTTGTTATTTGTTTTTTTTTTCAAGGAATATTAAGTTTTTTTCTTATATTTAAAATAACTGGTAAAAAAAAAATATCAATAATTCTATCCTTTTTTTTTCTACTTTTCCCACCTGCTCTTTATAGAATAGGATGGCATCCAGCATTATTCGGTCACTGGACTTTAATATTATCTATTTTTTTGATATTTAACAAAGATAAAACTAAAGATACGCATTGGATCTTATTAATTCTTTTCACTTCATTAATTCATTTTTATTTTACTGTCATTAATTTAATAATATTTAATTCAATTAAAATTTTTAGTTATTTAAAAAAGAAAATATATTTTAAAGAATATATATCTTGTATTTTGGTATGCCACATTTTGTTATTTATATTAATGTTTTTAGTTGGATATTTTGAAGTAAGAGTCGTAGATACGTTCGCATTAGGCTTTGGAATATATAAATTAAACCTCCTAAGCATTTTCGACCCTTTCATTTCACATCAGAATATTTCTTGGTCTTTAATACTACCTGATATTCAACTAGCTACGGGGGAAGAGTTAGAGGGGTTTAATTATTTGGGTTTTGGAGGAATAATATTAATTATCTTAGGAATATATTCATTAATAAGCAAAAGTAATTTTAAATTACTTAGTAATAAAATATTTGATAGTGGAATATATTTTGCAATGTTAATTATATTTTTATTATCGTTGAGTAATAATATTGCTATAGGAAGAACTGAAATTTTATCTATTCCACTTTCTGACTATTTATACGGACCCTTAAGTATCATAAGATCCTCTGGAAGATTATTTTGGGTTGTTAGTTATTTTATTATCTTTTTATCTATATACTTCATTTTTTTAAAATTTAAAAAACATTCATTTTTAATTTTTTTATTCATTTTTACAGTTCAATTAATAGATATTTCACCTGCTTTAAAATTTTATTCATCAGATAATAATGATAAAAATCAAATTAAACAAATTAATGATAAATTTTGGGGCAAAGATGAAATTTCAAAACTAAAATATGTTATCACCACTAATCCTGTAAACTATAACAAATATTTTGATAAATTTGCTTACTTTATGGAGGTCAATAATATTTATAAAACTAATATTATCAAAATGGCCAGAGTAGATCGAAAAAAAGCAGCAAATAATAGATATGTTCTAGCTGAAAATTTCAGTAAAAAAAAATTAGACGAAAATACAATTTATATTATTGATAATATTGGTCATCTTTTAGCCCTAAAACAAATTTTCAGAAATAGTGAAGTTGGTTTTTTCTTTAAAGACAATGTTTGGGTTATGATAAAAAATAAAAAAAATTTGATGAATAAGAAAGATAAAGAAATTCTTAATAGTATAGAAGTCTATCAACCTACATTTTTAAAGAAAAAAAAGTAGCATTTGATGATAACAATAATTTTGTAGGTTTTGGATGGTCTCATAATTTTAATAAAGATGGAATTTGGAGTGAGGGTAAAATTTCCAATTTGTTTTTTAAGATAAAAAGAACAAATAATTTGTTTTTTGAAATGGATGTTATTCCATTTTTAAATGAAAAAAATAAAGAAATTGATATCGATGTTTTTGTTAATGGAAAATTTAATAATAATCTTAATTTAAAATTTGATAAAAACTCTGAAAAGAACAAAAGAAAAATTATCTTTCAAATTAAAAATGAAAATATTGATAAAAATTATTTAAACATTGAGTTCAAAAATGATAGTCCAATATCACCTTTCGATTTACTTTTAAGTCCCGACTCTCGTCAATTAAATTTTTTACTATTAAATTTTAATTTATTTTCTAAAAATATTTAAATCTCAGAATTAGAATATTCAAAAACATTTTTATTGGTTCAAACAAAATGTTTAATTTACTTCCTTTTTTATGTACCCACTTAACAGGAACTTCGATTATCTTTATTTTTTTTTTTCTTAAAATAAGTACTAATTCTAAATCATGTGTAAATCCATAGTTTGTTAAATTTGCAAATGTTTTTTTTGCCACTGAATTCAAATAAAATTTAAATCCACACTGCGTATCTAATAATGAAATATTTAAAATACTAATAACGAAAAAATTAAAAAACTTACCTAAAATATACCTAAAGTAATTTTTTTTTACTTTTGATTTTTCGTGGTTTCTTGAACCAAAAATAACTTTGTTTGATTTAAAATAATTTTTCTTCTCCCATTCAAATATTTGAGATAATGGTACCGATAAATCAATATCAGTTGTTAAAATCCAATTAAAATTACATTTCTTAACTCCAAATTTTAATGCATAACCTTTTCCCATATTTTTTCTTAATTTATGAAATTTGACAAGAAAATTTTTAGAACTTTCTTTGCTAATAAATTTATTTATTAATAGATCTGAATTATCAGTACTACCATCATCAACAAAAATTATTTCTATTTTTTTTTTTCTAACTTTTTTTTTGAATTTTGCAATCCCTAAAAAGGTTTCTCTAAGTCTTTTTTCTTCATTAAAAAGAGGGAAAACTATACTTAACTCATTAATCATTTTTTTTTGCCAAAGCTATGATTGATATACCAAAAGGAAAATTAAAAAATCTTAAAAGATACTTCTCAACTAAAAAAATATTTTTTAATATAAAATTCAAATAATTTGGTGGGGTTGTCTCAACAAATTTTATAAATTTTTTTCTTTTAATTTTGTAAAATAAGATTGAGATTGCAATAGGAAGAAATAAAAAAAAATTAAAGTAAGATAATTTTTTAATTTTAAAATATCTTTTTAGTAAACTCTTCAAATTGAATTTGTTGTATCTTCTAAAATGTTTTAAAGCTACATCTTTGCTCGAAAAAAGAAAATTGAATGCTGGTACTGTGATAAGTAAATGTCCATTTTTCTTTAAACAATTAAAAAAAATTTTTAACACTTTTTTATCGTTTTTTATATGCTCAATTACATCTGCAGCGATTATAAGATTATATTTTTTTTTTATTTTGGTTATAATTTTTACATTTTTAAAATTTTTGAATTTAGTTTTTAGAAAATTTTTAGCTTGAGTATTTGTCTCGTAAACATCAACTTTTCCTAGTTTTGTAAGTATCTCAATATTAGCTCCACTACCAGCGCCAAAGTCTAAAATTGTAATAGACTCTTTTTGTTTTAAATTAGATATAACAGAATAGATTATTTCTCTTCTAGCAGAAAACCACCAATGTTTTTTTTCATTTTTAATATGTCTTGTGTAAACGTCCTTCCTCATACAATAAATTAATTTAGTTATAATTTACTAAAAAATCTAATCCTTGATCTAACTTTATTTTTTGTTTGAATCCAAGTAATTTGATCTTATTTATATTTGGTAATCTTTTTTTTGTGCTACCTTTAAATAATTTTGATTTTTTAATAACTATCTTTTTATTAAAAATTTTTGAAAGTTTTTTAGCAAGTATGTTAATTTTAACTTTTTCATTTGTTCCTATATTATAAATTTGAAGATGTTTACCTTTTTGAAGAATGTATCTAAAAGCTCGAACAAAATCATCAATGTAAATAAACGATCTTGTCTCAGATCCATTTCCTTGGATCTTAAAATTTTTACCTCTAAGTTTTTTAAATCTATTTATAAATTCAGGTATAACATGCTCATTACCCATATCTGGTCCATAAACATTATGAGGTCTAAAAATTACCAGTTTCTTGAAATATCTTTTACCATAACTAATTCCCATTAACTCAGTTAAAATTTTTCCACCTCCGTAAGAATATCTAGGATTGTAAACATTTGGAATTTTAAGAGGTTCTTTCTCATCTGTTGGTATCTTGGTTGGAGTTTGATAAACCTCGGAGCTTGAGGCAAGATATAATTCTTTAATTTTATATTTAATACAACCATCAAAAATATTCATTAGTCCTTTTACTGCAACATCCAATATTAAATCCGGTTTTTCATAAAAAAATTTTGTACCATTTATATACGCAAGATGAATAACTGCATCAATATTTTTAAGACTGTTAAAAACCTTTTTTTTATCTCTTATATCACCTTTAATAAATTTAATTTTTTTTTTAATTTTAAATAATCTTGATATTTTTCCCCTTGAATTATTATCAAGAATAGTGACTTTGTGACCAAGTTTTAATAACATTTTACATATACCTGCTCCTATAAATCCTGTTCCACCAGTTACTAAATAATTTTTTTTATTTCTCATTTTTTATTTTCCTTATGCCCCAAATGAACCACCTAAGATATTCTTTAAGCCAAGGACCAAACTTAAATGTTGATGATCCGCCAAATAATCTATCTACAGATTTAAGAGGGTACTCATCTATTTTAAAACCTCTTAGATATACTTTTATTGATAATTCAAATGAATAAGCCCAACCTATTGGCTTAGACTCAAGTTTGATTGTCTCCCAAACTGTTTTTTTCATCATTTTTATTCCTGTAGTACAATCAGTTAGAGGAATGTTTGTAAATAATTTGAAAAGATTATTAGCTGTTCTTGAAAAAATCGAACCTACTATAGAACCACCTAGGCGGATACCGCCTTTTGAATATCTTGTTCCGCTTAAAAAATCTAAATTATTTTTTATCAAATGCGATATCATTTTTTCAATTGCTAAAATTGGAAAAATTTCATCTACTGCAGTTATTAAAATAATGTCGTAATTAGCTTCCTTTACGCCAGCTTCAACTGCAAATCTTACTCCAGGAGCAATTTTATTATGTACCAATTTCACATGCTCTAATTCATGAGCTAAATCTTTTGCTACATCTATTGCGTTGTCATTTTCGGAGTCGTAAACAATGATTATTTCTTTTTTAAAACTTATAGATGAATCTAAAAGCCTTACCATAATTGGTAGGCTATCTTTCTCATTAAATATTGGTAAAATAATTGATAATTCTTTTTTCATTAATTTATTTTTGAGAAAAAATAATTTATTTTTTCACAAACCTTTTTTTGTTCTTTTACACTCATATCTAAAGAAGAAGGTAACCACATCATTTTTTTTTGTAGTTTTTTTGAATTTGATAGGTTCTTAAAAGATGATTTGTAGGGTTTACAGGTATTAATAGGTTCCCAGTAATACCTACATACAATGTTTTTAGATTTAAGAAAATTATATAATTTGTTTCGATTTGAACACCATACATCAATCCATAAAGGGAGTTCTCCGCTTTTAATATTAAAGTTAATAATTCTAAAGTATTTATTTTGTTTAATATTCTTTAAGTAAAATTTATAAATCTCCCTTAATTTTTTCATTCTCCAATTAATATTTTTAATTTGTGATAGTGCCAGAGAAGATTGTAAATTAGTAAATTTAAAATTATATCCAATTGAGACATATTTATCTTCGCCTCCTGTAGTTGGACCTTCCCTGCCTTGATCTTTAAGTCTTTTGAGTTTTTTAAATAATTTAAAATTATTTGTTACCACTATGCCACCTTGGCCAGTAGTTAAAATTTTATTTGGGGCAAATGAGAAGCAACCTGCTATGCCAAAACTTCCTAGGCTTTTACCTTGGCTTTTTGATCCTAAAGCCTCAGCAGCGTCTTCTATTATTTTGATTGATTTTTTTTTTCCCAAACTCACAATCTTTCTTATATTTTCACCTCTTCCAGACACATGAACTGGAATAATAAATTTGGTTTTTGGATTAATTCTTTTTATTAAAGATTTTTCATCAATTAATAAATTTATAGGATTCACATCTGCCAAAATTATTTTACCTCCTGCCATCTTCACTGCATTAGCCGTAGCAGGAAAAGTAATATTAGGGATAATAACTTCATCTCCATTTTTTTATGCCAGCTGCTTTTAAAGCAAGAAATATTGCTATTGTCCCGCTAGTAGTTGCTACTGCGTACTTTACTTTTAACAACTTACAGATTTTTTTTTCGAATTCTTTAGTTTGAGATCCCTCATTTATAAAATTACTTCTTAAAACTGAATTTAGTATTTTACTGGAGTCTTTTATATTAATTAATGGTTGAGCTAATATTATTTTTTTCATTTTGGTGACTTTATGATTTTATTACGTAATAGTAAGTTTTTACTTACTAAATAATAATTTTGTGAACCGATTTTAATTTCTGGCGGTGGAAAAGGTTCATGTATCATTGATCTCAAAAAATTATAAATTTTATTTCCAGACCAGTTCCAATTAATTTTTCCATTATTAGGAAAATGTTTATTTTTATAACGAGTAACACCTTTTTTTTGTTTGTAAGTTTTTATTTTTTTTCTCTCAATAATTTTTGAAAATATTTTTTTGAATTCTCTTATGGCGCTATTTGTAAATTTATTATAAAGCGTGCCACCAGTGTCTTCTTTTGAAATAATAATTTTTTTTTTTGATATAATTTCTCCTAGATCTATTTCTTTTCCTATCCAGTGTGATGTCAAACCTGCATATTTTTCTCCATTTGCAATAGAGTGAACTAATGAATATCGCCCTCTGTATTTTGGTAACAAAGAAGGATGGATGTTTAGTGTGCCCATTTTTGGAATCATTAAAATATTTTGTGGCAAAATTCTTGTTGAGCCTAAGCAAAAGATTACATCTAAATTATTTTCATATTTTTTCAAAAAATTAATTAAAGATTTCAAATTTGTAATTTTAATTTTTTTGCTTTTAGCTAATTTTACAATTGATTTATTGAAAGAATTATCGAAACCTTTGTCATCCTTGTTTGGAAGAACGCAAAGCGGTCTATAATTTTTTTTAAGTAAAAAATTCAAAGATTCATAACCAAGTTTTTTTCCTCCGACAAATATAAAATTTAATTTTTTCATAATTAAATAATTCCCCAAATATCAATCAAATTTTTATTTTTCGGTAACTTAAGTGATTTATATTTATTATGAGGAGCACCTAAAATAATTATATCTGATTTTCTTATTAAAGACTTAAAGTCATGCCAATATTTATCTTTGTAATATACATCTGTATAAATTGCTTTTAATTTAATTTTTTTTAATTTTTTAATCAAAGATAAGGACAATGAATCTCGTATATCATCAGTTTCAGCTTTAAATGTTATACCTAAAATTCCTATAGTTTTTTTCTCAAAATTTTTAATTTTTTTAATTTTTTTGATAACTAATTCAACCATACTCTCATTTACTTTCATGGAGGCTAAACCAAGTTCAAAATTTCCTTTATAAAAAGAGCTTAGTTGCATGGTATCTTTTAAAAGACAAGGGCCAGCAGAGAAACCTGCAGATGGTAAATTCAAATTTCGTTCATATCCTAATCTCATTAAATTTCTTACGTTTTTAAAATCAACATTATATTTATCGCATATTAAGTATAGCTGATTCGCAATTGCAAAGTTTATATACCTATTTGTGTTTGAAAATAATTTTATTAATTCAGCTTCCTTAATGCTTGAGATTAAAATTTTTTTGCAAATTTTTTTAAAAAGTGTGCTGGACTCTTTTATAGATTTTTTAGTCAAACCAGATACTATTTGGGGTAGATTTGGTAACTCAACTAAAGCTTTACTTTGGACAATTCTTTCCGGACAATAGGAAATATTTTTATTTATTTTTCCGAATTTTTTAAAAATTTTATTTACTATACCTGGAAAAACTGAACTTCTTATTATTATGATTTGCTCTTTTGTTACATGTTTAAATAAATATGAAAAAAAATTGAAAAATTGTTTAGTTTGAGGTTTTAGGTTTTTATTTATCGGTGTACCTATACAAATAATTATAAATTTACTAAATTTTATTTCCTTTAAATTTGAAGAGGCCATAATTTTTTTCTTTCTTAACATTTTTTTTAGTAACCTCTTCGCACCTTTTTCTAAAAAAGGTGTTTCACCAGAATTAATTTTTTTAATATTTTCTTGATGTTTATCAATTAATTTTACATAGTAGCCTTTAGAGCTCAATACTAAACCCAGCGGGAAACCGACATGTCCTGCTCCACCTATTATCGAAATTTGCCTTTTTTTATACATAGAAATGGCTTAAAAGTTTTAAAATATTTATATGATTAAAAGATCAAAGACAATTGATAGATGTCAAATTTCTAAAAAAAAAGATTTATCCAAGATTTTATCACTTGGATATTTACCGGCAGTTAATAATTATTACTCTATAAAAGGTAATAAAAATGAGGAAATCTTCTTCCCTGCTGAGCTCATGTACTCTAAATCTTCAAAACTTGTTCAATTAAGTACAATAGTAAATAAAGAAATAATTTTTCCAAAGAGTTACCCATACACCAGCAGTACTACAAAAATCTTACGAGAAAACTTTAAAGAGCTTTTTAAAGAGTGTGAAAAAAAACTTAATCTGAAAAAAAACAATCTGGTTATAGATATTGGATCTAATGATGGTAATTTACTTAGTAATTTTAAAAAGAAATATAAGGTCCTAGGTATAACGCCTGAATTAGTTGGTAAGATAGCTATTAGAAAAGGTATCAATACGCTCTTAAGATATTTTAACAAAAAAACCGCAGATATAATTTTAAAAAAATATGGGAAGGCAAAATTAATTACTGCAACCAACGTCTTTGCCCACATTGATGACATTGACCAAGTTATGAAAAATATTATTAAAATCTTAGATAAAAATGGGGTATTTATTTCTGAGTCTCATTATCTCGTGCCATTAATAAAAACAGTTCAATATGACACTATTTACCACGAACATATGAGATATTATTCATTATCAAGTTTAAGTTATTTATTTAAGAAATATAATCTTAAAATTTTCTACGCAAAAGAGATACCTACTCATGGGGGGTCGATAAGAGTTTATGTGACAAAAAATAATTCACAAAGAATTGACCCATCAGTAAAAAAAATATTAAATTTTGAGAAAAAATTTCTTTCTAAAAAAAGATTTAAAGAATTCAAAAATAATGTAGTTTTATCGAAGGTTAAACTTTACTCTTTATTAAAAAAACTAAAATTTGAAAATAAAATAATTTTCGGTGTAGGGGCTCCATCTAGAGCTGCTACACTAGTTAACTATGTAGGTTTAAATGAGGATATTCTAAAATATATCTTAGAAATAAACGGGTCTTATAAAATTGGAAAGTATATGCCTGGAACTAATATCCCAATAGTAAACGAGAAAATTATAAAAAAAAATAAACCTGACTATCTGCTGTTACTTTCGTGGCATATATCTAAAACTCTCATTAGTAACTTTAAAAAAAAAGGGTTTAAAGGAAAATTTATTGTTCCACTTCCCTCACCAAAAATAATCAGCTAATTGGATAAACGAAGTATCTATAAACAAAGCTGCCAAAATAATAAACAGTAAAGTATGTGCAAAAGATTAAAATAGTGGCTTTTTTTTTCAACTTTTTTAAATCTACTTTACCTAAATCAATAAGCCCAAATAAAATTATCAAAATTAAAGGCTCAAAATACTCTTGAAGAATGTATTTTGGAAAACAAAAAACAATTAGAGAAATTAATATTATATTATTTTTTTTTGAAATTAAACTATATTTAAATATAACGAGAATTCCTAATGCAGAGATAGCAAGAAAGAAAATTAAGTTTTCCCCGAATAAAAATTGATTAATTTTTAGAAATATACCGCCGCCAATTTTAATTAAATTTAAATAATTAAATATTTCAAAATAATTTATAAATAATAAAAATATAAATACACACGAAAAAACAAAAATAACTTTTTTATTCAAATAGTTTTTTTTTAAAAATTCAAAAGGCAATGAATAAAAAAAGAATAATGAAGAAAAAATTATTAAATTTTTTATAATAAACTTTGGATTATGGTAATCTTTAAGTAAATTAATTTCACTTTCTCCAATTTTGAATATTCCACCCCATATATAAATTAAATAAATGCCAGGTATTGAAAATATGAGATAAAATATTACTGAGGATTTAAGTAAATTATATTCCCTATAAATTAATGTTTTTAAAATAAAAAAAACTGGAAAAAATACTAAATAAGGCCTTATGTAAAGTGCTAAACTAGAAAATAGACAAGTTAAGAAAATATCTATTTGTTTACCTTTAGATTTTTTTTGCTCAAGTATATTATAATATTTTATTGATATAAGTAAAAATAGCCACCCAAAATTTTCAGTTATGCCCCAAAATGCTGAGGATCTAAAAAAAGGTAATATTAAAAATATACATGAATATAATAGTGCATCCTTTTTTTTTAATTGAAATTTTTTTTCAATTATTTGTGAAAATATAATTACATTTAAAACCGAAATTAAGGTTATAGAGCCCTGAAAAAAAAACTGATTAAAAGAAAGTGGATTTAAATAAGCATTTATAATGTGAAATAAAGGTAAACTTCCTTCCCCAAAAGATCCATAATTCTTTAAAGTAAAGTGGAAATTTTCCTTAAAAGATATGATTAAAGGCCAAGTAAAATTTAAAAAATCGGTTTCAGCGCCACCGGCTATATTTTCTCTCAAAAAAAAACCAGATATGTAGGATGATATAAATAAAAAGAAAAAAAAATTCTTTAATGTGAAATGCTTGCTTTTCATAAATTTGCCCAGCTTTTAAAATAAAAATTTTACAATTTAAATTTTTATAAACTATTTTAAGTATTTCAATATTAAATTAATGTTAGTAACTTATTAAATATGAAAAAACCAAAAATATCAGTTTTGATGACTATTTATAATCATCAAAATTATTTAAAAAACTCAATCATTAGTATTTTAAATCAAAATTATAGTAATTGGGAGTTAATAGCTATCGATAATGGATCAACCGATAAAAGTAGAAAAGTATTGAAAAGCTTTAAGGATAAAAGAATAAAAAAAATCTTCTTAAAAAAAAATATAGGAAGAACTAATTGTTTAAATTATGGTTTAGATTTTTGTAAGGGGGAGTTTGTTGCTATTCAGGACTCTGATGACGTAGCTTTACGTGGAAGGCTTAAAAAACAATTTAAATATTTTGATAAGTTTAAAAACTTATCTTTAGTATCATCTAATTGCCAGATTATAGACGAAAGGAATAAAATTAAAAAAAAAAAATATATGAATTATAAAAATATTAATTATAGAGATTTAATATTTAAAAATATAATCGCACACTCGACGGTGATGTATCGAAAAAATTTAATCTCAAAAATCGGAAAATATCCAAAAAAATTTCTTTATGCTCAAGACTATGCTTTTTATTTAAAGGTTTTTAAAAATTATAAAATATATATTTCGAATGAAAATCTTTTAAAAGCAAGAATCCATAGTAATTCTGAAGGTTTCAGATTATCAAAGACTAAAACTATAGTTAATGAGCAAATTAGATTATTAATATGGTCGCTTAAAAATTTAGATCCTTCAACTAAAGAAAAAATAATATTAATATCCAAATATTTTTTCTTTAAACTTAAAAAGTTTTTTAGGTTTTTATATTCGATAAAAAATTAGATTTTTTTGTTTCTTTAGGATCATGTTCTCCATCTAATAAATTCGTAATGATAGATTTATTCGTCAAAGATTGAAAACAAAACCAATGCTTAGGAGGGATTTGTAAAATACTATTATTTTTTTCACTGAGAGTTATAGTGCTTTGTTTATTATTTATAGGATTTAAAATGATAAATTTTACTTTGCCATATGGTACAATTAGTAAACAAGTATATTTTTTATGAAAATTCCACCCTTTTATTTTATTTTTCTTAATTTCGGAAAAATAAATTTCTCCAAATTTTTTAAATAATTTGTTTTTTTTTGAAATAAATTTAATTATATCACCTTTATAGTTTTTAATTCTTTTTCCTTTAAAAAACTTAATTGATTTTACTGTCATACATATATTTAATTATTTGATTGTAGGTTACTTTTTCTGAAGATTTTTTAAAAATTAAAACTTCTTTGTACCAGTCGGTAGTTAGTTTTACACTTTCTTTAATGTTGTATGTTGGACTCCATTTTAATTTTTTTTGAGATTTTTTTATATTAAGCTGTAAATTTGTTTGCTCATAAATTTTATTTTTTTTAACTTTTAAATTACCACTACCCCAAAATTTAATTATATATTCAGCAATTTTTTTCACACTAGTCACATTATTTGGTTTTGTACCAAAATTCCAAGCTGATGAGAATTTTTTTGGGTTATTGTATTGCCTTAAGGCTAAAATTAAATACCCTTTCAAAGGTTCCAAAACATGCTGCCAAGGCCTATTAAAATTCGGATTTCTTATAATAATTTTTTTTTTATTTTTTAAAGAAATAATTGTGTCCGGTATTAATCTATTTTTTGACCAATCTCCGCCACCAATAACATTTCCAGCACGGCCAGTGGATACGCCACATTTATTTTTTCTGTTTCCAAAAAAACTTTTATTATAAGCTCTTGTAATCAGCTCTGCACTAGCTTTAGAAGCACTATATGGATCTATGCCTCCAAGCCTATCCCCCTCCTTAAATCCTTTTGTAGAATTATTACTTTCATAACACTTATCTGAAGTCACGATTATTGCAGACTTTATAAATTTAGATTTTCTGATTATTTCCATAATATTTAGCGTTCCGTTGATGTTAATATCAAAGGTCAAATAAGGTTTTTTATATGATTCGTATATTAATGGCTGAGCAGCAAGATGAAATATTATTGACGGTTTAATACGTTTTATTTTTTGATTTAGTTTTTTATAATCTCTAACATCGACAAAACTAAAGTTAATTTTTTTTGTTAATCTCAGATCATAAAAAAGTTTTTTATTTTGATTTGGCTGATATCCAATACCATAAACTTTTGCTCCAAGTATAGATAGCCATGATGCTAACCAAGAGCCTTTAAAACCAGTGACACCTGTAATTAATATTTTTTTATTTTTATAAAAATTTGATAAAAGCAGTCTTACCTCCAAAAATGTTTATTTTTTTTGTACATATCATTTAAAAGATTTTTTTCTCTTACAGTGTCCATACATTGCCAATCTCCATAGTGTTTAAAAGCACTTAGCTCTTTTTTTTTTAAGAGTTTTTGCATTGGTTTTCTTTCAAGCATTACATTAGAATTATCTAGAAAATTAAAAATTTTTTTATCAAAAACAAAAAAACCCCCATTAATCCAACCATTAGTCGCCTGAGGTTTTTCGGCAAATCCAGTAACTTTAGATCGATTCAATTTTATTTCGCCAAATCTAACTGGTGGCCTTACCGCAGTTAACGTTGCAACTTTACCACTTTTTAAATGGAATGTGATTAAATTTTTTATTTTTTGGTTTGTAAGTCCGTCACCATAAGTTAGCATAAATTTTTTCTCATTTGATAAGATCTTTTTAAGTTTATACAATCTTCTACCAGTTAAACTTTTCTCACCAGTATTTAAAATCTTTACTTTTTGAAATTTTTTGTGTTTAGAAAAATATTTTTTAATAATATTATGCTTATATCCAGTAGCTAAAATAAAATCGTCGAAACCATTTTTTTTATATATCTGCATGATATGCTCTAAAATTGGATAAGATCCAATTTTAACCATTGGTTTAGGTATTTTCTTAGTTTCATCTCCCAATCTTGATCCAAGCCCTCCGCACATTATAACCACTTTCATAATTTTTATTATAATATCATTTTAGTAAATTTTACATTTATTTTGGAATTCATTTTTTTTTCCAAAATTTATTAGTGATTTGACCTTTTTAATTTTATAACTATAAACACCTTTAACTAATTCTTTTACAATAATATTCTTCCATATCTCACTAGAATGTTTCTCAAAGATCGGTTCTGAACAAATATGGATTACCTCGATATTATTTTCAAGCATCTCTAAAATAATAGCTGACACTCCTACAACAATTGAGATATTTTTGATCTGATTTTTAGAATTTTTTTTTAAAGTTTGTATATTTTTAATTTCATTAATAAAATTTTTATGTTTTGTAGAATTAAGCATGAGTGGATGATTAACAATATTAAATTGATTTATTTTAATACTATATAATTCTAAAAAATTTTTCATATTAAATTTCAATTTGTCAGGTTTGTTTAAAGAAAATGGCAAAAAAAGTTTATTTGTAAAAAAACTTTTTGATTTTTTTGTGTATCTAAAAGATTTTAAATTTCTTATATTTTTACTCTGCCAACCTAAGTGTTTAACTAAGATCTCTTTTTGTGCTAATCCATGAACAATTAAAATATCAGGTTCGTATTTTTTTTTGTAAATAAAATCAGTGGGTAATGGAGTCAAGCTTGAATGTAAATATCCGATTATTTTGATTTTTTTATCAAATGATTTTATTATTTTTATAATTTGATGTTGATGAGGTTGTGACTCATATGGAATATAAATCTTTGAAAAGTTTGATTTTTTTAATATTTGTAAAATTCCACTCTTTAATGTATCAAAAAACTTATCATCATAAATTTTTTTTTTAAAAAATAATATAAAAAATATAAATTTGAAGATATTTAAATAAAACTTTAAATTAAAGTAAAAGTAGTTTTTCTGTTTAGATAAAACTGTTAGATTATATGGCAAATTTTTTATTCTCTTGAATCTATCTAAATTAATCAGAAACCATCTGGTTTTATTTGATTTTTTGATTACACAAGAAAAATAATTATCATAATTTTTTAATAATTTATAATTGTTAGTATAGGAAATTATTAAGTTTTGACTTTTATTTTTTTTTTTAGAGTAAGTTAATTTATATTTTTCTAGATCTGCAATAGAATAAATAATTGCGTATTTAATTAGGTAATTTAAATTTTCAAAGAAGTTTATTCTTTTTTTTAAAATTTTATTTAAATTCCATTTCCCATAGGAATCCGACCATGATGTAAAAAAAAAGTAATCACTTATAGAGATTTCAGGTTCGAGAATTAGATTACTCTTAACGATTTTTTTTATTTGTTCTAAGATTTTTGTTTGTGTCAATTAATTATCTCTTCTCAATATAAAAAATTATTTGATTTCCATAATTGTATTTTGAAAGTATTTTTTTATATTCATGGTTAGTTGAATTAATCAATGAAATTATTTTTTTTTTTAAATTATTTTGTTGGAATTTACTATATCTAATATCTTGAATAAGTCCTTCAATGTATTTATCTTCACCAACTAGATTGGTCTTCATTGGTTTTTTGTTGAGATACCATTGAAATAAATTTGCTAAACTGTACCCTTGATTAGTTTTTATTGAATAATTTTTCAATTTTAAGTTTTTAGCTAATATCTGAAAACTTAATTTTGAAAAATAATTTACTGAGCTAATATCATAAAAAAAATTTTTAAAATTACTTCCTGGAACTATATCTTTTAAAACGTCTCTTTTATTAGGTGTAATTATATAAATTTTTCCTTTTTTATTTAGTTTCGAAAATAATTTTTTTAAATAATCTTTTGGATCATGAATATATTCAAAACTATAAAATAAGAAAATTTTATCAAATAATACATTTTCTTTGATATTCTTTAAATCTGTAAAACATGGAATTTTAAGTTTATTATTAACGAAATTTTTACATACTTTATTAATTTCAAGACCATAAACATTTGAAAAACCTTTTTTTTTAAGAGAATATAAAAAATATCCAAAACTACATCCTATTTCTAATATTTTTTTCTTTTTATCGTTTTTTTTAATATATTTTTTTATATAGTTTTTGGATTGGGTAAGTCCATTATTAAAGTCTTCGTTATAGCTTGGAATTTGAAGACCTGCTTTCTTTAACCTTGATATATTTAATTTATTTAAAACTAGTTTTTTTTTTGGATTATGTGAAAAATATTCGAAATCACATTTTTTACAATAAAAAAGATTTAATCTATTATTTGACCTTGTTAAAATTTTTTTTTTTTTACATTTAGATTCACAAATTTTACAATTCATTATTTGGCAGTTTTAAGTTTATAATGAGTTTTAGTAATACTAACTAATTTTAACGACGGATATTTTTTATTTAAAATTTGAAAAAAGTTATTCATCTCTAAGTTTAGAATATGGTTATTCTTGTATCCATCAAATCCTGCTAAAAAAATTTTTGATGATTTGCCAATCAAACAAAGTGAGATAGCATAACCTATGGCTAAATTGCTTGGTAATTCACAATATTTTTTATATTGTTTAAAAGAATTTTTTTTAACTACCATCCCGTAATTTTTAATTTTTTTTGATAATTCTTTTTTCAAAATATTTTTAAATCTGTCAGTAGGTACAATCATTTTGTTATAATATTTTATATATTTTTTTGAATCTATCATTACCCTTGACTCATGACATGCTAAGAAGTGGTCTATATATTTTTCCTCAATCATCTTATTGATATTTAACGATAGAACTTTACAAGAATTTTTCTTAATTAATTTTAAAATTTTATTTCTATCATTTTTTATACTCTTACCTTGACCGAGTATTAAAATATTTTTGTTTTTGCACCAATTTTTTGCATTCCAACTACCATTTGTTTTTTCATTTATTAAATCTTTAAGCATTAATGGATTAAATGAGCTTGCTTTTAAATTTGATAAATCGTTAATTATCTCAACAACTTGACTATGGTTATAACGTTTATCAACCAAAATTTCTTGAATATAACTAGGGTGTATATTTTTTTTGGCTGATAAGAAATAATATTGTGATTTACCCCATTTATATTTTATTTTTAAAGGTTTAAAGTAAGTATTTGCAAGTTTCAGCACTGGATCAAGGTTGTATTTTTTTTCTTTCTTTTTTTTTAATTTTTTTAAAATTTCCTCTGTGCTTACATTGCCTGCTCCTCTGCCCATGCCCATAATTGTAGAGTCAATCCAATTAGCGCCATTATTAATGGCACACACACTGTTTTTGAGTGCAAGTCCACAATTATCATGGGCATGAAACCCAAAGTCTTTATTCCAATTATTTTTTATTATCTTACATATATCTCTAACTTTTTTTGTATTTAAATTTCCAAATGAGTCTGCAAAGTAAAAAACATCGACTACATTACTTTTATCTATTAATTTAAGAACTTTGATTAATTGATTAGGTGTTATTTTATCAATTTGCATCAAGTTTAAAGCAGTGTCATAACCTAATTTTTTGATATATCTCATTTTAGGTATAATCTTTTTAACATCCTTTAAATGAGTGGCAAATCTTACTAAATTTATATTAGAATTCTTTTTTTCTACAAAAAGATTTTTTATTTTTTTTTGAAAATCTTTATCATCTGCTAAATCTGCACTATTAATCATAACTGCTAATGATTGATTTTTGCCAAAATTAAAATCTTTAATTAGATTTTCTTTGGTTATACCAAATTTACCGCATGAGTTATTATTGAAAAAACGAAATCCAATTTCAATTATGTCAATATTAGATTTTTTAATATTTGAAATGTAGTTTTTGACTAATTTATTATCAAATGCCCAATTATTATAATATCCACCGTCACGAAGAGTGCAATCTAACAAATTTAATTTCATATTATTCACTCAGCCAATTATTAAAAAGTTTTAATCCTTTGCTGAGATTTATTTTTGGTTTAAATTTTAAATCCTTTTTAATCTTATTAATATCAGCGTAACAGCCTAAAAAATCACCAGGAGTACCTTTTGCTTCCTTAACATTGATTTTTTTTCCAATAGTTTTTTCAATGTGATTAAATAATTTTTTTAAAGTTGTTTTTTTTCCAGATCCCAAATTATATGTCTTATTATAATTTTTATTATCTAATGCTAGTCGATACCAAGCCTCGGTAACGTCATCAATATAAATAAAATCTCTAAATCTTTTCAAACTACCTTTTACCAAAACATTAGAATTATTTTTTGCCATGTTAAGAAAGATGCTTATCATACCAAGATTTTTGTTGTTTTTATCTTGTCCTGGTCCATAAATATTGAACATTCTTAATATATTCCATTTTAAACCTAAGTGACCACCATAAACCTTTAAGTAATTTTCTGCTGCTAGTTTTGAAATTGCATATAAGGATTTTGGCTTACACTCAGAATTTTCTTTAAGTTTTGTAAATCTAAAGTTTTCTTTATAAATATTAAAAGTTGAAGCAAAGATAATTTTTTTTACTTTCTTTTTCTTTGCAAATTTAATTATATTTAGCATTCCCAAAATATTTTTTTTATGGTCATCAAAGGGCCTCTTAAAAGACACAGCAGCAGATGGTTGTCCAGCACAATGTAATAAAATTGCATTATTTGGAACTTGAACTTTTTCAAGCGATTTAAAAGATGTAATATCAACTTTTTTAAATTTACCTTTTTTTAAAAAAATTTTGTTTTGTGATTTTTTTTTATAATCTAACAAAAAAATTTTATGTCCATGGCTATTAAATTTTTCAGCTAGCTTTGTGCCTACAAAACCATTTCCACCTGTTATTATAACATTCATTGTTTAATTTCTTTGCGGATAATATTTACAAGTTTTTTCATGTTTTTTTTTGTTCCGCAAGTAACTAATATGCAATTGCTTAAGGCTCCTTTATAATTTGATTTGACATAAATTTTTTTGTTTTCAAATATATTAATTATTTTTTTTAGTAATATATTAGATTTAAAATCTATTAATAAAAAGTTTGATTTATTTCCAATTACTTTTAAATTTAATTTCTCAATTTCCTTTTTAAAATAATTTCGTCCTTTTTTTACTTCCTTTATATAACTTGAAATAATAGAAAAATTTTTAACAAAATATTCGACTACCTTATCTGAGAAAAAGTTGCTTTCGTAAGCTAATCTATAACTTTGAAAAATATTAATTAATTTTTCGTGGCCAATTACATATCCAAATCTTATCGATGGTAATCCAAAAGACTTAGAAAGTGTTCTTAGAATTATAATATTTTCATTTTTTTTGCATAGGCTAGCTGAAGTTGGGGCACCGAACATATGATAAGCTTCATCAACTACTAATAAAACTTTATTTTTTTTACAAATCTTACATATTTTTTTCATCTCATTTAAAGAGATAACATCCTCGATAGGTTGGTTAGGGTTTGGAATAAATAATATCTTAATTTTTTTTGTTTTAATTGTTTTATAGAGTTTTTCTTTATCTAGCTTAAAATTAGTGTATCCAATTTTAAAAAGTCTTGTTTTAAATATCTTGCTATAAACTTCATACATAGCATAAGTTGGGTACAGTAAAGCAATTTTATCTCCCGCATCAGTAAATATCTCAAAAATACTTTTTATACTTCCATCGATACCAGATGAAATTATAAAGTTTTTTTCCTTAAATCCAATAAATTTTGATAATGTTTTGTAAATTTTACTTTGATCAGGATATTTTCCTAAGTCATATTCTTTTGCACTTGTAAAAATTTTTTTGAAAATATTTTTTGGATAATTATCAACTCTCTCATTTCTATTGAGTCTAAGTCCTTTTTTTAAATCTCTATTTTCAGCTATCCGTAATCTTTTAACTATACTAATTTTTTTTTTTTCGTAAATGAAGTTACTCATAAATTACTTTAGTATCCTCTCAACCTTTTTTATATCAGATGGATTATCAACTGAAATAGATTGATCTGACAATTTAATCATCTTTACCTTAATTTGGTTTTCGAGAAATCCTAGAAGCTCTAAATCTTCTAATTTTTCTA
>CACMVB010000005.1 GCA_902617025.1 uncultured Pelagibacteraceae bacterium | reverse complement strand
TTCTATTTTCTTTTTGGTAAAATCTAAATTCTTATAAGCATTTACGCCTGCAAAAATTGCTGAGGTTACTACTACAACTACAAAAAATCCTACTATTACATTTCTTGCACTTTTTTGATCTATTTGTTGATTGTAAATTGAATTAAATACATCTGTAAAAAGATTCCCAAAAAATTTAGATACCGCACTGCCAAGTTTTGGTAATATATTTAAAAAATTAATTCCTGCATTACCAAAAATTTTCCATAAACTATTTAAACCATGGGTAACCTTTCTTGAGGTGTCATATTTGTAATTTTCGACTCTTCTTAAAAATCTATTCTTATCTTTAATTTTTTCCTCTTTAAATTCAGTAATATTATTTTTTATTTTTGAAACTGGCTTAATAAAATTTTCTTTAAAAAAGTTTGTTTTAAAATCTTTAGGAATAATTATCTTATTTTTTTTAAGAATAAGTTCAATTTGACCAGTAGTCAGGTTCTTTCTATTTTTAGTATAATCTTGAATTTCTTTTACATTATAAATATAAGCTAACTCCAACAACTTATCTCTATAACTCAATTTTTTTTTCATATTTATACTGCCTCTACAGAGTTAACTTCTTTAACATAATGTTTTAATAGATTCTGCACTCCTTGTTTCAATGTCATTAAAGAGCTGGGACAGCCAGAACAACTACCTTGAAGCTCAACTTTAACTACCCCATTTTCAAAAGATTTGAATTTAATATCTCCTCCATCCCTTGCTACTGCAGGTCTAATCTTTGAGTCTAACACCTCTATTATTCTATTGACTGTATCGTCGTCTGATTTGCCTGTTTTGGAAATATTCTTTTTATCTTTTAATATCGGACCTTTATTATTTTCAAAGTAATGATTTAAATGAGAAATAACCATTGGTTTTAATTCGTTCCAGGATACATCATCATTTTTTTTAACAGATAAAAAATTTTTAGATAAAAGAACAAGCTCTACACCTTTAAAACTTAAAAGTTCGTTAATAAAGGAATTTGATAAATCTCTCAATTTATCTTTTTGAAATTCTTCGGTTCCTGCAGCAGATATTACATTTTCTGAAAGGAACTTAAGAGAGTTTGGATTAGGTGTAGTTTCGGTTTGTATCATGAGAAATTTATATTATATCAATCCCACTTTTTCACGTATATTTTTCAGGTTTTCCTCAGCAATAATATTGGCTTTTTCAGTGCCTTTTTTCAAAATTTGAACCAGATAAGGCTTATCACTCAATAGTTTCTTAATTTCTTTTCCGACTGGTATTATTTCGTCGATAAGAATTTCTGCTAATTTATTTTTTAGAAAAGAATATTCTTTTCCTGACATTTCTTTTAATACTTTATCTAAATTTTTTTTAGAAATCTCAGAGTAAATATTTATTAAATTGTAAGCTTCAGGTTTTTTTTCTAAATTCTTTAAATTATCAGGTATAGAAGATGAGTCTGATTTTGCTTTTTTGATTTTTTTGTTAATTTCATCTGCGCTATCTTTCAAATTTATTCTTGAATAATCAGACTCCTCAGATTTACTCATTTTCTTAGTAGCATCTCTCAAGCTCATTACTCTAGAAATATTTTTAGATATTAATGGTTCTGGAAGTGGAAAAAAATTTTTACAATTAAAATCATTATTAAATTTTTGAGCGATATCTCTTGATAATTCCAGATGTTGTTTTTGATCAGCTCCGACTGGAACATGTGTAGCTTTATATAAAAGTATATCTGCTGCCATTAAATTTGGATAAATATATAAACCTACACTAGCTTTCTCTTTGTCTGATCCCGCTTTGTCTTTAAATTGTGTCATTCGATTTAACCACCCAACTCTTGAGACACAATTAAAAATCCATGCAAGTTCAGCATGGCCTGATACTGCTGATTGATTAAAAATTATACTTTTGTTCGGATCAAGGCCTGTGGCAACAAAACTTGCTACTGTTTCTAAAACATTGTTTTGTAAATCATTGGGTTTTTGAAAAACAGTTAATGCATGTAAATCAACTACACAATAAATACAGTCCATTTCTTTCTGGAGGGAAACAAAGTTTTTTAAAGCTCCAAGATAATTTCCTAAATGTAAATTTCCAGTTGGCTGGACACCTGAAAAAACTAATTTTTTATTATTCATCTAATTTGTTCTATAATTTTTAATTTTTAATAAACCTAATAAATAACAAGATATCAAATAAACAATTCCTGTGAAACCTACAATAATTAGCAAATAGATCGATTTATATGTATAAGTATAATTAAGATAACTTGAATACTTTTCTAAAGTTATAACAAGTAAAATTGTCATGATAGCAGATGAAAATATAATCTTCATTATATTTTTAAATAATTTATTTTGTAAAAACAAATAATTCCTTTTTTTTAAAACATACAAAAAAATTAAAACACCAATCCACGTAGAAATAGAAGTTGCAATAGGGATAATTAGGAAGCCAAATTGATCAAAAAAACTCACACTTATCAAAACATTTAAAAAAACTACAAATGACGAAATATAAAATGGAGTCTTTGTATTATCCCTTGCAAAAAAAAAGTTAGAAAAAATTTTAATTAATGCGAATGCTATAATACCATAACCAAAAAACATTAGAGCGTCAGATGTCATTTCCACATCTTTGAAAGTAAAAGAACCATATCCGAATAGTCCGTTTACTATTTCTTCAGACGCAATTATTAAACCTAGACTAGCTGGAATTGAGAGTAATAAAGATAATTGTATTGATTTATTTTGTATATTTGAAACTTTTAAAAAATCTTTTAACTTAAACGCCTTAGATAATGCTGGTAAAGAAACTGTTCCCACTGCAATCCCGGCAATAGCTAAATTAATTTGATAAATTCTGTCTGCATAATATAGGTATGAAACTGCACCTGACTGAAATGATGCGATTATAGTTCCAACCAAAATATTAATTTGAGTAACACCAGATGAAAAAATGCTTGGTAACAATTTTTTAAAAAAAAATTTCACCTTACTAGAAATTTTAAAATTTAATTTAAAATTCGGTTTATAAAAATTAAGTGTAAAAAAAATCAAAAATATTAATTGAATAATTCCTGCTAACGTGACTCCATAAGAAAGTTGCTTTGCAATATTAAAATTTTGGAAATAAGCAATTAAAATACCCATTATCAAAATTAAATTTAAAATTATTGGTGCTGCAGCTGCAGCCGCAAATTTATTATTTGAATTTAATATTCCCGAGAAAAAGGATGATAGGCTTACAAATAAGAGAAACGGAAATGTAATTCTTGTAAGCTCTACAGCCAAATTAAATTTCAAATCATCAGATACAAAGCCTGGAGCGATTAGATGAACTAAGTAAGGTGTAAATATTTCAGCGATAGTTACAATTAAAAGTAAAATAAACGTAATATAACTTAGAACTTCATCTGCAAAAATTTTACCCTTTTTTTTGCTTTTAACTTTTTCTGATGTGTAGCTTGGTATAAAAGCAGCATTAAAAGTGCCCTCAGCAAATAAACGCCTAAAAGTATTTGGAAGTCTAAAAGCTACGAAAAATGCATCTGCAAAAATAGAGGCCCCAAGGAAAATGGCTATTAAAATATCTCTTAAGTAGCCCAAAATTCTACTGATAATCGTAAAAAAACTAAATATTGAAGTTGAAAAAAGTAAGTTCATAAATGATCTAAATTAAGCCATAAATTTATAGTGAATTTAATTTCTTTATATTACATACTCATAAAAATAAATGCCAAAGAAAACAGAGATTGATCATTATTCAGATAAAGAAGCACTTGATTTTCATATAAAAGGGAAGTCGGGCAAAATTGAGATTAATTCAAGTAAGCCTTTAACAACTAAAAGGGATCTTTCGCTTGCATATTCTCCTGGGGTGGCCGCACCGGTAAAAGAGATCGCTAAGAATCCTGATTTAGCTTATGACTATACTAGCAAAGGAAATTTAGTTGCCGTAATTAGTAATGGATCTGCAATATTAGGTTTAGGTAATTTAGGATCTTTGGCCTCAAAGCCTGTAATGGAAGGTAAATCTGTATTGTTTAAAAGATTTGCTGACATAGATTCTATTGATATAGAAATTGACAACGACAATCCTGAGTCAATTATTGAGACGATAAAAAATATTGGAGGCACTTTTGGAGGCATTAACCTAGAAGATATTGCAGCTCCTGATTGTTTTATAATTGAGCAAAAGCTAAAAGAAATTCTGGATATTCCTATCTTTCATGACGACCAACATGGAACTGCAATTATAACAACCGCAGCACTTATTAATGCGCTAGATATTTCAAAAAAGAGAATAGACAAAGTGAAAATTGTCGTAAACGGTGCTGGTGCCTCAGCACAAGCTTGTGCAAATTTATTTATAAGCTCAGGAGTAAAAAAGGAAAATATTATCATGTGTGATAGTAAAGGAGTTATTTATAAAGGACGAAAAAATGTCGACCAGTTCAAGTCAGCATTTGCTGTGGATACTAAACTCAGAAATTTAAATGAAGCGATGGTTGATGCAGATGTATTTTTAGGTTTATCCGCTAAAGATGTTGTGACAAAAGATATGGTCAAATCGATGTCAAAAAATCCGATAATTTTTGCTTGCGCTAATCCTGACCCAGAGATTAAACCTGAGCTTATAGAAGAAGTTAGATCTGATGCGATCATTGCAACTGGAAGATCTGATTATCCTAATCAGGTAAATAATTTAATTGGATTCCCGTATATTTTTAGAGGGGCGCTTGATGTCCGAGCAAAAGAGATTAATGAGGAAATGAAAGTTGCAGCTGCAAACGCTATTGCTCTTCTGGCTAGAGAAAGTGTTCCAGATGAAGTTGTTTCAGCTTATGGAGGTGACAGACCGAGGTATGGTAAAGATTATATTATTCCATCAACATTTGATCCAAGACTCATAAGTGTAATTCCCTCTGCTGTTGCTCAAGCAGCTATGAAAAGTGGTGTAGCAAGAAAAGAGCTTTTAGACATAGAACTTTATAAAGATCAACTGACTAATCGGCTAGATCCAACAATGTCATTAATGCAAGGGATAAATGCAAAAGTAAGAAAAAATCCCAAAAGAGTTATATTTGCAGAGGGTGAAGATGAAAACATGTTGAAAGCAGCTATTGAATTTGGAAAAAATAAATTGGGTACACCAATTTTAATCGGTGCAGAAAAAAGGATTAAAGAACAATTAAAAAATATTGGTCTAGACGAAAATTATAAAATCAAAATTGTAAATTCTACGGATAAAGAGAAACGTGAGAAATATGTCAAACATTTATATAAAAGACTTCAAAGAGAGGGTCAATTAGAAAGAGATGTTGACCGTCTAGTTCGTAACGAACGTATTGCATGGGGGGCATCTATGATTGCATGTAAAGATGCAGATGCAATGGTAACAGGAAATATAAGGCATTACGCTGCATCAATAGAAAAGTTAAAAAAAGTAACAGACCCTAGACCTGGGGAAGAAATTTTTGGTATGACCATGATCACTTTAAAAGGTAAAACAATTTTAGTTGCAGATACAAACGTACAAGATTTTCCTTCTCCTGAAAGATTAGTGAAAGTTTCAAAATCATGTGTAAGAGTTGCTAGATTATTTGGATTTGATCCAAAAGTTGCTTTTTTATCTCATTCTACTTTTGGAAAGCCTATCTCAAAAAACACCAAACATGTAAGAGATGCAATTGAGCTACTGAAAAGTCAGAGAGTTGATTTTGATTTTGACGGTGAAATGCAGCCTGATGTGGCATTGAATCCGGTTTATAAAGAAATTTACCCATTTTCAAAAATAGTAGGTAATGCCAATATTTTGATTATGCCCGCGCTACATAGTGCTGCAATATCAACAAAACTGATGAAAGTATTCGGTGGAGGAAAATTAATAGGGCCACTTTTAATTGGTTTAGGATCTCCAATCGAAGTAGCACCCCTCAGAGCTAGCACGTCTGAAATTTTAAATCTAGCTTCAATAGCTGCTTACTCGTCTGATGTTATCGATTATTCGAGCTAAAGTTTGTTTCGACTAAGTTCTGTTGCTAAATAAATTGAAGGTAATACTTTTTCGACATCGTAAATTTTATTTGCTTCATTAATAACTTCTTTTTTTTCATCTTGGTCCATAGCAATGCCAAAAATATAAATATTTTTGTTAATAGTCTCCAAGCTGTAATTTCTTGCTTTAGTTTTTTTATTTAGAATTAAAGCAGTTCTTAATTGACTAGTAATTAAAATATCTTTTGCTGAAGCTTTAAAGTTTCTTTGACCTTTTATATCTATGGCATTTTTTACCGAACGAACTCCTTTAGTTTCCCAGGCCATTTTAGTAATTTGGATTTTTTCTTGAGGTTGGTCTACTTTTCCAGATAAAAATATATTACCATCTTTAACTTCTGATTTTATAGACAGAAAATATTTTTTATTCGAAAGGGCTAATCTTGCACTTAAATTTTTTTGCATAATAGTATCATCAATTTGCATTCCGATAGTTCTAGGATCAAAAGTGATATCAACTCCCGCTCCAAATTGTCCAACAGAGGTGCATGATGAGAAAAGTAACAAAAAAACAATGCTAGTAATTTTTTTCATTTTTTATTTTAACACATAGATTGTAAATTTTTTTTTTGCTTATATTTTCATTTATCATCATTAAGTCAACTGTATCTTTTAAGCTATACTTTTTTAAATATATTTTTGCCTTGTTGATAAACTTTTCTTCATCGAAGTAAATCTGCTGTTTCTGTCCCTCTGAAACTACTAATGTTACTTCACCTTTCATTGTTTTTTTCAACTTTTCAAAATTGGTAGCATCAATCCTGAGATATTCTTCATGTATTTTTGTTATTTCCCTGGCGATCAATAATTTTCTATTTGAATAATATTTTTTGAACTTTTTTAAATAATAATTAATCTTTATAGCAGGTATAAAAAAAATTTGCGAAAACTCATAACTTGATAATGTTTTAAGAACTTTTTCAATTTCGCCCTCATTTTTCGGAAGGAAACCATAAAATAAAAACTTGTCACTAAATCCAGATATACTCATAGAGGCAGTGATTGAGGAAACTCCTGGTATTGGGTAAATTTTGATATTCTTTTCTATACATGCATTGATAAGGAAACGGCCAGGGTCAGAAAGCAATGGCGTTCCAGCATCAGATATTAAAGACAAAATTTTGCCCTGATTAACATGCTCTATAATGGGGTTGATTTGTTTTTTTTCGTTAAATTTATGATATGAAATTAATCTTTTCTTAATTTTTAAATGATTTAGTAATTTCAAAGAATGCCTTGTATCCTCACACAAAATGATGTCGCAATTTTTTAATACTTCTATTGCTCTTAACGTAATATCATCTAAATTTCCAATTGGTGTTGAAACAATATATAAAGAATTTTTTAATAATTTCATTTTATGAAAAAAAAAATTGTAATAATTTTATCTTACATAATATTATTTACTAATTCTAATCTTTTTGCTGCTGAAAATTCAAAAATTCTTAAAGTTGGTTTATTAGCTCCTCTTAGTGGCAAATATGCTGAACTGGGTAATTCATTTTTATATTCTCTTCAATTGGCTCTAGAGGAAATCAATGATGAAAACATATTTATTTTACCGAGAGATAGTGGTTTCAATAACAAAGAAAAACTTAGAAGCGCATTAAAAGATATGAAATCACAAGGAATTAAGGTTGTGATAGGCCCCATGAGTAAAAGTGATTTTGATGAAGTTAAAAAGTATAACGATATGATTTTTATATCTCCATCTAATATAACTCCAGAATTTGAGGGCAATGTAATAAGTGTAGGTATCAGTTTAGAGTCTCAATTGATTGCTTTGAAAAAATTCATAAAAAAACAAAAAAAAAATAAAACAATTATTATGTTTCCTAAAAATCAATATGAAGAGTTAATTGAAAAAAAATTAAAAAAAGTAGACTTCAGTAACATTAGAGTTTTTAAATATAATTCTGACCCACAAGTCTTAACTGGCGAAATAGAAAAATTAACTAATTATGCGCAGAGAAAAAAGAACCTAGAACTTAGAAAAAAAATGTTTGAGGATAAAGAAGATGATCAATCTGTAAAAGAATTAGAAAGATTAGAACAACTCTACACATTAGGAAAAATAAATTTTGACTCAGTCGTTATAATTGATTTTGGTAACAGTTTAAAAAGTGTTTTAACATCTTTAGTATACACTGATGTAAATCAAAATGATGTTTTATTTACAACTGTTAATCAATGGTTTGATGAAAGTATTTTTTATGAAAATACGATAAAAACATTGTATTACCCTTCTATAAATTATAAAGAATTTAAAAAATACAATAATAAATATTTTAAAACATTCAAAACTTTCCCTAGTGAAATAACCATACTTACTTATGATGCCTTAGGTTTAATTTATTATGCGTGGAAGAAAAATGGTAACGTTAACTCAACAAACGAATTTTCATTCAAAAGTAAAATTAAAGGTAAAATTGGTACTTTTAGCTTTAAAGATAGGAAGGTAATTCAAGAATTAAATATTTATAAAACTGAAAATAAAAAATTTACAAAATTTTAATTTTTTTTTTTAATTTCTTGAAAGCATAATATCTATGGTCCATTTTTATCTTTTGCTTCTTTGAAATTTGACCGAATGTTTTACTTTCATTATTTGGTATAAAAATTGGATCATAACCGAAACCCTTTTTACCAATTATCGTTTCTGAAATATTTCCATCAACTTTGCCGACAACGGTTATAATTTTTTTTTTTGGAAACTTTATAGAAAGACTACAAAAAAAAGTTGCACTTCTATTTTTTTTATTTTTCATTTTTTTTAAAATATATTTCATCGCATTAAAAAAGTTTCCTTTTTGTTTTGCAAGCCTAGCTGAATATATACCAGGTTTATTTTTCATTGATTTAATACTCAAACCAGAGTCGTCAGATATGACTGGATAGTCTACAAATTTTGAAAAAAAATTTGCTTTTAATCGTGAGTTTGAGTGAAAGGTTTTTCCAGTTTCTTTTGGACTTGGTATTTTAAGTGTTAGTGGTGAAATTTTTTTAAATTTCTTAGATAAAAGAAATGCTATTTCTCTGAATTTTCCTTGATTATGTGTTCCTATTAAAATTTTTTTCATTAAGCTCTAGTATTTTGAATATTGTTTACTATATAGCAATTAGATGACTGAAAATAACAAAAAAAAACAAGATGAACCTAAGAAAAAAACTTCAGGTGAGGAAAGCGAAAAAGAAAAGAAACTCACAGTTGAAGATAAGCTTAAAGAAACAGAGGACAAATTATTAAGATCTTTAGCGGAAATTGAAAATCAAAGGCGAAGGTTTGAAAAAGAAATAAAAGATGCTTTTGAATTTGGGTCCTTTAACTTTGCTCGCGAAAGTTTAGCAATACTGGATAACTTACAAAGAGCAAAAAATGCAATAAAGAATGATAATATTTTAAAGGTAAACAAAGATTTAGATAAATTCATTGAAAATATAAATATTATTGAAAAAGATTTAGTCTCAATATTTGAAAAAAATAATATTAAAAAGATCGATGCTGAGGGAAAAAAATTCGATCCTAATATTCATCAAGCCATGACTGAAATTGAGGACCAAAATTCTGATCCAGGAACTGTTGTACAAGTTATCCAACCAGGCTACATGTTGAGTGAGAGATTATTACGACCTGCTTTAGTAGGGGTTGCAAAGAAAAAAGATGCAAAAAGCGAAGAAAAAGATGGAAAAAAATAGAGAAAAAACCTTGTAGAAGTAAAAAAAACACCCATATTAAAATTAACAAAGGACAAATATAATGAGTAAAGTAATAGGAATAGACTTAGGTACCACTAATTCATGTGTGGCGATAATGGATGGTAAACAAGCCAAGGTTTTAGAAAATATAGAAGGCGCTAGAACTACACCCTCTGTCGTGGCTTTTTTAGAAAAAGATGAAAAGTTAGTTGGCCAACCAGCTAAAAGACAAGCTGTAACGAACGCTGGGGACACTATTTTTGCAGTGAAAAGACTTATAGGAAGAAAATTTGATGGTCCTTCAGTCCAAAAAGATATTTCAAAAGTTCCTTATAAAATTGTGAAATCAGATAACGGTGATGCATGGGTTGAGGGTAAAGGGAAAAAATATTCTCCCGCTCAAATCTCCGCTTTTGTTTTACAAAAAATGAAAGAAACTGCCGAAAAATATTTGGGTCAGGCTGTAACAAAAGCTGTAATTACTGTACCAGCCTATTTTAATGACTCACAAAGGCAAGCTACTAAAGATGCAGGAAAGATTGCAGGTTTAGAAGTTTTGAGAATTATAAACGAGCCAACTGCAGCATCTTTAGCATACGGCTTAGATAAAAAAGGTGGAAAAAAAATAGCTGTTTATGATTTAGGTGGAGGTACATTTGATATTTCTATTTTAGAAATTGGTGACGGGGTATTTGAAGTTAAGTCTACAAATGGGGACACATTTTTAGGAGGAGAAGATTTTGATGACGCGATAGTTGAATATTTAGCATCAGAGTTTAAAAAAGATAACGGGATTGATTTAAAGACAGATAAATTGGCCTTACAAAGATTAAAAGAGGCGGCTGAAAAAGCTAAAATAGAACTTTCCTCCGCAGCTCAAACAGAAATTAATTTACCTTTTATAACCGCAGACAAATCTGGGCCTAAACATTTAAATTTGAAATTTACTAGAGCTAAACTGGAGGCCTTAGTTCAAGGCTTAGTTGATAGAACCCTTGAGCCATGTAAAACTGCGTTAAAAGATTCTGGCTTCTCTGCAGCAGAAATAAATGAAGTAGTGCTGGTAGGTGGGATGACAAGAATGCCCAAAATAATAGAAACTGTTAAAAATTTTTTTGGAAAAGAGCCTAATAAAAGCGTCAACCCAGACGAGGTAGTTGCTATGGGTGCAGCTATTCAAGGAGGTGTACTTCAAGGCGATGTAAAAGATGTTTTGCTTTTAGATGTCACTCCTCTGTCTTTGGGTATTGAAACACTAGGAGGTGTATCTACAAAATTAATTGAGAAAAACACAACTATACCAACTAAAAAAAGTCAGGTTTTCTCCACAGCAGAAGATAATCAGCCGGCGGTCTCTATTAGAGTTCTACAAGGTGAGAGAGAAATGGCTGCAGATAATAAAATACTTGGAAACTTTGAATTAGTAGGCATCCCTCCAGCACCTAGAGGTACTCCACAAATTGAAGTGACATTTGATATTGATGCAAATGGAATAGTAAGCGTTTCTGCCAGAGACAAAGGAACTGGAAAAGAACAGAAGATCCAAATACAAGCATCAGGAGGTCTTTCTGATGAGGAAATACAGAAAATGGTTAAAGATGCCGAAGCTAACAAAGAAGCTGATAAAAAGAAAAGGGAGACAGTAGATGTTAGAAATCAGGCAGATAGTTTAATTTTCTCAACAGAAAAAAGTCTTAAAGAGCATGGAGATAAAGTTTCTGAAGAAGAAAAAAAATCAATAGAGACCGGAATAGCTGATCTTAAAAAGTCTTTAGAGGGTACAGATGTCGAAGATATAAAAAAGAAAACACAAAGTTTAATCCAGGTTTCTATGAAACTAGGTGAGGCAGTATATAAAAGCCAACAAAAACCCAAAAATGATGATAAAGGATCTGGTGGGCCAAAAGATGCTAAACCTGACGAAAAAGACAATGTAGTTGATGCAGATTTTGAAGACGTGAAAGAAGATAAAGAAAAAAGCGCCTAAGATAAAAAATAAGGAGACGTCCTGTGGCTAAAAGAGATTGTTATGATGTCTTAGGTATCCCGAGAGGAGCTTCAAAAGATGACATCAAGAAAGCTTACAGAAAATTAGCATTAAAATACCATCCAGATAAAAACAAGGGTGATAAAGCTTCAGAAGAAAAGTTTAAAGAAGCCAGCGAAGCCTATCATATTCTCTCCGACGATAAGAGAAAAGCAAATTATGATCAATTTGGCCACGCAGCATTTGAAGGTGGTGGTGGCGGAGGTTTCCAAGGTTTCGGAGGTTTTGATAGTTCTTCATTCTCAGATATTTTCGAAGATTTTTTTAGCGACTTCGGAGGTAGTTCTTCAAGAAGAACTAGTAACAGAGGAAACGATTTAAGATATGATGTAGGTATAAGTTTAGAAGAAGCTTATAGAGGGACTGAAAAGAACGTAAGATATACTACTTACAAATCTTGTAAATCTTGCTCGGGAACTGGCGCAGCAAAAGGCTCTAAACCGGTAAGATGTGATTATTGTGCAGGAAGGGGAAAGGTAAGAACAAATCAAGGATTTTTTACAGTGCAGCAAACCTGTCCCCAATGTAGTGGCTATGGAGAAATGATCAGCACTCCTTGTAGCAGTTGCAGTGGTAATGGTAAAACACAAGCAAATGAAAACGTTACAGTAAAAATACCTAAAGGAGTTGATGATGGAACAAGAATAAGATTATCTGGAAAAGGAGAAGCAGGTTCAAAAGGCGGTTCTAATGGAGATTTATACTTATTTATATCAATAGATAATCATAATATTTTTAAAAGGTCAGACGAAAATCTTTATTATGAATTACCAATATCATTTTCAGATGCCGCATTAGGAACTTCAGTGGAGGTACCCTCGATAGATGGAGGTAAATCCAAAATCAAGATTCCGTCAGGTACTCAGCATGGAAAACAATTTAGATTGAAAGGAAAAGGCATGCCCGTTCTAAGAAGAAATATATTTGGGGATCTATATATAAGAGTTGTGACTCAAGTTCCAACATCACTATCCAAAAGACAAAAAGAAATATTACAAGAATTCAGTGAAATAGAGTCAAATAAACCAGATCCAGTTATAAAAAGCTTTTTTGAAAAAGCTAAAAAATTCTGGAAAAAAGTTTAATTTCAATGGAAATTAATCAAATAATGTCTGCGATATTTCTTATTGCAGTTCTTGCTTTAATCTTGCCTAGTTTTTTATCCACCAATAAAAAGTTAAAACAATTTGTAGGCAATTTATCGATATGGACTATAATTGTTCTAGTGATTATTGTAGTTATTTACTTAATTAGATAATGAAAAAAATTAATTTAGCTATAACAGGATGCATGGGTAGAATGGGTCAACAACTCATTAAGTCTGCAAATTTAAACAAGAAATTTAAAATTGTGTCTTTGACCGAAAATAGAAAAATTAAGAAAAAAATTTTGGGAATTAGACCAGAATTTAATTCAATCGAGTCATTCAGAAAGGCAAATGTGATAATAGATTTTACAGTCCCTAAATGTACATTGGAAATTCTTAAAATTGCCGTTAAACAAAAAAAAAGAGTTGTGATTGGAACAACGGGTTTTAAAAAAAATGAGGAAAATTTAATAAAAAAATATTCAAAAAAGATACCAATTTTAAAAGCTGGAAATATGAGTCTTGGCGTAAATCTTTTAATTTATTTAACGGAGATAACATCTAAATCTCTTGGAAAAAACTTTCTTAGTAAAGTTTATGAAGTTCATCACAAATATAAAAAAGATTACCCATCAGGTACAGCGCTAATGTTGGGGAAAGGAATTGCTGACGGTAGAAATAAAGAGTTCTATAAGTCAATTGGTAAAAGATATTTGAATAAAAAATCATTTCCGTATGGTAAAAAAATTAATTTTAACTCTATTAGAAAAGGTGATGTTATAGGAGAACATGAAGTAACTTTTTCTAGCGGGAAAGAAATTGTTACTTTGAATCATGAGTCTTTTGATAGAGCCCTTTACTCTGAAGGAGCACTTACTGCTGCGAAATGGTTAATAAGTAAAAAACCAGGGCTCTACTCAATGAGAGATCTTTTAAACTTTAAGTGAATAACAAAGAAAAATCTAAAATCATAATTAGAATCTTAAATAGGACTTATCCAAAAGTACCAATACCACTTAATTACAAAAACACCTTTACACTATTGGTTTCGGTTCTTCTATCAGCACAATGTACTGATGTTAATGTTAACAATGTTACAAAAAAAATTTATCCAAAATATAATGAACCTAAACATTTTGTGAAATTAGGTAGAAAAAAAATTGAAAGTTTAATTAGAAAAATTGGGATTTTTAGAGTCAAAGCTAAAAGTATTTTTTATTTATCAAAAACTTTAGTTGAAAAATATAATGGTAAAGTTCCTAAGACTTACGAGGAGCTTGAACAGTTACCAGGAGTCGGTCATAAAACAGCTAGTGTTGTAATGTCTCAAGGATTCGGATATCCCGCTTTTCCAGTAGATACTCACATACATAGACTGGCTCAAAGATGGGGTTTAACAAATGGAACAAATGTTGTGCAAACTGAAAAAGATTTGAAAAATTTATTTCCTAAAAAATATTGGAACAAGCTTCATTTACAAATAATTTGGTATGGCCGAGAACATTGTAAAGCTAGAGATTGCCACGGATTAACTTGTAAAATATGTAAAAGCTGTTATCCAAATAGAAAAAAGCCAATAAAAACAAAAAAAGCATAACAAATGAAAATTTTAGGAATTGGGAACGCGATAGTGGATGTTATCTGCAAGATAGAGGAAAACTTTCTGAAAAAGAATTCATTAATTAAAAGTACCATGAAATTAGTGGATGAAAATGAATTTAAAAAATTACTATCTAATTTGAAAATTGAAGAGACCATAGCAGGTGGTTCAGTGGCTAATTCTATTGTAGGTTTAGCTCAACTGAAAAATCGAGTAGGTTTTATAGGTAAAGTAAGTGACGATGAACTGGGCGCTAAGTACGAAGATGGTTTAAAAAAAGAAAGTGTAGAATATTTTTATTCAAAAAAAAAAGAAGAAACTCCAACAGGATCATGTCTTATACTAATCACTCCTGACTCTGAAAGAACTATGGTAACTTTTCTTGGTACGGCAGGTAAAATTGCCGAAAATGACATCGACATAAATGCTGTCAAAAAAAGTGAAATTTTATTTCTTGAGGGCTATTTATGGGATGAAGGTGAACCTAGAAAAGCTTTTGAAAAAGCAATAAATAATGCAAACAAAGTTGCGATGTCACTTTCAGATTTATTTTGTGTTGAGAGACACAAGGTTCATTTTTTAAATTTAGTTAAGCAAAAATTAGATATTACTTTTGCGAATGAGCAAGAAATAATTTCTCTAACTGGCGCAAAAAAAATTGAAGAAGTAATTCAGTTTTCAAAAAAAATTAAAAAGCTTGTAGTGATCACAAGAGGAGAGAAAGGTGCAATAGCAATTGATAACGAAAAGGTATTTGAGTGCTCTGCAGAAAAAAATATTAAAATTAAAGACTTAACCGGTGCCGGTGACTTATTTGCTAGCGGTTTTCTTGATAATTACCTGAAAGGTAAAACAATTAATGAAAGTTTGGAACAAGGGACTAAAATGTCTTCGAAAATTATTCAAACGATTGGTGCAAGATTAAGTTAGATTATCTTTTTTTTCTTTTAAAACTGCCTTTGCCTTTTTTGGGCTTAATTATACGTTTACGATATTTTTTTGTAAATAAGTCTAAAGCTATCCTATTCCTTTTTTTCACAGATAATACCCTTCTTTATCATTTAAAATGAATTTACTATCTAAAAATTTTTCATTAATTTTTTTTCTAAGTCTATAAATATGGGTTTCTACTGTATGAGTATCAGCATCTGATGAGTAATTCCAAACTGATGATAATATTTTGTCTTTTGAAATTGGTTTTTTAGAATATAAAAATAACTCAATTAGTTGAATTTCTTTCTCAGTTAAAATTACAAACATATTTTCTTTTAAGAGTTTTTTTTCATTTTTGTCTAATGTGTACGATTTGACATTAATTGAAGAATTTCTGTTAAATTTTTTCTTTGCAATTTCATTCTCTACAATTTTATTTATCTCATCTACTGAAGTTGGTAGGATTAAGAAAGTATCAAAGATGGTTTTTCTTTCCATTTTACTCTTTGAACAAGCTAAAATTTTTAAACAATTATTAAAATTATTTATATATTTTGTAATTTTTTTGTATTCTATTTCATGACAAATCATTGCATCAAAATCTGCTTTCTCCATATTCTCTGAGAGTTTAAAGTTATTGATTAAATTAAACTTTAAAAAAGGTTTAAGTTCATTTATTGTCGAGATGAAACTGTCAGGTCCATGAATTAGGACATTAATTTTATGCATATATTTATTAATAAAAAATACCTTACTTACAATAATTATAAAGTAAAATGTGCAATAGGGAGAAGAGGAATTGGCAAAAAACAAAAAGAAGGTGATCAAATAACACCAAAAGGGATTTTTAGGGTTAAAAAAATTTTATACAGAAAAGATAAAGTAAAAAGGCTTCGATCAAAAATTAAAAAAATGCAAATAGAAAAAAATATGGGTTGGTGTGATGATCCTTTGTCTAAAGATTATAACAAACTTATTAAATATCCTTTTAGTTATAAGTCTGAAAATCTTTATAAAACAAATAATATCTACGATATTATTTTAGTGCTTAATTTCAACATGCAGCCTATTAAAAAAAACAAAGGGAGTGCAATTTTCATTCACATTGCAAAAAGTAATTTTGAACCGACAGAAGGGTGTGTTGCAATTAAAAGAGTTGAGTTAAAAAAATTAGTTAATTTCATAACAAGCAAAACAAAAATAATTATAAATTAACTTCTTTCTCCAAATATAGAACTTCCTATTCTTACAAATGTCGAGTTACATCTTACAGCATCCTCATAATCTGATGACATCCCCATGCTTAATTCTTCAAGAGCGAGAGATTTATTAAGGTAATCTATATGTTTAAAATATTTGTTATGATTTTGATCATTTGGAGGTATTATCATCAGACCAAGAACTGATAAGTTTTTTTCTATTTTACAATAATTGAAAAAAGCCTCAAGTTCGCTCTCAGGTATACCTGATTTTTGAGTTTCGTTACCGATGTTCACTTGAATAAAATATTTAAGTTTTTTCTGATTGTTCTTTTCAAAACTTGAAAAAATATCTGCCAGTTTTTGACTGTCTAAAGAATGAATATAATCGAATAATTCTGCAGCACTCTTAGCTTTGTTGCTCTGAAGTTTACCAATCATATGCAATTTTAAGTTCTGTCTTTTTAACTTAATATCTCTCCATTTAGATACGGCTTCTTGAACTTTATTTTCACCAAAATGAATGTGTCCATATTCAACGAGTGGCATTATATGTTCTAAGGGAAAAGTCTTGCTAACAGCTATGATATTTACTTTTTTATTAGACTTTAAATTATTAATATTAGAATTTATTTTATTAAATCTATCTATTATTGTGCTCATATGTTTGTTTTTAAAAAAAATTATTTTTTAATTATTGAAAATATAAATGATATTAGTTTATCAAATATAAAAAGATACAATAAATTTTTTATCATCTATAGAAACAAGAAAAAAATTGAAAATATCAGAGATTTACTTAACTTTAGAAAGAAATGTAGATTAAAATTAATAAGGTTTTTTGTAGTTAATGATCTTAAAATGGCAATTAAATTAAATGCGGACGGGATATATTTGTCTTCAAAATATAGAGATTTCAAACCTCTTAATATTAAAAAAAATAATTTTGATATAGTAGGCTCTGCACATAATTCAAAAGAAATTTACTTAAAAATTAAACAAAACTGTAAGTATATTTTTTTGTCTAAATTATTCACAGTAGATTACAACAAAAGTGCACCTACATTAGGTCTGATTAAATTTAATAAATACATTCAAAATTCGAGAACACAGCTCGTTCCATTAGGTGGAATTAAATTATCAAATTTAAACGCACTCAAGAATGTTAAATCTGAAGGATTTGCTATTTTATCAGAGCTAAAAAAAAAGCCGGTTAAAATAATTAACCGGCTTTTTTAAATTTAGATCAGTAATTATTAAAACGCAGTTTTAATACTTAAAGTTCTTGTATCGTCATCAGATGCTGCTGTGTAAGCTGCATTAGATGTTTTAGCATCTGCGAAACCAATTGTTAAACCACCTACTGTGTAAGCTACGTTTAATGATTTTGTTTCTTGCTCAGTGTTTGTACCATCATTATTGTGTTGTGCTGATTGATACACGTTCCAAGAAAGAGCTAAGTCATCATTGATTGCATATGCGATACCGTAAACATCATCTTTATAGAACGTTTTAGTTCCATTAGCTGTTGCTACTGCTGCATAAGCTTTCTTTTGGTAACCAACAGATAAAGGTCCTACAGGTAACACTACTGCTACTGTACCACCTTCTTTAGGTTGGAACTCTGCTGACATAGCGTCAGATTTTTCGTAACCAAGCGTAATTTTCGCTCCTCCAAGTGGAGAGTCACCTAATACTGGTACACCTGATAAAGGAATACCAACATTCATTGACTGAGCTGATTTTTTCGCTGAGTTAGCATCTGCTGATGCTGCTTTTTCATTATTCGTTGTTCCGTCAAGCTTTGGATAGTAGCTGTAAGATACAGAAATTCCTGTTCCCATAAGGTCAGAGTTTCCATATTTTAAGCTCATAGATCCGTCCATACCTGAACCGAAGTCTACAGAGTATGTTCCTGATCCTGAACCGTTAGCTTCTTCAAAAGCTGTTGGCGTAATGTCGTCCACTGCATTTGCTGAGTCACCGGAATTTCCAATTGTGAAAGTACCCATGTCTGTTGCTAATGAATATGTGTGGTCTGCACCTGATTCACCTAAGAAAGTTCCATCAGTTGCAAGAGACATTGTTGCAGTTCCGAAGTCTGTATCTACTGAACCACTGAACGTTAGGTCTGTGTTTAAACCTAATGGGTTACCAGATACATCATCAACTTCAGACTGATAAGTAGCTTGCATTGAACCAGATACTGTCATTTCACCTGCTTGCACAGATGTGAATGCAAATAATCCAGCTACAAAAGCTACGATTGTCTTTAATTGTTTCATATATTCTCCTTAATTTTTAATATAATTATTATATTAACTTCCAAGTTTTTATCTGAAATAGGCGTTTATTTCTTAAAAAACGCCTGAATTTAGCCAGTTTTTTTGATTATGTGATATATTTACCACATTAAAAAAGTCTCAATTTTATTGGCTTTTTGCGTTATTAATAACATTTGATGTATATATTAACATATTCACTAAGTTAAAATGACCAAATATTTTAAATTTTTTATAACAAACTTAATTATTATATTTTTCTTACACTCCTGTGGCGCTGGAGAAAAATTAAAAAACATAAGAAAACCAGTTGATCTAAGAAAAACACCATTAGATCCGGATGAAAGAGCCAGACGAAATATTGAACAAGGTAGAGGCATAAGTATTGGTAGCTTAGGAAATAAAAAAACAACTTATGAATTTAGTAGCTCTAATCCTATGTGGCGAGCATCTTTAGAAACTTTAGATTTTATTCCTTTAACAACAGTTGACTATTCTGGCGGAATGATAATTACAGATTGGTATTCAGAAAATAATAACAATAGAGAGTCTTTAAAAATCACAGTTAGATTTTTATCAAATGATATAAGGGCAGATAGTTTAAAAGTGATCGTTCATAGAAAAAACTGTAATACAATAAACAATTGTAATATCTCATTATTGCCAGAAAATTCAAAAATAAAAAAAGAATTACTATCTGTAATACTTAAAAAAGCTTCTTTAATAAAAAAAGGCTCTGATACTAAGAAATAATACTATCTATGGAGCGTTATAATTTTTTAAACATAGAGAAAAAATGGCGTGAAAATAAATCCATAAACGCCGTACACAATAATAAATCTGAGAAGAAATATTACTGTCTTGAAATGTTTCCATATCCATCAGGAAAAATTCATATGGGACATGTAAGGAACTATACTATTGGAGATGTAATAGCACGATATAAGTTTTTAAATGGATATAATGTTTTACATCCAATGGGTTGGGATGCTTTTGGATTACCTGCAGAAAATGCTTCAAGATTAAATAAACTTCATCCTAGAAAATGGACTGAAGAGAATATTACAGTGATGAAAAATCAGCTTAAATTACTCGGTCTATCTATCGACTGGGATAAAGAGATATCAACCTGTGATAAAGAATATTATAAGCATCAACAGGAGCTATTTATTGACTTTTACAATCAAGGTTTAGTTTCTAGAAAAGAAACCTATGTTAATTGGGACCCAATCGAAAAAACAGTTTTAGCTAACGAGCAAGTTATTAATGGTAAAGGTTGGCGCTCAAACGCTATAGTTGAAAGAAAAAAATTATCTCAATGGTTTTTCAATATTACTAAATTTTCTGAAGTTTTATTAAGTGACCTTGATAATCTAGTAGGATGGCCAGATAAAGTAAAGCTAATGCAAAAAAATTGGATTGGAAAATCATTTGGATGTGAGATGAACTTCAAAATTGATGGCCTAGAAAAAGAAATAAGTGTGTTTACCACACGACCGGATACGATATTCGGAGCTAGTTTTATCGCTCTTTCAGTTGATCATGAATTAAGTAAAGATTTTCTAAAAAACAATGAATTTTTACAGTTTAAAGAAAAGTGTAATAAAACCGGAACAACTGAGGAAGCCTTAGCTAATGCAGAAAAGTTAGGTTATAATTCGAAATTATTTGCTATTCATCCTTTTATAAAAAACAAAAAGATACCAGTATACTTTGCTAACTTTGTCTTGTTGGATTATGGTAAAGGAGCAATTTTTGGATGCCCAGCACACGATCAAAGAGATTTTGATTTTGCAAAAAAATATGATCTTGAAATAATTAAAGTAGTTTCTAACGGATCGTCGAAAGATGATCTTAAGGAGGCTTATACAGGTGCAGGTAAAATTATAAATTCTGAATTTTTAAATGGATTAGATGTAGATCAAGCAAAAGATAAGATAATTATTGAAATCGAGAAAAAAAATTTAGGAGAGAAAAAAACTTTATTTAGATTAAAGGATTGGGGTATATCTAGACAAAGGTATTGGGGCTGTCCAATACCAATGATTTATCTGGAAGATGGAAGTGTAGTCCCAGTAGATAAAAGTGAGTTGCCCATAGAGTTGCCGGAAGATATAGATCTTAACGCTACCGGTAACCCATTGGAGACTCATCCGACTTGGAGGAAAACTACCCAAAAATCCACTGGAAAAAAAGCTTTGAGAGAAACTGATACTCTAGATACGTTTGTTGACTCATCGTGGTATTTTTTGAGATTTTGTTCTCCAAAACATAAAGACTCAGCTTTTGACGAAAAAAAGATTAATTATTGGATGCCCGTAGATCAATATATTGGAGGTATTGAGCATGCAATACTTCATCTTCTATATTCACGTTTTTTTACAAAAGGAATTGACCAATGTTATAAAAATTTAAATATTTCGGAGCCTTTCAAAAACTTGTTTACTCAGGGAATGGTTTGCCATGAGTCGTATAAAGACAAAAATGGAAATTGGCTATATCCGCATGAAGTTGAAAAGAGTAATAATAAATTTTTTACAAAAAAAGATAAAAGTGAAGTAATTGTCGGACCTCCTGAGTCTATGTCTAAATCAAAAAAAAATACTATTGATCCGGAGGTCATGATTAATGAGTATGGTGCTGATGCAATAAGATGGTTTATATTATCTGATAGCCCGCCAGAGAAAGATATACAATGGACTGATGCTGGAGTTGCGTCTGCTAGTAAATTTCTTCAAAAAATTTGGAATTTAAATCATTTAATAATTTCAAGAAAGGAAACGAAAAATAATAAAAAAGAAGGAGACAAATTCATTATGGGAATAAATAATTATGTTAACAAAATTAATTTATCCATAGATAATTTTAGATTTAATGTTTCAATCGCTTACTTCTATGAAATATACAAGTATTTAAAAGACAGTTTAGATTTAAACATAAGTAATTCTCTTCTAAAGGAGGGTTTAGAAAAAGTAATGAAAATATTAGTCCCATTTGCACCTCATTTAGCTTATGAATGTTTGGAACAATTAAAATGCAAAACAACAAATATATGGCCAACTATTGATAAAAATAATATTTTAGATGAAATAAGGATAGCGGTTCAAATAAACGGTAAAACCAGAGATATAATTGAAATGAAAAAGGATCAATCAGAAAGTGAAATAACTAAGTTCGTAATGAAAAGTTCAAAAGCAAAAAAATATGTAGAGGGAAATAAAATTTTAAAAACCATCTTCGTCAAAAATAGAATAATAAATTATATTACAAAATAGCTAATGAAAAGATTTGTTTTACTCCTGCTAATTATTTTTTTATCTAATTGTGGATTTAAAGTTGTCACAAAAGATGATTTTGGTGACTTTAAAGTCAAAGAAGTTCTCACTACTGGTGACTCAAGAGTAGCATTTAATTTAAGAAAAAAAATAATTAATAATTCTTCTGAATATTCTAAAAATTTAATAAAAGTGAATTTACAAGTTAAAAAAATTAAAGAAATAAAAGAGAAAAATATTCAAAATGAAATTACAAAATATACTATTAAATTAAGTGCATCTGCAAAAATAGAGGAGACCAATAAAATTACAAGTTTTGATATTACCAAAAGTGTAAGCGCGGATTACAATGTTGAGGATCAATTTGTAAAAACTCGGAATAAAGAAAGGAAGATAATTAAATCACTTACTAATAACCTGAGTGATCAATTAATCAACGCTATTAAATCTCAGCTCAATGCAAATTAAAAGCTACATTATTGAACAAAATATTTCAAAGCTGGATAAAAATATAAATTTATTTTTTGGCGAAAATCTGGGTTTAAAAAATGATTTTAAAAAAAAGTTAAAAAATTTAAATATAAAAGAAAAAATTATTAGGCTTAATCAAGACGATATTCTCAACAATAATTTATTAATATCAGAAATAAATAATGTTTCTTTATTTAATGAAAAAAAGATTTTTTTTATTGAAAATGTTAATGATAAAATTCTTGACTTAATAATAGATGTTGAAAAAATTATTTCAGAACAAAAAATTTATTTATTTTCTGATATACTTGAAAAAAAATCAAAATTAAGAACTTATTTTGAAAAATCAGAATCATGTTCACTCATCGCTTGTTACGAAGATAACGAGATTACAATAAGACAGATTATAGAAACAAGGCTTTCTGGTTTCGAAGGTCTAAATCAACAAAATAAAAACATAATCTTTGACAATTGTAATATGAATAGGGTTAAACTAAATAATGAATTAGATAAAATAATAACATTATTCAATGATAGGAAAATTGAAACTGAAAGACTTGAAAAGTTATTAGATACTAGAATAAATGACAATTTTAATGATATTAAAGATCAAGCACTACTTGGTAATTCAAAAAAGACTAATGATTTATTATCAACTACAGTAATAGAACCTGAAAAAAACATGCTGTATTTAAATATGATTAATCAAAGACTTAATAAATTGCTTGATATTAATAAAATCGAAGGTGCTAATTTAGAAATGAAAATTAACAAATTAAAGCCACCAATATTTTGGAAGGACAAAAAAAATTTTATAGATCAGGCAAAAAAATGGGACAACAAAAAAATTAAAAATTTAATAAAAAAAACATATGGTATTGAGATGATTTTGAAATCGAATGGGTTGATTAATAAAGAATGCTTAATAAAAAAATTTATTGTGGACGTATGCTATCTAGCTAATGCTTAGTTAATAAATCTGAAATTAATTCAAACTGTTCTAAATCTTTATATTCAATTGTAACTTTTCCGGAATTATTTTTTTTATTAATAATATTAACTTTAAGTCCAAGAATTTTTTGAATTTTTTCCTGTGTTTTAAGAATATTTGTATCAACTGTTTTTTCGCTTTTATGGCCCTTTTTATTTCTGACAAGATATTCAACTTTTCTAGCACTATAATTTTTAGACACAATCTCTTCTGCGATTGAAGAGGCATTCGATATACCAATTAAAGGTCTTGCTTGACCTGAGGTTAAAGTACCTTCTTCTAACATAGCGATAACATCGCTCGGTAGAGATAAAAGTCTTAAAGTATTGCTTATATGACTCCTACTTTTCGACATCAATTTTGATATACTCTCGTGATCATATTTGAACTCTTCGTTTAATCTTTTATATCCTTTAGCCTCTTCAATTGGATTAAGATCATCTCTCTGAATATTTTCTACAATTGCAACCTCCAAAGACTCAACATCTGATAGGTTTAATATTGTAACTGGAATTTCGTGTAAACCGGCCCTTTGAGCTGCAAGCCATCTTCTCTCACCAGCTACTATTTCGTATTTTCCGGTACTAGATTTGCTTTGTCTTACTGCTATTGGCTGAATAATCCCGTTTTTTCTAATTGAGTTAGCTAATTCTTCAAGTTTTTCCTCTTTAAAACTTTGTCTAGGTTGAAATGGATTACGAGTTAAATCAGCGATAGCAGCCATATTATTTTGATTAGTTGTAGATGATTTTTCCTTAGGAACTGTATCCCCGAATAAAGCGGATAATCCTCTACCTAAACCTCTCTTTTTTCCAGCATTCATGCAGCACTTTCAATTTGATTTTTTTTTAAAAATTCTTCAGCTAGTTTAAAATAAGATTTACTTCCAGTACAATTTTTATCATATACTACACAAGGTAATCCATGTGAGGGTGCTTCGGATAAACGTACGTTTCTTTGAATTACAGTCTGATAAACTTTTTCTTTAAAATAACTTCTTGCCTCTCTGTCAACCTCAGATGAAAGTTTGTTTCTTTTGTCAAACATTGTTAGTAAAATACCTCTTATTTTAAGACTAGGATTTAGATTTTCTTTAATGCGATCTATTGTTTTTACAAGTTGAGTAATACCTTCTAATGCAAAGAATTCTGTTTGAAGTGGTACCAACAATTCATCTGAAGCCACTAATGCCATTATAGTGAGTAAACTTAAAGACGGAGGACAATCTATAAAAATATTATCGTATTTTTTTAATAGACCGTCTTTCTTTGAGTTTAAAATTTCTTTCAACACAAATGCCCTGTTAGAGTCATTTGCAGTTTCAACCTCAAGACCAGAAAGATTTACATGAGAACCTATTAAATCTAAATTTTTAATATCTGTTTTCTGAATTATATTTTCAATATTAGTTTTTTTTATTAAAAGATTGTAAACATTCTTATCATCATCATTATTGTTTTTACCCAGCCCAGTTGTTGCATTGCCTTGTGGATCTAAATCAATAACTAAATTATTTTGACCCATAATGGACAGTGAAGCAGCTAAGTTGATCACTGTAGTGGTTTTTCCTACGCCACCTTTCTGATTTATGATTGCTAGAGTTATAGGTGATGACATTTACTTGTTAATCTCCATCAGAATTATTTTTGAATCTTTATTTGTCATGCTGCTTTCTAATTTATAAGGGTATTTTTTTGTTTTGAAAGAATTTTTTATTTCTTTCTGTGCATTTTGACCTTTTAGAATCATTAATTTATGCGGTTTTTTTGCGATTTCACGTGAAACTTGTATTATTGAGTCTAATTTTTTGAAAGCCCTGCATATTATAATTTCAGAATCTATAACCTCATCTCTTACATCTCCTAAAATCTCAGCATTTAAACTCAATTCCTTGATTACACCCATTAGGAACTTTCTTTTTACTGGTGATTTTTCATACAATTTCACGTGAAAAGCCTTATTTTTATTGAATATTTCTACTACAAGGCCCGGAAATCCTGCGCCAGTGCCAAGATCAGCTGCGGAATTGACATTAAAATCAATAAACTTAACCAATTGAGCTGAATCAAGTATATGTCTATGCCAAATTTGATTTTCTGTGCTTTTAGCAATTAAATTATAATGTTGATTTTCTTTTAAAACCAGATTTGTGAACTTTTTAAGCTTTTCAATTGAGTGATCGCTAAAATTAAGACTCTTTTTGAGAATATTTATGACTTCAAGCTGCTGCATCAAGCAGTAGCTTTATATCTAAGTTTTTTAATATGCGAAAGAAGAATAATTATAGCTGCTGGCGTAACGCCATCAATACGAATAGCTTGACCTAGCGTTTTAGGCTTCACTTGAAGCAACTTGCTCTTAATCTCATTAGATAGACCGCTAAGTTTTTCGTAATCTATACCCTCAGGTATGATAACGGACTCGTCTTTCTTAAAAGACTCTATATCTTTATCTTGTCTATCCAGATAACCCATGTAATGGGCATCTGTTACAACTTGATTTTCAATAGGCTTCGGAAAATTAGGAATATCAGGAAATACTTGCCTTATTTTTACCATATTTACTTTTCGCTGACCCATAATCTCTAAACAAGATCTTTTTACTCCATCCATAGCAATTTTAATATCATATTTCTTAGCTTGATTAGGTGATAAATAATTATTTTTTAAGATTGAATTAAGAGCAAAAATATTTTTTTTCTTTTCATTAAATATTTTTTTTCTTTCAGACTTCACTAAATTTAAATTGATCCCAAAATCAGTTAGTCTTTGATCAGCATTATCAGCTCTTAAAGTTAATCTATATTCAGCTCTAGATGTAAACATTCTATAAGGTTCTGTAACTCCCTTAGTAATGAGGTCATCAATCATAACACCAATATAAGAAGTTGATCGATCTAAAATAAACTCCTCTTGGTTTCGAATTTTTAAAGCCGCATTAATGCCTGCTATCAGACCTTGAGATGCAGCTTCTTCATAACCTGTAGTTCCATTAATTTGTCCAGCAAGAAATAAAGAATTGATTTTTTTGGTTTCTAAGGTTGCTTTTAGCTCCCTTGGATCCACGTAATCATACTCAATCGCGTAACCAGCCCTCTTCATCTTAACATGCTCTAAACCCTTGATTTTGCTTAATATTTTAAGCTGTATCTCCTCTGGAAGTGAAGTTGATATACCATTTGGGTAAATAGTGTTGTCCTTTAATCCCTCTGGTTCTAGGAAAATTTGATGTTTTTCTTTTTCCTTAAACTTAACAATTTTATCCTCAATAGATGGACAATACCTAGGTCCTACTCCTTTTATGTTTCCTGAATACATAGCGCTTCTTGAAATGTTTTCACTAATAATTTTATGAACATCATTATTTGTGTAAGTCATCCCACATTTAATCTGTTTATTATTGATATTGTTCGTCAAGAAAGAGAAATAATAATGATCATCATCAGCAGGCTGCATTTCTAAGTCATCATAATTAATTGTATCGCCATCTAGTCTAGGTGGCGTTCCGGTTTTTAATCTTCCAATTTGCATCTTAAATTTCGCTAGTTGCTCACTTAAACCGGTGCATGGTTTTTCATCATACCGACCAGCTGGTATCTGTGTTTCACCTATATGTATTAAACCATTCAAAAAAGTACCCGTAGTGAGGATTAGTTCTTTAGTTTTTATTTCTTTGCCGCTCTGACAAACAAATCCTATAACTTTGTTGTTATCAAATAAGAATTTTACTACTGGATCGGCCACAACCTCTAAATTTTCATAATTTAATAAAATCTTTTGCATATGCTCTTTGTAAAGAGCTCTGTCTGATTGAGTCCTCGGTCCTTGCACTGCTGGGCCACGACTTCTATTTAATAATCTAAATTGAATACCTGATTTATCAGCTACAACACCCATCACACCGTCTAAAGCATCGATTTCTCTAACAAGATGTCCTTTTCCAAGTCCTCCTATAGCGGGATTACACGACATTTCCCCTATAGTCTCGATTTTATGTGTAAAAAGAGCAGTATATACGCCCATTCTAGCGGAAGCTGCTGCTGCCTCACATCCAGCGTGTCCTCCACCTATTACTACTACATCATAGCTTTGTTTTGTCATTCTGTGAATGTAACCCTCTAGATTAAGAATACAAGAAGTATTTTATTTACCGATACAGAAGTCTTTGAATATAGATCCAAGTATTTCTTCCACATCTACCTTACCTACGATGCTACCAAGATGTCGTGTGGCCATTCTTAGGTCTTCTGCTGCTAACTCGAGGTCTTTGTTTTGATCCTTTTTAAAAAACTTATCAATATCTTTTAAACAATCATTGAGCTTAACTCTATGCCTTTCTCTAGTAATTAAAGCGCTATTATTGGATGTAAATTTTTTGCTCAACTTAGCTTTAATCAAATCTATTAATTTGTCTATATTTTTATTATTTTTTACTGAAGCTAAAACTGTATCAACATTAAATTTATGATTTTGTTTATCTGAAATATCTGATTTATTTAAAAAAATTATAGTATCTTTATTAATCATATTCTGTATTTCTTTGTTAATTTTTTTTGACGAATTATCAATGACTATTATATTTAAATCTGCTTCTTTTGATTTTCCTAACGCTAAAGAAATACCTTTTTTTTCAACTTCATTTTTAGCTTCTCTTATACCAGCAGTATCAGCCAGAATTACAGGGTATCCATCCAAATTTAAATAGGTTTCTATAACATCTCTAGTTGTACCAGCCTCATCTGACACAATTGCTACTTCTCTTTTTGAAAGTAAATTTAGTAATGATGATTTTCCTGCATTAACTTCTCCTGTAATTGAAACCCTAAAACCATCTCTAATTTTTTCTCCAACTTTATTGTCTTCAATTATTTTTGTAATTTCTGAATGAATTCCTTTAATTGATTTGTGTGCATCTTTTAGTACTTTTTCTGGAAGATCTTCCTCTGCGAAATCAATTTTTGCTTCTATAAAAGCAAGAGATTTTATTATTTTTTCCCTCAGATCATTATAATAATTTGATGCATTACCCTGAATTAATTTAACTGCTTGTTGTCTTTGTAGTTCTGTCTCGGAATGAATTAGATCTCCTATACTTTCTGCTTTTAACAAATCAATTTTATCATTTTGAAATGCAATTTTAGTGAACTCACCTGGTTCAGCTAGTCTGCAGTTTTTTTGCTCGGATAAAACTCTCAATAAGGCGTTTATAACTGCGTTACTTCCATGAATTTGTAATTCTGCTAAATCCTCCCCAGTATAGCTATTTGGCCCAGGAAACCACAACAATAGAGCCTCTGGATCTATTACATTACCGTTATTAGGGTCATAGAACTTACAAAAATTTACTTCATTAGACTTAATATCTTTTGACTTAGTCAAATTTTGACAAATCTTAAGTGTTTCACTACCTGATATTCTAATGATAGCTATTCCGGAGGGTCCTCTACCCGAAGATAAAGCATAAATGTTCATTGAATTATAATGATAAACCTCGATTAGAGATTATTTTACTGAATTTTTTTATTGTCTCGTTGTTCTTAATATTTTTTACAATTATCTCTTTGAATGGATCTAAATATTTATTTTGTTTAAAAAAACTATGAGTAGCATCAACACCTAAACTCATGATAGTATTTTCAGGTTTTCTGCTATTATAAAAATCATTTAACGCATAGCTATTTTTCACAGAAATACCTAGTCCCACATAATATTTAATAATTTCTTTTAGTTTTTTTATATCCCTTAAGACTAAATTAAAACCTTGACCAGCTACAGGATGAATAGTGTGCAAACCCTCACCAAGAATTAATATATTTTTTTGATTATACTGTCTCCTTAAACTAAGGAAAATAGGATACGACTGAATATTACTAATAGTGATATCTTGTTTATTCTTCAATATTTCTAATATTTTATTTTTAATTAATATTGAAATTTTTTTTGAATTATTTTCGAAAAAATATTTTTTTAAGCTCCAAACAAAAGAGAAATAATTTTTTGAAAAAGGAAGTAAAGCTAACGGCCCTTCTTTTAAAAAAAATTGGCTTGTGTTGAGAGTCTTAAATTTGTGTTTTACATATCCTGTAATAGCTATTTCTTTATAATCTTTCTTGATAGATCTAATTTTTGTTATGTTATTGTAAATTTTAGATTGTCCCCCCATACAGAGAATAATTAGATCATAATTTTTTAATTCATCTAAGTTTTTTACATCCTTTCTGATTAATTTAATTTTATTTTTTGAAATTTCGTTCAATAATACACTTTTAATTTTATCATTTTCAAAAACATACATAAGATTAGAATTGGCTTCGTTGAGATTTAAAAAATTTATTTTTTCTTTAGAAGTTTCGTAAAAAAGCTCAATTTTTTTAGATGGCCAGAACAACTTTTGTTCCAAACTTTTAATATTTTGATTGATGAACTTGTAATTTGTATCTGATATGGCAGTGGTCCTTTTATCAGCGTTTTTTTTGCCTTTTTTAGCTATTAAATTTACCTCTACACCTGATACTTTAGATAAAATTACAGCTGTCATTAAGCCTGAAAGACCGTCTCCGACAATGCATATTCTCTGTTTTATCATATTAAAATTTTTAACACTTTCATAAAAATGGTAAAAAGTACGTAATCGATTCGTAATGAATACAAACTTTTTAGATAGTGTAACAAATTTTTTGAAAAAGCGAACCTTTGAATTGCTAGGTTTAATCCTAGTTTTATCAAGTGTCGCACTCGCAATAGCTTTTACAACATATTCTCCTGAAGATCCTTCATTCATTTATGGGGATAGAAGTTTCGAGATCCAAAATTTTTTTGGGATTTATGGAAGTAGCGTTGCAGATTTTTTATTACAAAGTTTCGGTTTGGCCTCTTTTTTATTATTACTTAATTTTTTATTATGGGGATTAGATTTAATAATAAAGAAAGAATTAAGAAGAATAATTTTAAAACTATTTTTAGTTGTAGCATATTTAACAGTTGGAACAGTTTTTATCTATTTAACATTTGATAATTCTTTTTGGTTAATTGATAATGGCAATTCAGGTTTCGTTGGAAAAATAACATATAACTTTATTAATACTTGGGCTCCGTGGATTGATAATACATATTCAATTTATGGACTGCTTTTATTAACTATTATTTTTTTTTCATTTTCAGCAGATATAAATTATAAAAAAGTATTCTCAGTAATTATTTCACTTTTTAAAAGAAAGCCTGCAGAAAATATTGAACCAGATTTTAGTAAAATTAATATTGAAAACCATCCACAGACATTGGAAAAGCCACAGCAATCTTTTTCATTTGATACTGACACAAGTTATCAAACAGAGCCAGTCACTACAAAAAATAAATATAAATTACCAGATATAAATTATTTAGAAAAAAATTTATCTAAACTTAGTTCTGATGGAAATAAAAATCGTCCTGACGCTGAGTTTATGGAAAAAATATTATTAGACTTTGGTATAGATGGAAAAATTAAAACAATTAATAATGGCCCTGTGGTGAGCCTATATGAATTCGAGCCTGCACCTGGTGTGAAAGTGTCAAAAATTATTAATTTATCTGAGGATTTAGCAAGAAATACCAGTTCAACTTCTACAAGAGTTTCGGTTATTCCAGGAAAAAACACTGTTGGAATTGAAATTCCTAACGAAGAAAGGGAGAGCGTATCACTACGAGAAATAATTTCTTATGATAAATTTCAAAAGAAAGATGTAAGACTTCCGATAGCATTAGGAAAAAGTATTTCGGGAATGCCAATTGTTGGTGATTTAACTTCAATGCCTCATCTCTTAATTGCTGGTACTACTGGTTCAGGAAAGTCAGTTTGTATTAACACAATTATTGTTTCTTTGCTTTACAAATTAAGTCCTGATCTTTGTAAATTTATTTTGATTGATCCAAAAATGTTAGAACTATCTACTTACGAAGGGATACCTCACTTATTAACTCCAGTTATTACTGATGCTAAAAAGGCTACATCAGCTTTATCTTGGACAGTCAAAGAAATGAACAGCAGATATAAATTAATGAGCAAGGTGGGAGTAAGAAACATTGATGGCTATAACTCTAAGCACAAACTTAAAATGCCTTACATCGTTGTAGTGGTTGACGAGATGTCAGATTTAATGCTTGTAGCTGGAAAAGAAATTGAAAACTACATTCAAAAATTATCTCAAATGGCAAGAGCTGCAGGAATTCATATCATCATGGCTACTCAAAGACCAAGTGTTGATGTAATAACAGGTACAATAAAAGCAAATTTCCCTACAAGAATATCTTTCCAAGTAAGTTCCAAAATTGATAGTAGAACCATTTTAGGGGAGCAGGGTGCCGAACAATTACTTGGAAAAGGAGACATGTTATTCATGTCATCAGCAAACAAAATAGTTAGAATTCACGGTCCATATGTTTCTGAACAAGAAATTGAGAAAATTACTAACTCATTAAGAGCACAAGGAGAACCAGATTATATGGAGGAAATTACTTCACAAGAAACAACGGAAAGCTCACTAACCCCTGGAAATGAAGGTGATGAGGATGAATTATTTAATCAAGCCGTAGAAATTATTAAAGCAGAAGGAAAAGCTTCTACAAGTTTTTTACAGAGAAAATTACAAATCGGATATAATAGAGCTGCTAGGATTATTGATATGATGGAAGAAAAAGGTATTGTTAGTAAAGCAAATCATGTTGGTAAACGTGAAGTTCTTTAAAAATACATTTTTAATCTCATTTTTTCTATTAATAACAACTAATTTGTTAGCTAATGAAAAAAAACAAATAGTTGATCAATTAAATACCTTAAACTCTTTAGAATTTACATTTGATCAATTAATTAATGAAAAAAGAGAAAAAGGTAGTTGTCTTTTAGAATTTCCTGGAAAATTAAAATGCAATTACTTTGATGACAAGAAAAAGGAACTAGTCATTAATAATAAGAGGTTAGCAATTACGCAAAAAAGGTATAATAAAACTTATCATTATCCTATTTCAAATTCTCCATTCTTAAATATTTTATATAAAGATAAACTTTTAGAAATAGTACAATCAGGAGAATTAGAGGTTAATGATCAAGCAATTAAACTTGTTTATTTTGGTGATAAAGAAATTACAATTTTTTTTGACAAAAAAAATCTAGATTTAAAAGGGTGGGAAATTAAAGATCAATACAACAATAATATAAATTTCTTCCTTCAGATTGTTGCTAAAAATGACGTCTTTAAAAAAGATACCTTTAAAGTCCCCGAAATAAACTAAGCTACAAAATCAATTTCTTCTTCTTTAAATATTTCAAAACCTTTAGATTTATAATTTTGTAATGCATATTTGTGGTCTAGACTACAAGTATGGACCCACATTCTTTGAGGATTTTTTCTTGATGCACTTGCGATAGCATGATTTACAAGCGTTGAGCCAAGCTTTAAACCTCTGAATTCTTTTAGTACTCCTAGATTGATAAGCTCTACTTCATTTGATCCAGGATGATATTCTTGTTCGTAATATCCTACTAGATCCTCACCTTTTTTCAGAACATGTGTTTCTAAATTTTTATTTGTAACATACTTTACCCACTCACTATCAGACCAAAGTAATCTATCTCTCCAATAGTGGTCTACACCTATTTGTTTGTAGAAAAATCTGTTTAAGTGGAAATTATGTTTATCATCCAAAATAATTTGAAAATTTACTGGCAGATTTAAATCAACTGTTTTTGAAAAATCTTTTATTTCCAAAAAATATCTTTTTACTCTTGAAACCATCAGCTGACCATTTTTCCAATCTTTTCGCCTGCAAATATATGAAAATGTAAGTGAGGAACTTCCTGTCCGCCATCGCTGCCAATATTAGTTAAAGCCCGGTAACCTTTATTTTTTGCACCCACTAAATTTGCAACATGTGTCACGGCTTTATTTAACTCTACAATCTCTTTATCTGAAGCTTTGTTGTTGAAATCATTAAGATCTACGTATTCACCTTTTGGAATAACCAAAACATGAACTTTCTTTTGAGGATTAATATCATGAAAAGCTAAAACATGATCATTTTCATAAACTTTTTTACACGGAATTTCTCCCCTTAAAATTTTAGCAAATATATTATTTTTGTCGTAGCTCATTTCTGTCTTTTCTTAAGTTCACTCATCACATCTTCAATTTTTATGTTGTTAGCCTCTAAATAAACCATCAAATGATAAACCACATCGGCAGCTTCGTGAATCTTATTTGAATTTTTTTCCACAGATTCTATTAATTCGCCTATTTCCTCTTTTACTTTTGAAACACTAAAGTTTTTATCGTTCAAAAGTTTACTAGTATAAGACTTATCTGGAGAAGAATTTTTTCTCTCTCTGATTGTTTTAATTAATTGTTCTAAGTTTTCAAACATTTTATAACCTTACTGATACATTTTTAGAATTCAAATATTCTTTAGCATCTTTTATTTTGTATTCGCCATAATGAAAGATAGAAGCCGCTAAAACTGCACTTGCTCCACCTTTAACAATGCCATCGTATAAGTGATCTAGACTTCCGACTCCTCCAGAAGCTATTACAGGAATGTTAGTACTATTTGTAATTGTTTTTAATAAATCAATATCATAACCAGATTTAGTTCCATCTTTATCCATTGAAGTTAATAAAATTTCTCCAGCCCCATTTTCTTCTACTTTTTTAGCAAACTTTACTACATCAATACCAGTTTTATTTCTTCCACCGTGTGTAAATACTTCCCATTTATTATCTGAAACTTTTTTTGCATCGATCGCAACTACAATACATTGAGATCCAAATTTTTTTGAAGCTTCCTTAACGAAGTCGACATTTTTCACAGCGGCGGTATTAATAGAAACTTTATCTGCACCGGCTAACAATAAATCAGTAATATTTTGAATAGTTCTAACTCCACCTCCAACAGTTAAAGGAACAAAGCATTCTTTTGCAGTTTTTCTAACAATATCAATAATCGTTTCTCTATTTTCATTTGAAGCGGTAATATCAAGAAAACAAATCTCGTCAGCGCCACTGTCACTATAAATTTTAGCTTGTTCTACTGGATCTCCAGCATCTTTTAATTCAACAAAGTTAATACCTTTAACGACTCTTCCATCTTTAACATCAAGGCAGGGTATAATTCTATTTTTAAGCATTAATCTCCTTTGCTAACTCATCAAGCTTAATATCGCCATCGTAAATAGCTTTACCGACAATAATACCTTCAATTTTTTTATTATTTAACTCTTTAGCCTTCTTAATGTCATTTATTGAAGAAACACCTCCTGAAATAATAACAGGACAATTAGAAAGCCCTGCAATTTTCACGCTCTCATTAAAGTTGGGGGTGGTTTTCATTCCATCTCTATTTATATCTGTAAAAATAATTCTGCTTACACCAAAATCATTTACTTCTTTTAAAAAATCTGTAGTTTTGATTTCTAGATTTTCTTTCCAGCCTGATACAGAAAGATTTCCATCTTTTGCATCTAACCCCAAAGCAATTTGGCCTTTAAATTTGATGCAAGACTCTTTTAAAAATTCTTTATTTTTAATAGCACCACTTCCTAAAATTACTTTCTCAACACCAGTATCGACATATTGTTTAATGCTATCGAGAGATCTAACACCGCCACCTATTTCAATCTTTAAATCATATTTACTTACTATTTCTTTAATAATATTTAAATTGACTGTTTTACCCGTTAAAGCTCCATCTAAATCAACAATGTGTAAGTTTTTAAAACCATGATCTTTAAATTTTGCTGCTTGCTCAATGGGTGAAGTTTCATATTCAGTTTTATTTTCGAAGTCACCTTTGATTAATCTTACACATTTCTTATCTTTAATATCTATTGCAGGAAATATTTTCATTATAATTTTAAAAAGTTATCAATCATCTTTAATCCTATTTTATCACTCTTCTCAGGATGAAACTGTGTTCCAAATAAATTATCTTTCTCGACAGAACAGACAATTTTAGATGAATAATCAGTTGTTGCTGAGATGACTGACTTATCTTCAGGAATAAACTCATAGCTGTGAACAAAATACATATGGGATTTATTTTTTATGTCTTTAAAGATTTTGCTTTCTTTTTGAATTTCAATTTCGTTCCAACCGATATGTGGAAGTTTAAATTTTCCTTTTTGATTATCAATTTTAGAAACTTTTCCAGGAATCCACCCTAGTCCTTTTGTTTCTGCTTCCTCATAACCAACATCTGCGAACATTTGTAAACCAACACAAATTCCTAATAAAGGTTTCTTATTTGTCATTGAGAATTCTTTTAGAGTATCAACTAATCCAGAAATTCTGTTTAAAGAGTCTACACAGCTTTTAAATGAACCTTGTCCTGGTAAAACAATTTTGTCACTGGATTTAATTTTATTAATATCAGAAGTTACCTCTAAATTAACTTTACCTTTAGCTGCCTCTGCAAAAGAATTTATGACAGAGCTTATATTGCCCGATTGATAGTCAACAATTGTGACGTTCATTAATTTTAAATAGAGCCTTTTGTCGAAGGTATTGAGTTTTTAATTCTTTTATCAATTGCATAAGCATCTTTTAATGATCTAGCTAAACCTTTGTAACATGACTCAATCTTGTGGTGGCTATTTTCACCATAAATATTTTCTATGTGTAAAGTAACTCCGGCTGATTGTGAAAAAGCTTGAAACCACTCTTTAAATAATTCTGTATCCATCTCACCAAGTTTCTCGACCGGTAGATTTACTTTCCAGATTAAATAAGGTCTATTTGATACATCAATTGAAACTCGGCTTAAAGTTTCATCCATAGGTATCATTGTTGAAGCGTACCTTGTAATTCCTTTTCGATTACCAGCCGCTTTTTTAATAGCTTCTCCAATTGCTATACCGGTATCCTCAGTAGTGTGGTGTAAATCTATATGTGTGTCACCTTTAGCTTTAACTTCTAAATCAATAAGAGAGTGCTTTGACAATTGCTCCAACATGTGATCTAAAAAACCTATTCCAGTTTTAATTTTATACTTTCCTTTTCCGTCTAGATTGACCGCGACAGAAATACTGGTCTCTTTTGTTTTCCTAATTATTTTTGCTTTTCTACTCATAAACTATGCCTGATTTACCCTTGATATATATTTAAATAGTCATTTTATCAATAAATCACCATTGAAGATTTCAAAATAATCTCCACATATAACCTTATGAATACAGCTGAAAAATGGCATGGTACTACAATTGTACTTCTCAGAAAGGGCGGGGAGACTATTGTTGCAGGTGATGGTCAAGTTAGTCTTGGTAATACAGTTTTAAAAAGTAAGGCCAAGAAAGTTAGAAAAATAGAGAGCAGAGGAGTAATCGCAGGATTTGCTGGCTCAACTGCGGATGCTTTAACTTTATTTGAAAGACTTGAAGCAAAATTAGAAAAGCATGCTGGTAATTTACAACGAGCAGCTGTTGAACTAGCTAAAGATTGGAGAAGTGACAAATTTTTAAGAAGACTAGAAGCATTAATGGCAGTAGCAGATAAAAATCATAGCTTTATAATTTCTGGAACTGGCGATGTTTTAGAGCCAGAAGATGGAATAATTGGAATCGGATCTGGAGGAAACTATGCTCTTGCAGCAGCAAAGGTATTAATTGAAACTGATATGAAGGCTGAAGAAATAGCAAGAAAAGCTTTAAAAGTTGCATCAGACATCTGCGTATTTACAAACAATAACGTAACAATGGAAAAAATTTAAATGTCTAAATCAAAAAAAGAAACAAACTTAAAACTAGTCAAAGGGTCTAAAGCTAACAGCTCGAAAGTCAGTGCTCTTTCGCCAAGAGAAATTGTTTCAGAGTTAGATAGATATGTAATCGGTCAAAAAGAAGCAAAAAAAGCTGTTGCCGTTGCGTTAAGAAATAGATGGAGAAGACAAGCTCTTACTGATGAAATGAGAGATGAGGTTTTACCAAAAAATATACTTATGATTGGTCCGACTGGGGTAGGTAAAACTGAAATATCAAGAAGACTTTCTAGATTAGCTGAGGCGCCTTTCATAAAAGTTGAAGCAACAAGATTTACTGAAGTTGGATACGTAGGTAGAGATGTTGAACAAATCGTTAGAGACTTAATTGAAATTGCAATAGCGATGGAAAGAGAGAGAAAAAGAAAAGAAGTTAAAGCTAAAGCTGAATTAAAGGCAGAGGAAAAAGTTTTAGATGCTTTGGTTGGGAACAAAGCAAGTGTTGCTACTAGAGAAAGTTTTAGAAAAAGACTCAGAAATGGTGACTTGGACAATAACGAAATTGAAATAGAAGTTCAGGATAAATCCTCTGGATTACAAAGTTTTGAAATTCCCGGTATGCCTGGAGGAAACGTTGGTATGGTAAATCTTGGAGATATCCTGGGAAAATCTATGGGAAATAAAAAAGGTAAAAAGAAAAAAATGACTGTTAAAGAGTCCCATGGAATTCTGGTAGCTCAAGAATCAGATAAAATGATTGAGGAAGATAAAATTATTAAAGAAGCCAAGAAAGCTACTGAAGAAAATGGAATAGTATTTTTAGATGAAATTGATAAAGTTTCTGCAAGAAGTGATAGAGTTGGAGGAGATGTTTCTAGAGAAGGTGTTCAAAGAGATCTATTGCCTTTAATTGAAGGGACAACAGTAAGCACTAAACACGGGCCAATTAAAACCGACCATATTCTATTTATTGCTTCAGGAGCTTTCCAGTTGGCCAAACCATCTGACTTATTGCCTGAACTACAAGGAAGATTACCTATAAGAGTGGAATTAAAGGCACTTAATGAAGAAGATTTTAAAAGAATTCTTAAGGAGCCTGATAACAGTTTAATAAAACAATATAAGGCTTTATTAAAGACAGAAGATGTAAATCTTGAATTTTCGGAAGACGGCATTGACATGCTCGCAAAAATTTCTGCTGAAGTAAACTCATCAGTTGAAAATATAGGTGCAAGAAGACTTCATACTATAATTGAAAAAGTTTTAGATGACATTAGTTTTAATGCTACAGATAAATCTGGTGAAACAATTACAGTAGACAAAAAATTTGTACAAGATAACTTGGGTAATTTGGTTAAAGATACAGACCTATCAAAGTTTATTTTATAATCTTTTTAACCTTATCAAAATCGCTCCATCACCTCCATCCTTAGTGTCAGCAATTTTTATTGATAGTATTATTTTACTTAATTCTGGATCAGATCTGATGAACTCTGGAACAGAATACTTGAGTCTACCCAAGTTCTTTGATTTATAAACATCTTTATCATTTGAAGAGTGAATTCCTTTGCCAGTGATTAATAATATCTCTTTATAATTAGATTCAAAACAAGAAGAAATTAACTCTTTTACTTTTTTATTTGCATCATCAAGACTGAAGCCATGAAGATCAAATTTAAAACGCTCTTTGCGATTATAATTTTTAATATCTTCTTTTTCTTTATCATAAATATCTAAAGGATTTTTTATATAGTTTTCCCAGATTTTTTTGTCTACCTCTGAAAAATTTTTTTTTTTAATCACTTACTGACAATTTCAGACAAGTACCAATTAGGGCTTTTATTATTTATATTTTTTGTAAATTTCCAACTGTCGGTAACAAATTTTATTTTGTCAGGGTTTCCTTCGATAATTTTGTTGTCTTTATCTCTTTTAACTGAAATGACCTCTGCTACAAATTTTACTGTAGCAAACAAATTATCTTTAATCCTTTCATATTTTTCGACAGAAGACTCTTTTACTCCAATAAATGTAAACTCTGATTTTATGTTTTCTTTATTTCTCGACTTTATTGCATCTGAGAAGTTTGAAAACATGTTTGATGATAGTAAAGCTTTTAATTTAATTAAGTCACCAGAAGAAAATGATGTTAGAATACTTTCGTAAGCAATTTCAGCTCCCCTTAAAAATTCTTTTTTCTCCTTTCCCTCTAGGACATCTAAATTTATTTCAGCTTGATTGTTATCTTTTTGCGGCATACTGAATTTCTTTTCAGCAAAATTTGGGTATACCTTTGTCTCATGTCCTGTTTTTCTACCCAATATACTTCTTAAACGCAAAATTATAAATCCTGCGATCATTCCAAGCAAAATTATATCTAAATATCCAAAACTATTACTCATAATTTGATAAATATACATGAATAATATAATTTTGTATCAGACAAATGAACACATTTTTCTTAATTTTTATTGGCTTACCAGCTCTAGAGATATTTTTATTGATCAAAATAGGGGGTGAAATTGGGGCGCTTAACACATTAGCTTTGATTTTTCTTACAGCAATAATAGGGATTTACTATGCTAGAATTCAAGGCATTGAAACTTTAAGATCAGGATTGAAAAACTTATATCAAAACAAACTTCCTATTTATGAGTTAATTTCGGGCGCTTCTATAGCGTTCGCCTCAATACTGTTAATAATTCCAGGTTTTTTTACAGACACAATTGGTTTTTTATTATTAATCCCTTTTAGCAGAAGAATGATTATTAAACTGTTTATTAATAAAGAGAAAATTGAGGAAGAAGCGCAAAAAAATAAAACAATAGATGGGGAAATTGTAAAAAAGGACAAAGATGAGTTATAAAATAATAGGCAAATATATAAAAGATTTAGACTTTAACATTCCGAGTACTAAAGCTTTTTACTTACTTTCCAAAGACATTATAAACTATAAAATTAATATTGAGATAAAAAGTAATCGATTGAAACAGAATATTATTGAAGTTTTAACTTCACTCAATTTAACACCAATAAAAGACAATTTTGAAAAAATTGATACAAAAATAGTGTTCGCTACCGTAATCGAATTAATAGATGAAAAGATTGATAAAAAAGATATTGAAGAAATTATTTTAATTAAGGTTCCTAGTGAAATTTATGAAGAACTAAGGAATATATTTGTAAGTTTATTTGAAAACTCAGGATTCAAAGAAGTAAATATTAGTAAAAGTGTTGATTTTAAAAAACTATACGAAACGAGAAAAATTCAATAAAAGTTTTTTTTTAATTCTTTTTTTAAAAATTCTTTATGTAGTTTTATTTCGTCATCTGAGATATTAACAATATCTTTATTATAATTTTTATTATGTATTATTTTTTGTTCTAAATTATTTGATAATAAATTAAATTTTGGTTCTTTAGCGTCTACAAGATTAATATAGACTTCTCTTAAAAGCTCACAGTCTAGTAAAGCATTGTGTTTAAACCGTCTAGACAGATCTATGCTAAATTTTTTACACAAAGCATCCAACGAATTAGATGCGCCCGGAAACTTGTTTCTCGCAAGATCTAAAGAGTCTACTACAAATTTATTTTCAATTAATTCTTTTTTAATTAAGTCAAGTTCGCCATTAATAAATCCTATATCAAAGTTTGCGTTGTGAATAATGATCTTCTTTCCTTTTACAAAATTTAAAAAATCATCAGCTATTTTATCAAATGTTTCCTTATCGCTTAAAAACTCTTCTGAAAAACCATGAATTTTAAAAGCCTCATCAGGGACGCTTCTACAAGGATTAATTAGTCTATGAAAAACATTTCCAGTAGGAATTAGTTCTTTTGTTTCAATACATGCTATTTCAACAATCCTATGGCCGTCTTTAAATGAAAGACCCGTAGTTTCAGTATCTAGAAATATTTCATTCATATTTATTAAGTATATCTAGTAAATTTTTTTTTAAAATATTTAAATTTTTTTCATTAACAACTACATAATCGCAATATTTTTCTTTTTTCTTGTCACTTAATTGTTTTTTATTAAGTATGTTAAAAAAAACTTTGTCACCGCCCTTTTTTTTAAATCGTTTTAATCTCAAACTTTTTTTTGCTTTAATAAAAAAAATTTTATCAAAGTTTTTCATTAAACGACTTTCTACTAACAAAGGAATTTCAAAGAATGTAAATTCTTTGTTCTTGTGTTTTTTAGCAAAGTTTACCATTTCTTTTCTTACTAATGGATGAATAATTTTCTCAAGTTTTCTAAAAAAAGTTTTATCTCCTAAAATTTTTTTCTTAATTAAATTTTTAATATTAGAATAATTCTTAATTTCAAATTTTTTTGAAATATATCTTTTAAATTTATCTTGTGTATAAAGTTTCTTTACTATGTTATCAGCACTAAAAACTGGGCCCCTTTGTCCTAAGATCTTACTAGCTGTTGATTTGCCAGAGGCTACTGTGCCTGTTATCCCTATTCTTTTCATTTTAAATTAGACACTAATAGTTCAATTAATTTATCATCAATTTCGGGATTGATTTTATTCCACAAATAAAATGCTTTTTGCCCTTGATAAATAAACATGCTTAAACCGTTGAAAACTTTAATGTCCATCTTTTTAAGATATTTAAGAGTTTTAGTCTCCAAAGGATTATAAATCGTATCAATATAAATTAGGTTGCTTTTAGTTTGATCAAAATTGAAATCAAAATCTTTGCTGTTTTTCAAGCCTAAACTTGTTGCGTTGATTATTATATCAAAGTTTTTTATTTCCTCTTTTAAGTTTTCCCATTCGATAATTTTTAATTTATTAAATTTATTTTTTAAAAATATACACTTTTCTCTAGTCCTATTAATAATTGATATTTCATTAACACCAGATTTTTGCAAAGATAGGATTACAGACGGCGAAACACCCCCAGCACCAATGATTAAGGCTTTCTTTTTTGATGCGTTATCGATTTCTTTTAAATATGCTGCTTGTAATCCAAAAACATCTGTGTTTTCACCGACAATGGTATCCTGGTTATCGAGGTAAATTGTATTTACTGAACTTGTTATTTCTGCATCATTAATGACCGTATCAACATGTGAAACTATTTTTTGTTTGTAAGGGAGAGTAATGTTGATGCCGCTTATCTCTCTGTTCCTTATCTGCTTAATTATTCCTGGTAATTGATTTTCATCTTTTACATCCATTATAGAATAATCTGCATTGATATTATATTTTTTGAACCAGTAATTATGAAGAACTGGTGACAAAGAATGTTTAATAGGATTTCCAATAATTCCGAATTTTTTTATCATTTTTTATACTGTTTAATATAATTTATAATATCTTTTACAGGCAAACCCATAATTGATTCTTTGTCTCCATTTATATATTCAAATAGTTCCAATCCATTTGCCTCGATTTGATAGACACCATAAGCAAGTAAAGTTTCTGTGCTTATTTTGTCAAGATATTGTTTAAGGCTTTCCTCGTGAAAGTTTTTCATTTTTAACTCCGAAGCATCGGTGTGGTTCCAAATCATCGCCCCATTTTTAGAGATACAAACTGAGCTTATCAAATAATGCTTTGAATTATTTAATTTCTTTAATATTTTTAAAGCTTCATCTCTAGATTTTGGTTTGTTTATTAGTTCATTATTAAAAGAAATAACACTATCAGCTCCTAAAACAAGTGTATCGGGATTTTTGCTGCTCACTTTAATTGATTTTATTTCAGCTAAATTTTTGGATATTATTGTGGGGTCTGCTCCTTCATCCAACAAGGCATTTTTTACCTCATCTTCATCTACATTTGATGCTATTACTTCACAATCGATTTTATGATTATCTAATATCTTTTTTCTAACTCCGCTTTTGGAGGCTAATATGATTTTCATTTATGTTTTTTAATTTCTATTATTTTTAAAATTGAAGCCGCTGTTTCTTCTACTGATCTTCTTGTAACATCAATAATTGGCCAATTATTTTTTCTGAACAAAACTTTTGAATCGTCTACCTCTTTTTTAATAAATTCTAAATTTGTATAGTCTTTTAATTTTGGATCTTTCATTATGGCTATTCTGTTTCGTCTAATATCAGCTAACCTCTCCGGTTCAGCTACTAAACCTATAATACATGCTGATTTATTTTTCATAATTCCCTCTGGTATTTTCTGATCTAAGACCAAAGGAATATTGATTGTTTTATATCCTCTATTTGCTAGGTAAATTGAAGTAGGTGTTTTACTAGTTCTGCTCACACCTAATAAAATAATATCTGAATTATCAATATCGTCCACTTTTTTTCCATCATCATGAGACATTGTAAATTGAATTGCTTCTATTCTTTTATAATAATCATCATCTAAGACATGTTGTGCGCTTGGTTTATGAATTGCTTTTTGGTTTAGTAGTTTTGAGAAGCTTAATATTAAATTTCCTAAAATACCAAAACATGGTAAGTTAAATTTTTGGCTTTGATTAGAAATATATTTGGCTAATCTTGTTTCAACGATTGTATATAAAATTAGCGAATTTTCTACTTCATTACATTGTTTAATGATTTTATCAATTTGCTGTTCTGTTCTAACAAAAGCAAACTCTTTTTTTTCATATTCGAAATTTTTAAACTGTGACTTAAGAGATAAAAATATTCTATCAAGAGTTTCGCCTGTTGAATCAGACACAAGATATACATTGTATTTTTCGTTCATAAGATTGTTAATTAATTAATAATAAATAACCCTTTTTCACCTTTTGTAAAAATAGTGAATAAGGGATTAACACTAATTCACAGTATTTTAACAATTTATCAGATGTTAATAATGTTGTTTTACTAGTGTTTATAAGATTAATAAAGTCATCAATTAAAGGTTTTTTTTGGGAAAATTGTTAACTTACACATGTATAAAATATGTATAAAAAGTTATATGGAGAATAAACAAGACCTATTATAAAAACTACGTTTTAAAAAAACTATTATTTAATAATGACTAATTTAAAAAGTATTTTAATTAATAAAATTTCTTGTAAATCAATTTGGTTTATGAGACAAGCAGGACGTTATCTTCCAGAGTTTAGAGAAATTAGAAAAAAAAATAAAGATTTTATTAAACTTTGTTTAAACAGTAATTTAAGTTCGGAAATAACCCTTCAACCAATAAAAAGATACAATCTAGACTCAGCAATAATTTTTTCTGATATTTTAATGACACCTTATGCATTAGGGCAAAATATAACTTTTATTAAAGAAGAGGGCCCCAGGTTAAGTGAGTTTAAAATAGAAGTTTTGACTAAAAATAACAAAGAAAAATTTACTCAAAAACTTAAATCAGTTTATGAAGCAATAAAAATAACACGAAAAAGATTAGAAAAAAATAAATCATTAATTTGTTTCATCGGAGCACCCTGGACGCTTTTGGTTTACATGTTAGGGCTAAAGACAGAAGATAATAAGTTAAATTTAGATAAGTATAAAAAACATAGAACACAAATTAATCAAATACTCGTAGAATTAAATGATTATTTATGCGTCCATATAAAAAATCAAATAAATGCTGGAGCTGATGTGGTGCAAATATTTGATTCTTGGGCTGGTTTAATCCCAATAAAAGATATTAAAGATTTCTGTTATATTCCAAATAAAAGAATTATTGATTTTTGTAAAAGTAAGGAAATAGCAACTATTTGTTTTCCAAAAGGATTAAAAGATAATTATAAAGATTTTAATGATTTTGTTAAACCTGATGGAATTAATTTAGACTCTGAATTAGATCCGATCTGGGCTCGAAGTAAACTTAAAGATGTTGTTCTTCAAGGTGGTCCGGATCCGAAAATATTATTTAAAACTGACAAAGAAATCCTAGAGGTAGCGACGAAATACATAAAAACTTTTAAAGATATTCCATATGTTTTTAATCTTGGACATGGTTTACTTCCAGAAACAGATCCTGATAAAGTAAAGATGTTAGTAAATTTTTATAGGAACTATAATGAATAAAGATCATCCAGAGGTAAAATTTGGTAAAACTGGTTTACTTATCATTAACCTAGGAACTCCAGACACAACAAGTTGGTGGGACATAAGAAGATATTTGAAAGAATTTCTATCAGATAGAAGAGTTATAGAAGTTAACCCAATAATTTGGCAAATAATATTGAATCTGTTTATTTTAACTTTTAGGCCATCAAAGACAGCCCATGCTTACAAGCAAATATGGAGAAAAGAAAGTGACGAGTCACCATTATTGTATTTTACAAAACGTCAAGCAGATGAGCTTAAAAGCAAGTTAGAAAATGACAAAATATTGGTCGATTATGCCATGAGGTACGGAAACCCAAGTATTAAATCAAGATTAAATCGTCTAAAGGAAAGTGGATGTGAAAATATAGTAATTTTACCTTTATACCCACAATACGCCGCAGCAACAACCGCAACAGTTTGTGACGAAGTTTATAGATCTTTAATGGATATGAGGTGGCAACCTAGTTTGCAAATTATTCCTCATTATGAAAGTGAACCATTATATATTAATGCACTTGTAAATAGCATTGAAAAAAAAATAAAAGAAATAAACTGGAAACCAGATCTAATTATTGCGTCCTATCATGGAATTCCTAAATCATATTTTGATAAAGGTGACCCTTATCATTGTTATTGTCATAAAACTACTAGACTAATTAAAGAAAAGTTTAATGAAATTGAAATTCAAACAACTTTCCAATCAAGATTTGGACCTCAAGAATGGCTTACACCATACACGGATAAAACTTTAGAAGCTTTGCCAGAAAAAGGTGTAAAAAATTTATTGGTGATATGCCCAGGCTTTGCTTCAGACTGTGTTGAAACTTTAGAGGAGATTAACATTCAAGGAAGAGAAAGCTTTATTGAAAAGGGAGGTAAAAACTTTGATTTAATTCCTTGTTTAAACGACAATCCAGAACATATTAAATTATTTGAAAAATTGTTTGGCAAATATCTATAGAATGAATTTCTACTTACTTTATAAATCACTTCATTTAATAGCTGTCATCTCATGGATGGCCGGCCTGTTATACTTGCCTAGAATATTCGTTTATCACAGCGAGGCTGATCATGACTCGCAAAAAAAAGTTTTTAAAATTATGGAAAGAAAGCTTTATAACTTCATAATGATGCCTGCAATGTTGTTATCTTGGCTTTTTGGTGTGTTGTTGCTTCACAGCCTAGGTTTTTCAATATTTAGTGAACTTTGGATGCAAATTAAAACTATTGCAGTTATACTCTTAACTTATTATCATTTTACTTTAGGAAAATATCTGAGTGATTTTGCTTCTGATAACAACCAGAAATCGTCTAAATTTTTTAGAATATATAATGAAATACCAACAATTATACTAATTGTTGTTATATTTGTTGCAATATTTAAACCAATATAATTAGGGGTTGAATTTTTTAAAAAAAGACCTATATTTTTAATACTTTCCTTTAATAAAATTACAATCACATGAACTTACAAGAATTAAAGCAAAAAAATCCTGCAGAGCTTATTAATGAAGCTGAAAAATTAGGTATAGAAAACCCAAGCACATTAAGGAAACAAGAGATTTTATTTGCAATACTTAAAAAGCTAGCTGAAAAAAATGAGCAAATAACAGCTACCGGAGTGCTAGAGGTATTACAAGATGGCTTTGGATTTCTGAGAGCAATTGAGTCTAATTATCTACCAGGACCAGACGATATTTATGTAAGTCCTAGCCAAATTCGAAAATTTGGTTTGCGAACAGGCGACTCGGTAGAAGGAGAAATTAGAGGCCCAAAAGACGCTGAAAGATATTTCGCTTTATTAAAAGTAAACAAGATTAACTTTGATGAGCCAGATAAAGGCAAAAATAAAATTGCTTTTGATAACCTTACTCCTCTTTATCCTAACGAGCGAATTAAATTAGAGGTCGAAACAACTAAGGTAGAAAAAAAACCAGATAATACCGCTAGGTTGATTGATCTCGTAAGTCCGATTGGAAAGGGGCAAAGGTCTTTAATAGTATCGCCACCAAGAGCAGGAAAAACTATTATACTTCAAAATATTGCTCAGTCGATTACCGCAAACCATCCCGAGTGCTATTTAATGGTACTTTTAATAGATGAGAGACCAGAGGAAGTTACAGATATGCAAAGATCTGTGAAAGGTGAAGTGGTCGCTTCAACATTTGACGAACCTGCCTCTAGACACGTAGCAGTAGCAGAGATGGTGATTGAAAAAGCTAAAAGACTAGTTGAGCACAAAAAAGATGTTGTAATTCTTCTAGACTCTATTACTAGACTAGGCAGAGCATATAATGCTGTCATTCCAAGCTCAGGCAAAGTTCTTACCGGTGGTGTGGATGCTAACGCACTCCAAAGACCCAAAAGATTTTTTGGAGCGGCTAGAAACGTCGAGGAGGGCGGTTCACTCACAATTATCTCAACAGCATTAATTGATACGGGAAGCAGAATGGATGAAGTGATTTTTGAGGAGTTTAAAGGAACAGGAAACTCTGAATTAATTCTAGATAGAAAAGTAGCAGATAAGAGAATTTACCCTGCTCTTGACATCACTAGATCTGGCACAAGAAGAGAAGAATTACTTTTTGCTAAAGATGAATTATCAAAAATGAATGTCCTAAGAAGAATTATAAGCCCAATGGGGACAATGGATGGAATTGAGTTTTTAATTTCTAAACTTAAAAATACGAAAAACAACTCAGATTTTTTTGACTCAATGAATAAATCTGCTAATTAACTTATTGAACGGTTTTGTTATTATAATTTGTTTCGTGCAAGTAAAAGCTAATAATATTTTCTAGAGTGTCTATCTTATCTTTATTAGTAAGAGACTCTAGAAGTTTTTGCTTTTCCTCATTGGTAACAGGTGAGATCATAGATAAAGTGTTAATTTTTTGTACCTCATCTAATTTTTCAAATTCTTTCCAATTTAAAAGCAAACCATTTCTCTTGAAAAAAATTTTTGCTTTATCCATAAGGCTTTCGGTACTGTAGTTATCTGCAGTTTTTTTTAAGTCTAACTCGTAACCTTTATAATCTACTTTAAATTCGCGGTATAATTTTTTATTTTCAACCTCATGCAAGATTTTAAATCTCGTAATGCCAGTAAGATTTATTAAAATTCTACCGTCCTCGCTTTTTTGAAGATCGCTGATCTTGCCTAAACAACCAACATTATAAATCTTGTTACTAGTTCTTTGCGATTGTACCATGCCCATGAGTTTATCTTTTTTATAAGTATCGTTTACTAAACTTAAGTATCTTTCCTCAAAAATATTTAACGGAAGGTTTGTTTTTGGAAAATAAATCACACCACTCAAAGGAAAAATAGGAATGATGATAGGAAAATTTTTCATCCTGTTATTATAGTAAAATTTTTCAACTATCGATAGCGACATTTTATTATGGTTGACCATCACAGCGACGGTGTACTATAATTGTTGTAACAAGCGGGCATAGCTCAGTGGTAGAGCGTCTCGTTGCCAACGAGAAGGTCGAGGGTTCAAGTCCCTTTGCCCGCTCCATTTAAATGAGCGATTTAGCAGATAAAAAATGTATTCCTTGTGAGGGAAATATTCCTCCTTTTGATAAAAGTGAGATCCACAAATATTTGAAAAAAGTTGATGGCTGGGATGTAAAAAACGATAAAGATGAAAATTATTATTTAATTAAGGAATTTTCATTTAAAAATTTCAAAGAAAGTCAAAAATTTGTTAACAAAGTTGGGGATGTTGCTGAAAAAGAAAATCATCATCCTGACATATCGTTTGGATGGGGGTATTGCAGAGTAAAAATATTTACACATGCTATAAAAGGATTGGCTGAAAGTGATTTTATCTTGGCCGCAAAGATAGATAAGATTTAATTAATGATTAAAGTGCCTGATACCTGTGAAAAGCATTTTTATTTTTGCTTTGTTTGCTGCATTAATTATTTCTTTATCTTTGATAGAACCTCCAGGTTGAACAATAATCTTCACACCTGCTTTTATCAAAATTTTTATCCCATCAGGAAATGGAAAAAAAGCATCTGACGCTGCCACACAGCTCTTTATCTTTTTTGATTGAAATTGTTTTGCTTTCTGTATTGCTATTTTACAGCTATCAAGTCTACTTGGTTGCCCACCACCAATACCGATTGTAGAAAAATTATTACTAAGTACAATTGCGTTTGATTTTACGTATTTACAAACATTAAAAGCAAATTTTATCTCATCTAAATCTTTTTTACTTGGTTTAAGCTTAGTCACGCATTTTAATTTTTTTTTATCTAAAATCATTTCATCTTTATTTTGAATTATAAACGATCCGTCAAAAGTCTTAATTTTAGGAACTTTTTTTTCTTTAAATTTAGATATATCTAGTATTCTTAAGTTTTTTTTTCTCTTTAATATTTTCAAAGCTTCTGTATCAAAGCCTTCAGCAAGTATCACTTCAAGAAAGTTTTTAGTAATTCCTAAAGCGATTTTTTTATTTATCTTGTAATTACATGCAATTACACCTCCAAATGCACTTATTGGATCGCATGCATACGCATTATTAAAAGAGATAATTGGATCTTTATTTTGAGAAACTCCACATGGATTGGCATGTTTTATAACAACTGTACCAAACTTTCCTTTAATTGATTTTAGCAAATCCAGCGAAGCAAATATATCATTGTAATTATTATAGCTTAATTCTTTTCCACTTAGTTGTGTAAACCCTAACTCACGATCATTATAATCATTTACGTAGATAGAACTTTTTTGGTGTGGATTTTCTCCATATCTCAGCTCCTTTAATTTTCTTCCAAATAAGGTCTTTCTTTCCGGAAACTTAATATCTAATTTGTTGTTAAACCAATTAGCTATCATAGAGTCGTAATAAGCAGTTAAGCCAAAAGCTTTTGAGGACATTAATTCTCTAAATTTTAGACTTGTTCCACCTTTATTTTTTTCTATCTCTCTAATTAATGATTGATAATCATTTCTATTTGTAATTATTGCTACATTTCTAAAGTTTTTTGCTGCTGCCCTAACCATTGTAGGACCCCCAATGTCAATATTTTCAATTATATTTTTAAAATTTTTAGAGTGTCTTACTACTTTTTGAAAGGGATAAAAATTTACTACAATTAGATCTAATGAAGGAAATCTTTGCTTGTTCATTTCATGTTTATGAATTTTATTTTGTCTATCATGTAATATTCCAGCGTGAATTTTTGGATGTAATGTTTTTACTCTTCCATCGAGCATTTCTTTAAACCCTGTGTATTTAGATATTTCAGTGCAATCATAACCCAATTTCTTTATCGCTCTAAAAGTGCCGCCTGAACTAATAATTTTTATATTATATTTTTTAAATATTCTTAATATAGAACTAATATTTTCTTTATCTGAAACAGAAATTAAAGCGTTTTTAATTTTATGATTCATTTCTAAATTTTTTTCTTAATTTCCCAATTAAAAGATTTATTTTTATTAACTAAATTACCAGAAATAGTTATACAAGTGCTATCTAATATTTTTTTCCCTCCAAGATATATGCTTTTTTCAATATTAATACTCTCATTATTTACAGTAAAAATTAAGGATTTGTTTTTAGATATTTGTATTAAAGCGCTGTTCCCACTCATTGTTTTTACAGCTGCTAATTCTGGATTTAGATAAAATCTAAAAACATATCTAATAGGTATCCCGTCACTTTTTTTTAAGATATGGTCAGTTCCTTTTAAAAAATTGCTCTTATGATCTAAATAAATCTCTCTTTTGTGCGTGCAACTAAAATTTTTTTCATATCCATTATGTGAAACAGAACAACCAATAAGACTTTTATCGTTTATAAATTCATGCTCTTGTACTTTAAATGTACTTTTAATGGAGTTTCCAAAAACCCTATTTATTAATTTGTTTCTTTCAAATTTAGTAATACTAGTGTCATTTATAGTCAACGTGGACTGACTAGCTGTCAATCTACTTATTAATTCTGCTTTAGTTGAAATATTATTTCCAAAACCTGAGTTCGAAATTATTTTGATCCCATCTAAATAATACTCAAAAGACAAGGGCCCAGATTGATAATTTCTTGAAAAATTTTTTTCTGGAGGCGACCCAACGTCAAAATATAGAACTTGATTTTTTGTTTTTGCAAAAAAAATTCCACCTACAGTATTTTTTTTATTTTTCTTACTTAGTTTCAATTTTTCCAAGTATTTTTCAAAATGATTAATATTATTTTCAGAACCACCATTGAAAAGGGGCAGTTTATCATCCGGTGTTTTGAAAAACTTTATACATAATAAATTCTTTTGTATAATTTCACTTAAAAATTCGGGCACGAATTCTTGAGCCTCATTAATATTCTCGTGACACAGTAAGAGGTATTGGGTAAAAAAAATTAAATCGTTTGGATTTCTTGTAAACGGAAAGCCATTACTATCAAAATAACGTTTAACAAATTTTTCTAGTTCTCTAATCCCTTCCTCGTAATTAGATTTGTACTCTTTAAATACGATACCTGATAATATCAATGCGGTAAGCACTTGTATCCTTTTCACCGGATCTTTTTCATATTTAATATTTTTTCTTAAATGATTGCATTGATAAATAATATTTTGAAATACTTTTTTTTTAAAATCGAATGTTCCATTATTAATTATGATATCTATGTTAAGCATCCAGCTAATTACTCTTGAGCTCAAAATAGAATTTTCCCAAATTTTATTTTTGAAATTTGAATATTTTAAAGTCCAAAGGTAAATAATTCTCTGAATATTTTTTCCATCAATTTTCCTGTCTAAAAGACTTAACCATAAAAAACTGTGATGTTTTATAATTTTATCTTTTTTATTCTCTAACCAAAAATCATTTGGATTAATGTCATTAATTTTAAAAGAGCTCTTTTTATATGGCGAAATTATAGATAGCAAAAAAGGATTAGGATTAAAGAAAACTTGTGTTGGAATTTTAGATTTGAGAGAATTATTATAACGGTTTGATGAAAAATACACTTTTTTAAAAAACTTAATAAAAGTTACTTGAAGAGCAATCAAATAAAAATAGGCACCTTTTAAGCCGAACATCAATTAATTTTTTCTAAGAATTTCTATATTTTTTTTTAAATCGCCTTTATTTTCTTTAAAGATTGTTGATCCTGAAACAAGTATATTAGCTCCAGCCTGTTTGGCTAAAGTACAATTTTCAAAATTGATACCTCCATCAATTTCAATATCTACGTCTAGTTTTTTATTTTTAATAATTGCTTTTAGCTTCTTAGTTTTTTCTAAAACTTCAGGCATAAATTTTTGGCCGCCAAATCCTGGCTCAACACTCATGATTAGAACTAAATCAATGTCACTTAGATATTTTTCTACTAAATCTATTTTAGACTTTGGTTTAAGTGAAATTCCTACTTTTTTACCTTCTTTTTTTATAAGATCAATTGTTTTTGCAGTATCTTCGGTAGCCTCTGGGTGAAAAGTAATAATATCAGCTCCAGCATTGGCAAAGTCTTTGATAAAATTATTTACTGGCGATATCATTAAGTGTACATCAAATATTTTTTTAGTAAGCGGTCTAAGTTTCTTTATTACTTCAGGACCTATAGTCAAATTTGGGACGAAATGTCCATCCATAACATCAATATGAATATAATCTGCCCCAGCTTTTTCCAGTGAGATCACTTCACTACCTAATTTACTAAAATCTGCAGATAATATAGATGGTGAAATTTTGATAGTATCAGTCATTCTTTACTTATATTTTAATACTAAACTTTGTCAAAAAATAAGCTTAATTAAACAGTTGATATAATTGTCTTGAAAAATCGCTTTCTAATGGAAAAGCAAGCATCCCCCACACATCATATCCAAGTATGTATGGCATTGCGTAGAACCTGAAGAGATAGAAGAACCAAGCTACATATAGGGCTATAAATGGTCCAAAAAGAAAACTAGGAGTTATAAACTTAAACAAATTAATAATTGGATTTGTATATTTTACAAAGACTCTCATGAAAAAAAAAGTTGAGTCTTCCCTTTGAAAAATATTCATAAAAGCACGACCGATTAGAGTCCACATAATGGTACCCAATATATAATCTAATACTATTGCCCAAGTTGGTATCATATTTTTAAAATATCATGATTTAGGTAAAAAAAAAGGGGCGAATAAATCGCCCCTTTTAATTTTAAATAATTGTTAATTAGTGTTGCTTACCAAGAATAGCCTTACCTGTCGGTATTCTTGTATCGTCTACTAATTTTTGTGTAGCTGGACTTGGTTCTTTAGTCATTAAACTGACTACTACCATTACAACTAAACAAATTGGTGCTCCAATTAAACCAAATCTTAAGTGGTCAATACCTAAGAAAGGAGTATTTACACCGCCCCAAATTGGAACTGAGAATTTAGGGAACACCCACGTTAAGTAAACTGTTCCTGAAATAATTCCCGCCAATATACCAGCGATTGCACCTTCTCTAGTAGCTCTCTTCCACCATACACCAAGTACGAGTGGGAAGAATAAGCCTGACATTGCAAAGTCGAATGCCCAAGCAACCGAACCTAAGATACTTGTTAGCCTGAAAGAGGCTATGTAAGCACCAGCAGCTCCGATTATTACTAGAAGTGTACGAGCAACTAATAGTCTTTTAGCAGTTTCCGCTTTTGGATTTATGATCTTGTAGTAAATGTCGTGTGATAACGCATTTGAAATCGCAAGAACTAATCCATCAGCAGTTGACATGGCAGCAGCCATACCACCAGCAAACACTAGACCTGAGATTACGAACGGTAGACCCGCTACTTCTGGAGTAGCTAATACTACAACGTCACCTCTCATGAACCATTCGTTTAACTGAAGTATTCCGTCACCATTAAAGTCTGCGATAAATACTTGTTTAACTTCAGACCATCTTTGTACCCACTCTATCGACTGAACTTCAGAAATAGATTTTCCGATAATTCCAGTTGGTAGATTTGGATCCATCAATGCTAATTTAGACAATGTCGCTAACATAGGCGCTGAAGAGTAAAGTAAGAAAATAAAGAATAGCGACCAAGCTACTGATTTTCTTGCTGCTCTTACTGTAGGAGTTGTAAAGTATCTCATTAAGATATGAGGTAACGATGCAGTTCCTACCATCATACAAATCGCTAACGATAAGTATTTCCAGACAGCCATTCCACCTTCAGGTACTCCAGAGTGAGATCCAGAGATATATTTCAATCCTCCTGGTACCCCAGCTGCTTTCATATCTGCGGCGCTGTTTTTAACTAGTCCAAATTGTTGTTCAAGTTCGCCAAGTCTTGCAACTTCATCACCTAACATTAAGTGAGGGAAAATTCCTCCACCTACGTTAGAACTAATCCAGAATACTGGTATTAAGTATGCGATGATTAATACAATGTACTGAGCAACCTGCGTCCAAGTTACGGCTCTCATTCCACCAAGCATTGAACAGATAAGGATACTTATTAATCCTACCCATACGCCTGCTTCGAACGGAATTCCAAGAGCTCTAGAAGCAATTGTTCCCGTAGCATTAATTTGTGCTGTTACGTAAGTAAATGATGCTATGAAAAGCACGAATACTGATGCAGCTCTCACCGCATTACCACCGTATCGTGTTCCGATAAAATCAGGAACTGTGTAACATCCAAACTTTCTTAGGTACGGAGCCATTAGAGTTGCAACAAGTACGTATCCACCTGTCCAACCTACTAAGAAGGCCATATAAGTATAGCCACCAAAGTAAACTCCACCCGCTAAAGCTACGAATGATGCACCTGACATCCAGTCAGCTGCTGTTGCCATCCCGTTAAACACGGTTGGCACTTGTCTTCCTGCAACATAGTAGGCATCTACTTGAATGGTTCTTGATAAATAACCGATTAAGGCATAAATCAATACCGTGAAAGCTACGAACATCACTCCGATGTTTTTAGCTGACACACCTGCTTGCTCTGCTAATGCCATCAAAATGATGAACACTATAAAGCCACCAGTGTAGGTACCATATATTTTAGGAAGGTTTTGTATAAAATCTCCTTTAAACATTAGTCATCCTCTCTTTCTGAGAAACCATGCTCTTCGTCGATTTTTTCTTGTTTATTTGCAGTCCAAAACAAAATTATCACAAAGGCAAGAAGTGAACCTTGCGCAGTCATGTAATATGCTAGTGGATAGCCAAGAAAAGACATCGTGTTCAGTTCTGAACCAAACATGAAGATCACTAATGAGAAGAAAGCCCAAAGAACCAATGTTACTATCATATGGTTTTTGGTCTTATTCCAATATGCGTCTTTATTTGACATATTTCCCCCTATTTATTTTTTAACTTTTTACGTAAAAAGTACTCTTATTGCTGGGGAGCATACTGATTATGAGTTGAATTTAAAGAGAAAAAAGGACCCCAAAACTAATTTGAAATGCTATAAGACAAGTAAATAAAGGGTTTTTTAAATACAACGTGAAATTGAATCTAGATAAATTGCGAAACACTCTTAGAACCACTCTAATTGACCTTTGGGAGTATGTAATTCCAATTTGGAAAATATCTGGTCTTTTTAAAAGAATAAAATCCAAAAAAGATTTAGAAAACTTCATTCAAGAAAGATCTGCTCATGTTTCACAAACAACTCTATACGGTTACTTAAAAACAAGAATTGGAGTTAAGTATATTGCTATGATGGAGGATGAAGTTTTTCTAAAATCTATAAATATTGCAAAATGGAATATTTATGTGGTTGCGTTAGCTGACTGTGCTTTTTACGTTTTCTCCTATCTTGTTTCAGAAAAAAACTTAAAAGAGAATGATTGTAAAGAAATCTTTTTAAATATCTTAGAAAATGAGAAAAAAAATGGTTTAAGCGATGAAATTTTTGACAGAGGTAAAAAAAATTTTTTAGATAGGATAAATAAAGTGAATTTTTCAAACTACTATTTAAATGATCCATTTAAGGAGAGTGGTCAAGCACTATATTATTGGTCACCTATTGCAGATGAATTAAAATCACTTGATAAAAAAATAGTCCTAAATTCTATCCATTTAAAATGGGGACTAATGAAAGACGAATTTAAAAAATTAACAAAAGATTTAAAATTTAATTAACCTTTATTTTGTCTATTCTCCACAAGAGACGTTACCACACTAGGATCCGCTAAAGTTGTAGTATCGCCTAAATTATCAGGCTCATTAGCAGCAATTTTCCTTAAAATTCTTCTCATAATTTTTCCAGATCTCGTTTTTGGTAAACCAGGTGCAAATTGAATGACATCAGGGGTAGCGATTGGACCAATTTGCTTTCTTACCCAAAGTTTTAAATCTCTTTCTAAATCTCCAGTAGGGTTTTCACCAGCATTTAAAGTAACATAGCAATATAAACCATTACCTTTAATACTATGTGGAAAACCAACAACAGCTGCTTCAGCTACCTTTGGATGAGCAACAAAAGCACTTTCTATCTCAGCTGTTCCAAGGTTATGGCCTGATACAATAATTACATCATCAACTCTTCCTGTAATCCAATAATATCCATCTTTATCCCTTCTGCATCCGTCTCCAGTAAAATATTTTCCATCAAATTGAGAAAAATAAGTATCTATAAATCTTTGATGATCTCCATAAACTGTTCGCATTTGTCCTGGCCAAGAAGTGGCCATACAAAGTCTTCCTTTACCTTCTCCCTTTATAGTTTTACCATCTTTATCAACTAAAACTGGTTTTATTCCGTAAAACGGCTTAGTAGCTGATCCAGGTTTTAAATCTATGGCCCCAGGCTGAGGTGCAATTAGAATTCCTCCTGTTTCTGTTTGCCACCAAGTATCAACAATTGGACATCTAGAGTCCCCTACTGTTTTATAATACCACATCCAAGCCTCTGGATTTATTGGTTCTCCAACAGTCCCTAATAACTTAAGCGTTTTTCTACTTGTTTTTTTTACAGGTTTGTCTCCCTCTCGCATCAAAGCTCTTATTGCTGTTGGAGCAGTATAAAAAATATTCACTTTATATTTATCTACTATTTGCCACCATCTAGAGCTATCCGGATAATTTGGGACTCCTTCAAACATAATGGTTGTTGCTCCATTAGAAAGAGGCCCGTAAATAATATAACTATGACCTGTTACCCAACCTATGTCAGCTGTGCACCAATAAATATCATTGGCTTTATAGTCAAAAATATACTGATGGGTCATTGAAGCATAAACCATGTATCCACCAGTAGTGTGTAGAACACCCTTAGGTTTTCCAGTAGAACCAGAAGTATATAAAATGAATAGCGGGTCTTCTGCGCTCATCTCTTCCGGATCACATTTTGATGGAACAGATGAGATTAGCTGTTTGTAAGAAACATCTCTTTCATTATTCCAATCAACTTGATTGCCAGTTCTTTCAACAACAACACATTTTTTTACTCCAGGACATTGATCTAATGCCTCATCGGCAATTTTTTTTAATGGAATTATTTTTCCACCTCTAACTCCTTCATCTGCTGTTATCAAATATTCAGATTCGCAATCAGTAATCCTTGTAGCTATCGAGTCAGGTGAAAAACCGCCAAAAATAATTGAGTGAACAGCACCTATTCTAGCACAAGCCAACATAATGTAAGCTAATTCAGGGATCATCGTCAGATAAATTGTAACTCTATCGCCCTTTTGTATGCCTAAACTTTTTAAACCGTTTGCAGCTTTACAAACGTTTTGGTGTAATTCTTTGTAAGAAATTTTCTTAGTATCGGCTGGATCATCGCCAACCCAAATAATAGCTGTTTTACTCGGATTTTTTTTTAAATGTCTATCTATACAATTTACTGAAGCATTTAAAGTTCCATCATAATACCATTTTATTTTAACTTCGTCTTTGCTGTATTTTACATCTTTAATTTTTGTATACTTTTTCATCCAAGTAATTCTTTTTCCTTCTTTAGCCCAAAATTTATCATTTTCTTTAATAGACATCTTATATTTCTTTTTATATTTAGAGTCGTTCACGTAGGCATGATTTGCCCAACTATCTGAGACTTTTATAACTGAGTTACCATCACTATCTTTTGAATACGTGGGAGCTTTAAAATTAATTCTTTTTGCTTTTCTAGCTTTTTTTTTGAATTTTTTTCTTTTTCTAGATTTTCTAGTTTTCTTTTTAGGCTTGCTAATTTTTCTAGACTTTTTTACATTTCTAGATTTTTTCCTAGACTTTTTTGCTTTTGATTTTTTCTTTTTTTTCTTTTTAGCCACAAATACCCCTAAATTTTTTATACTTTACCCATGTTACAAATAATTTTCCAGCTTTTATAATCTATTGGCATTACTGACAACCTGCTTTGTTTTATCAACGGTAAATGAGAAATTTTCGTGTTTTTTTTAATTTTTTCTAAAGAAATTGCCCTTTTAAATTTACTTACAAACCTAACTTGAACGGCTACAAACCTCTTTTTCTTATCAGTTTTATCGATAAATGCTGATTTAATTACTTTAACTATACCAACTATTTCTTTTCCAATATTTGAATGGTAAAAAAAACATAAATCACCATTTTTCATTTTTCTCAAATTGTTTGCAGCTTGGTAATTTCTAACTCCATCCCAGGCAGCACCTTTTATGCCAGCTTTTATTTGTTGCTCAATTGACCAAACATCAGGCTCAGACTTAAGTAACCAATATTTCATTATAACTTTAAACCTGGACCCTTCATGTAGGGAGCATTTTCATCCAAAGGCCATCTAGATTTAGCTTGTACATCTATACTATTTAATAAATTTTTTTTAAATCTTTTTATACCTGCCCAGGCAATCATAGCAGCATTATCACCACAAAATTTTAAATCAGGGTAAACAGTTTTAAATCCTATTTCTCTTGAAAGTTTTTTTAAATTTTCTCTTATCGAAATATTAGCAGCCACACCTCCAGCTACAACTAAATTAATATTTGAGGTATTAATTTTTTTTTTAAACATTTCGATTGCAATCTTTGTTTTTTTATAAAGAATTTTATTTATGGTATTTTGAAAAGATGCTGCAAGATTAAATTTTAATTTATCGTTTCCATTTATTTTTTTTGACTCTCTTAAAACTGCAGTTTTAAGACCAGCAAATGATAAATTACATCCTGCTTTATTTATTATTGGTTCAGGAAGCGCGAAAAAATTTTTATCTCCCAGTTTTGAAGCTTTTTCAACACTCGGCCCACCTGGATAACCTAAGTCAAGCATTTTTGCAGTTTTATCAAAAGCTTCACCTAAAGCATCATCGATTGTGGTACCTAATTGTTCATATTCATTTACATCTTTCACAATTAAAAATTGAGAGTGACCTCCAGAAATTAATAAAAGTAAATAAGGGAATTGAATATTATTTTCTATTCCTGGACTTAATGCATGACCTTCTAAGTGATTAACTGCAACGAATGGTTTATTTGCAAATGTAGCAATTGATTTCCCTATGTTAAGACCAACTGTTAAACATACAATTAAACCTGGACCCGCAGTAGCTGCAATGCCATCTATCTCATTTAAAGAAACTTGACTCTCCTCTAAAGCAGCTTTGATTATATATTCAATATTTTCTATATGCGCTCTGGCGGCCAATTCAGGTACAACTCCTCCAAATTTTTTATGCTCTGAAATCTGACTTGAAACTATATTTGATAAAACGTCTGCGGTACCCTTATCATTTTCCCTAATTACAGATGCAGCAGTTTCATCACAGCTGGTTTCAATTCCTAAAAATGTAATCTTTTTTGTCATCTCTTTAAAAAATTTAAATAGTATAAAATACTTCTATCAAATATATAATCAATTAATGACAAAAATTACAATTGGAGCTCGAGGCAGCAAACTTTCATTAGCCTATGTAGCTAAAGTTAAAGAACTATTACTGAAAAACAATAATGATCTCAAAGAGGAAAATATTAGTTTTAAAGCTATAAAGACATCAGGTGATTTAAATTTAAATAAGAACATCTCAGAAATAGGAGGAAAAAATTTATTTTGTAAAGAAATTGAAGAAAGCTTATTAAAAAAAGAAATAGATATTGCTGTACATTCTCTAAAAGACATGGAGGCTAATGAAAACGGGAGTCTACTGATAGGAGCATATTTAAAAAGAAACGATTACCGAGATGTAATAATCAGTGAAAAAATTAAAAATATTTCTGATTTAAGAAATGGCGTAAAAATCGGCTCAAGTTCAAAAAGGAGAGAGCTTCAATTAAAAAAAATAAATAAAAATATTTCTGTAATCAATATTCGGGGAAATATTGATACTAGAATTAATAAAATTAATGTGAACAAACTAGATGGAGTCATTCTTGCAGCTGCCGGAGTCAAATCACTCAAACTTGATAAAAAAATTAGCTTAACATTTAATTGTGAACATATTTTACCAGCAGTAGGGCAAGGAATAATTGCTGTTCAATGTAGAAAGGAAGATGAAATTAAAAATTTAATAAAAAGAATTAATGATAATGCAACTAGTCTTTGCGCAATAGCTGAAAGAAAAATGCTTCAAACTATCGGAGGTGATTGCGATACCGCAATAGGTGGGTTAGCTGAAATTAAAAACCATAATTTAAAACTTAAAGCTCAGCTTTTTTCAGATAGCGGTCAAGAGAGTTTTGAATACGAGCTTACTGGAAGAGAGGTTGACGCTTCTTTTATTGGAAAAAGTGTTGGGGAAAAATTATTAGATCTCGCTGGAGAAAAGTTTAAAAAAAAATGAATATTATAATTACAAGACCTTTAATAGACTCAGAAGATTTAATGGGTAAATTATTTTCTTTAGGTCATAAAATTATTCATGTGCCCACTTTAAAGATTTCTAAAGCAGAACTTGATCCTATTGATCCTGAGAAATACAACGCTTTTATATTTACAAGCGCTAATGCAATAAGGAGTCTGAAACTATTAAAACCAGATAGAAATAAACTTTGTTTCTGTGTTGGAGCAATTACAGAAAAAATTGTAAGGCAGCAAGGTTATAATAATACTATTTCAGCTGGAGGAACTATAAATGCATTGAAGAATATTATTGTTAACTCAGGTGAATTAGATAAAAAAAAAATCTTAGCGTATATATGTGGGGATAATATTACATCAGACTTGGATTTAGAGCTACAAAAGGAAGGTTTTCAAATAGATAAAATTATCAATTATACTTCAGAAAAAATTAAAGAATTAAATGAAGATACTAATAATTTAATCAACGATCATCCTCCTGACATAATTTTTATTTACTCAAAAAGGAGCGCAGAAAGCTTTATTGATTTAGCAAAAAAGTACTCACTCAATGGACTGATGACAGGCTCAAGAGTTATGTGTATAAGTGAAAAAGTTATAAATGTTTTCAAAAAAGCTGGATGGAAAAATTTAGAAACCTTCGAAGCTGGAGATGAACTTATAAAAATTGGGAATTAGATGGAAGTATTGCAAAATTTTAAGATATTATTTTTAGATGTTTGGAATAAAGGTATTTCAGGAGTTAATATTTCCGAAATTATTATTGCTTTAACAATTTTTTTATTTTTTCTTTTATTAAGAGGAATTTTTTCAAAATTCGTTATTAAAAGATTAGAGAATTACGTATCAAAAACCTCAAATAACTTTGATAATACCCTTGTAAAGTCCATGGAAGGACCAGCTAAGTTTTTTCCGATTGTGTTAGGTTTTTTTGTAGCTACAAGTTATCTAACTATTGAAACTCAAGCTGCAGATTTTTTAGAAACTATTAATCGTTCTTTAATTACAATTCTTATATTCTGGACCTTTCACCAAATCATTGGACCCTTTTCAACTGTTATAAAATCAGTCAGTGATTTACTTTCAAGGGATCTAGTTAATTGGATTATCAAAGCTCTAAAGGTCTTAATAATAATTCTAGGATTAGCGGCTGTTTTAGAACTTTGGGGAATTAAAATTGGACCAATCATAGCCGGGCTAGGACTATTTGGTGTTGCCGTTGCACTCGGAGCACAAGATTTATTTAAAAATTTAATTTCAGGTATATTAGTTTTAGTCGAGAAAAGATTTAAAGTTGGAGATTGGATATATGTTGAAGATGTTATTGAAGGCACAGTTGAGTCAATAGGTTTTAGATCTACAGTTGTTAGAAGATTTGACAAATCTCTTGCAACAATCCCTAATTTTCAGTTTGCAGAAAAAGCAGTAATAAATAATTCTTTAATTACCAATAGGAGGATTAATTGGATTATAGGCCTAGAGTATAGAACAACAAGTAAACAATTAATTGATATCAAACAACAGATAGAAAATTATATAAAAAATAGTGAATTATTTTCAAAATCAGAAAATACAATGCTATCAGTGAAAATCGATCAATTTGCTGCAAGTTCAATAGATATCAAACTAATATGTTTTACTAAAACCGCAAAATACTTAGAGTGGATGAAGGTAAAAGATCTTTTAGCCCTTGAAATAAAAAATATAGTAGAAAAAAATAATGCGTCTTTTGCTTTTCCAAGTACATCAGTTTATGTGGAGAAAAATTAATGAAGTCTATATTAATTCTATTCGACAATATAGTTAGCCTTTATATTTGGATATTAATTATTCACGTAATATTTAGTTGGCTGGTTGCTTTTAATGTTTTAAACACAAGTAATAGGTTTGTATATTCTGTTTTAGATGTTTCTTACAAACTTACAGCTCCACCTTTAAATTTTATCAGAAGATTTTTACCCAGCTTAGGGTCTATAGATATCTCTCCAGTGATATTGATCTTAGGATTGATGTTTTTTAGGAATTTAGTTTTTGAAATGTTTGCACCAGGATTATTTTTAAGATGATTATTGATGGAAAAAAACAAGCAGAGATTATTAGAAATGAAATTAAAAAAGAAATTTCAGACTTAAAAAAAAAGAAGGGTAAGACACCCGGTCTGGCAGTTATCTTGATTGGAGATTTTGCGCCAAGTTTAATTTACGTAAAGAATAAAGAAAAAAGTGCTAGAGAAGTTGGCATTAACTCTGAAATAATTAAATATCCAAAAAATGTGAGTGAAAAAGATATTTTAGAAAAAATTGAAGAATTGAATAAAAACGATAAAATTTCTGGTATCTTAGTTCAGCTTCCTTTGCCAAGCCAAATTAGCAAAAATAAAATTATTAATACAATTAATCCATCCAAAGATGTAGACGGTTTTAATCCAGTAAATGTTGGCAATCTTTCATCGGGTTATGACTCAATCGTTCCTTGTACACCTTTGGGATGTCTTTTATTAATTAAAAAAATAGAATCAAATTTAGCAGGCAAACATGCTGTTATAATAGGAAGATCTAATTTAAATGGTAAACCAATGGCTCAATTATTATTAAAGGAAAATTGCACAGTAACTATAGTTCACTCAAAAACAAATAATTTACAAAATGAGTGCCTCAAAGCAGATATTTTGGTAGCAGCTGTAGGAGTTCCTAATTTGATCAAAAAAGATTGGGTAAAAAAAAATGCAATCGTTATAGATGTTGGCATAAATAAAGTGGGAGAAAAAATAGTTGGAGATGTAAACTTTGATGAATTAAAAGATAATGTTAAAGCAATAACTCCTGTTCCTGGAGGTGTAGGACCAATGACAATTGCATGTTTATTAAAGAATACTTTAACGTGTTTTAAAGCTCGCTTGACCTAGACTTTTCAATTTTTAAGTACTTACTATTTCTAAATCTTATAATAACAGTAGCAATCGCAACTATTAAAATAGCTAAAGAAATATAAATTAAGTTTGCAGGGTCACTCTCTTTATCTTGTAATATTATGAATCGAGCTAGCGCTGTAATAGCTATGATTAAAGGGTATGTTATTCTTACGGATTGAGTTTCCCAATACGATCTAACTAAACCAATTACCTCAATATAAATGAACATTAAAAGTAAATCAGCTAATGTAATATCTTTGTTTTCGTACATTTCTTTCATCTCTAAAAAGAAAGCAATAATAGTTGATACAAGAACAACTATCACCGCAACTAGTTGAATATTTCGAATCGAACTGTTCATTAGTAATTAATCTATCAAAAATTTATGCTTTGTTTAACTGTTTAGAGTGAAATTTTATGAAGTTTTCAACCTTTTTTTTGTTAAAAGTTTTATTCTCTTCAAAAGAAACTTTTTTCATTGAGTAAGCTTTATTTTTTGTTCTTCTTGACAGAATAGTTATGTTCCCCTTGCATAAACTTAAAATAATATCACCAGATACTTTACCTCTTTTTTTATCAATTAATTTTTGTAATTTTAATCTTTTTTTAGAAAACCAGTAACCGTTATAAACTAGTTCAGCATACTCTGGCATTATTCTCTCTTTTTTATGAGCAGTTTCTTTATCAAGAGTTACAGACTCTATAGCTCTATGTGCAGCATACAACAAAGTACCACCAGGAGTTTCATAAACACCTCTTGATTTAATTCCAATAAATCTATTCTCAACTAGATCTACTCTTCCTACTCCATTTTTTCCAGCTAGAATATTTAATTTATTTAAAAGCTTTTCTGGACTTAATTTTTTTCCATTTACTGAAATCGGGTCACTGTTTTTAAAGGTAATTTTTACCTTTGTAGGTCTGTTTGGAGCTTTCTGTGGTGAAACTGTTCTTTGATAAATAAATTCGGGAGCAGAGTTTTTTGGGTCTTCTAAAACTTTGCCCTCTGTTGAGGTATGAAAAATATTATCATCTACAGAAAATGGTGGTGCACCTTTTTTATCTTTAGGAATTGGTATACTATTCTTTTTAGCATATCTAATTAAATCTGCTCTTGACTGTAATTCCCATTCTCTCCACGGCGCTATAGTTTTAATTTTATTTTTTCCAAAATATGCGTAACCAAGCTCAAATCTTACTTGATCGTTGCCTTTTCCAGTTGCGCCATGAGAAACTGCAAAAGCTTTAAATTTTTTTGCAATTTCAACCTGTCTTTTTGCAATTAATGGCCTAGCAATAGATGTGCCTAATAAATACACTCCTTCATAAACTGCATGAGCTCTGATCATGGGAAAAACATAATCTTTCACAAAGACATTTTTTAGATTTTCAATAATTATTTTTTTAACGCCTAATCTCTTAGCATTTTTAATAATTTTTTTTTTATCTAAAGCTTGTCCAATGTCAGAGGTGTAAGCTATTATCTCGGCTTTATAGTTTTCTTGTAACCATCTTAAAATTACAGATGTATCTAGACCCCCGGAGTAGGCTAAAACAATTTTTTTCATTTAGCTGCAAGCTTTTTTTGCTGTGTTATAAGCCTTTGTAAATCCCATCATAGAATAGTGATCAGTGGTCTCAGCTCCTTTTGTGGTTCTTGCCTTTACAATTATGTCAGTTGCCCTTTTCATTAACTGAATAAATTTTTTCTCTTCCTGATCATCTAACAACCAAGCAAAATCTTTTTGTGAAAAAAAAGAATATCTTCTTTTTCCAGAGCTAGCAGTTACACTTGATGTCTTATAATCGTGACCACTTGTTAAACTTACTTCGTCTTTGATTTCTTCAGAAGGCCTAAAAGTTACAAATAACTTTGATTTATTTCTTTTCACTGCAGCTGGCGCTCTTTTTGTCGGAATAGTTTGGGCAAAGCAAATTTTTCCTTTATCAGTTTCCGCTACAAAGCTTTCCCAGTTTTTATATTTTCCGGTTGATCTTGGCGTAACAGCAAAAGTATTCACAGAAAATAGAAATAGGATTAAAAATATAAAAAATTTTTTAACAAGCATATTTTGTTTTTATACTAAAAATTATCTATTTCAATGCTTTGTATTAAGGAGATGGATTTGGATTATTATTATGGATAATATTAATTTTATTCAAAATTTCATCTGACAATTCAATGTCAACAGTATCTATATTTTCTTTTAATTGACTCATTGTAGTAGCGCCTATTATATTGCTTGTAACAAAAGGCCTTGTGTTAACGAACGCCTGTGCTAGTTGAGCCATTGTCATTTGATTTTCAGTGGCAAGTTTATAGTACTCCTCATATGCTTTCATTGCCAAAGGATTAAGATGCCTTTCCCAACCTTTGAACAAAGCTTGCCTAGAATTTTTAGGCATTTGACCATTTCTATATTTTCCAGATAATGCACCTGTTGCAAGAGGGTAATAAACTAGAAGACCACATTTTTCTCTAATTGAAATTTCTGACATCCCAATTTCGTAAGTCCTATTAACTAAATTGTAAGGGTTTTGAACTGACATCATTCTAGGTAATTTTTTACTTTTAGACAATTCAATATATTTTGAAAGACCGTATGGTGTTTCATTAGACATACCTATATATCTTATTTTACCAGCTTTAATAAATTTCTCCAAAGCCTGAAGAACACTTTCAAA
>CACMVB010000004.1 GCA_902617025.1 uncultured Pelagibacteraceae bacterium | reverse complement strand
GCTTGAAAAGTCGCTTTTTTATCTTTTTCAACTTCTTCGTAAAGATCTATATCTATTTTGATAGCTCTAAAAACTCTATTTATAAATAAATTAATCATTTTTTTGTAAAAGGTTTTAGTAATCTTAGAATCTTGTTATGTAAAGCTTTATTAGATGAAGCAATAATATTACCTCCTATTTCTGCAGGTTCATTTTTCCAATTAGTTACAATTGCGCCTGAGTTTTTGATGATGGGTATTAAAGGTAAAATATCATAAGGCTTTAAGTTAGCTTCTATCACAGCATCTACTGTTCCTTCAGCTAATAAACAATAATTTAAAGCATCAAATCCAGCTAACCTAAATGACCAACCAAATTTCTTTATAACTTTTCTTTGTCTTTCATAGCTTAAGGTTCCATGAAAGTTTCCGATAATTTTAACTGTTTTTAAATTGCTATTATTAGAAGATTTAAGAATTTTTTTTTTATTATTTTTGAAAATATAGGATTTTTTTTTATCGTTTATATAAAATTTATTTAATTCTGGAAAATTTGCTAAACCAACTTTTGATTTTTCGTTAAGAGAAAGGCCTATTAAGTTGGACCAAGTCGGTGCTCCAATAACAAAAGCTCTTGTTCCATCTATCGGGTCGATTGACCATTGAAAATGATTATCAGACTTTTTATCGTCAAATTCTTCTCCAATAATAGAATCGTTAGGAAATTTTTTTAGAATTAATGATCTTATGTATTTTTCAAAAGATTTATCAAAATTAGTTACCGGATCAAAATCTTTCTTATTTTTTGATTTATTATTTACTTTAATTCCAGATTTTGATTTTTTTTTGTAAAATGAATTTAATTTTGTAGGTAAAGATTTTAAAAAATTAAAAGTTTTTTTGTAGTTCATGCGTGTGTATAGCTTAATTTAGTTTAAAATAAAAATATTAAAATTTAATACTAAAGCGTAACCGCTCCATAAAAAGTAAGGGACCATCAAAGAAAAACTAATCTTATCCTTCAAATAATAAATTTTCATTAAGAGAACTATAAATATGAGAATTAAAACTAAATCTAGTAATGCTAGTCCTATTTGATGAAAACCAAAAAAAATAATACTCCAAATCATATTAAAAAAGAGGTGTAAAAAATATAAATTTAAAATTTTATTATCATAGTAGTTTATCCAAATACGCCAAATTGCTACTGACATTAAGATATACAAAACTGTCCATACAGGTCCAAACACCCAGCTCGGAGGATTAAAACTTGGAAGAATTATCTGAGAATACCAAGGCTCTTTAAAAGTAGCAGTAGTAAATCCACCAATTCCAGATGCCAAAAATGTTATTAAAAGAATAAATGTAAGAGATAAATATTTATTCTTAGTCATAAATTAAGGTATAACTAATTTATGTCTGAAAATCAGAAAAAAATATGGATTACAGGTGCAAGTAGCGGAATTGGAAAGGCAGTAGCTGAAAAATTTGCTAACGAGGGATGGAAAGTGGCAGTATCTGCAAGAAGAAAAGAACTTTTGGATGAGTTAGCTGAACATAACAACATAAGTTCATTTCCTTTGGATGTAACGAACCAATCTCAAATAAATAATGTTTTTAAAGATGTTTTAAATACTTTTGGTGATATTGACATTTGTTTGTTCTCCAGTGGAACTTACGAGCCAAAAGATGAGCAAAATATAGATCCAGACAAAATTAAAAATGTAATTAATGTTAATTTTTTAGGAGTTATTGATTGTGTAAAAGTTGTCGAAGATTATTTTAAAAATAAGAAATCTGGACACATTTCGATAGTTTCTTCGATTGCAGGTTACAGAGGTCTGCCAAATTCAAGCGGTTATGGTCCTTCAAAAGCTGCTCTAACTAATTTTAGTGAAAGTATTTACTTTGATTTTAAAAAATTTGGAGTGAGGGTGTCGGTTGTATCACCAGGTTTCATCAAAACTCCTTTGACTGATAAAAATGAGTTTCCTATGCCATTTTTAAAAACTCCTGAATATGCCGCAGAAAAAATTTATAATGGCTTGGTGAAAGGAAATGCTTTTGAAATTCACTTCCCAAAAGGATTAACTTTAACTTTAAAATTTTTAAGAATATTACCTTATAGACTTTATTTATTTTTAGTTGATAAACTTGTTAAACGATAATTAAAGAAGAGAGTTAACGTATTCCCAATTGATTAATTTATCAAAAAAATTTTCTAAATAAGCTGGTCTTTTATTTCTGTAATCTAAGTAATACGAGTGCTCCCACACATCACAACCTAATATAGGTTTCATATTATGAATTATTGGATTTTCAGCATTAGGTGATTTAGTTACTACAAGCTTATCTTCTTTTAAAGACAACCAACACCATCCAGATCCAAACTGGGTAACTCCAGCATTGATAAATTCCTCCCTAAATTTTTCAAAGCCTCCAAAATCTTCTTTAATCTTACTTTCAAGCTTGGATGGAACATTTCCTCCGCCATTAGGTTTCATGCACTTCCAAAAAAGATTATGATTCCAATGTTGGCTTGCATTGTTGAAAATTCCTGCTTTTTTTTCATTTGATGATTTTTTAATTATATCTTCCAAAGATAATTTTTCATAATCAGAACCTTTTATAAAGTTATTTAAATTTGTAATATAAGTTTGATGATGTTTGCCATGATGTAAATCCAAAGTTTGCTCTGACATTATTGGAGAAAGAGCTGAATTACTGTAATCTAGTTTAGGAAGCTCAAACATATCAATCTTTTACAAACATTACGGTTAATTCTGCTACTTTAATTCCAAATTTAGTCATTGTCGCTCTGTTTATTGCCACACGATCATCCTGCATGAAAATCCAATCATCAAAAGTAATTTTAATATTTTTGCCTTTGACCGGCACCAGCAATACATATTCAAATTTAAAAGCTGGACCATATGAATATCCTTTAGCTGTTCCAACTACATCAGAGGCTGTTCCCTCGTAGTTATGTTCATCAATTTTTTTAATTGTCCATTGACGAGTTTGTCTTTCCCCATCATTCCAATCAAAAACTTCGTCTAAAATTAATTGAGAACCATTCCATTTTCCGTTTAAATCAGCTTTAAATTGTCTTGTAACTTTTCCAGATCTATTTTGTAAAACTCCCCAAGCTTTGACATTACCCGATAAATAATTTTCGATGATTAGTCTTGGTTTTTGATCTTTAAAATCTGTCGGTTTCATTTTATTTGCACATCCTGTTGTTAAAATTAGTAAAAATAGTAATATAAATTTTTTCATGACGAATATCTATTAGACATAGAGAATTGAATCAAGTTAATGTTTCTAGACTTAAAACCGCCTTCACAATAAGATAAGTAAAATTCCCACATACGCTTGAAATATTCATCAAAACCAAGTGGGCTAATTTTTTCCCAAGCACCTAAAAAATTTTTTCTCCAAGTTGCTAAAGTTCTGGCATAATCGTCGGAGTATGTATTAATTTTTTCCAGTTTTAGATCATTTTTTTTAATTAGATTTTCCATAAATTGAATTGAGGGTAAAAAACCACCTGGAAATATATATTTTTGAATAAAATCCTCATTTGCTCTATATCTTTCAAATAAGTCATCTTTTATCACGATGCCTTGAATAGCAGCAGTTCCCCCATAATTAAGAACATTTTTAATTGTACCAAAATATTGGTCCATATATTTTTCACCAACAGCTTCTATCATTTCTATCGAAGCTACATGATCATATTTTTCCTTGAGATCTCTGTAATCTAAAAATTTAACATTTACTTTATTGTTTAGTCCTGAGTTGAAAATCCTCTTTCTAGTAAACTCATATTGATTTTTAGAAATTGTGATGCAGTCTACACGCACATCATAATTTTTAGCTAAAAATTCAGCAAATCCGCCCCAACCACACCCAATCTCTAAAACCTTGTTTCCATCTTTAATATTCATTAAATTTATAAGCTCTTGATATTTATTTCTTTGAGCGATTTCTAAATCATCTTTCTCGTTTTTATAGACTGCGCTTGAATAAGTAAGAGATCTATCAAGCCACGACGAAAAAAATTCATTCCCTAAATCATAGTGTTTTGAAATATATATTTTACTTTTAGATTTTGTATTAGACGCAAATATTTTTTTTAGAAAATTTTTGATCTTTTGTAATTTTAAACTTCCTGAAAAAGAATATATTATATTAATATTTCTTGCAGTAAGTTCGATTAAATTTGTTAAATTTGAGGAATAAAAATCTTTTTTCATGTGAGCTTCACCTAAAGCTGAGCTTCCACCCATAATAACATTTAGGTAAAAATTAGGTTTATTAATTTTGATATCTGAAGATAATTTACTCTCTAAGTCACCAAAATGAAAAACTTTTCCATCATAATTTATGAGCTTAAGATTTCCGTGTGAGATTTTTTTCAATTTATTTAGGACGAATCTTTCTGAAATTTTTATCAAACTCATTAATATTCCTCGTAACTTAAATTATTTTTTAATTTAGTATTTCTTTTTCTGTATATTGCCCCTTTTTTCCATAAAAGTAATGCTTCAAAATGTATCGAACTAATGATTTTAATTGTCATTAAGGGATACTTAAAAAAGTTAAGCATGAGTTGTTTTGGGCTGAATTCTTTTCTTTCTCCTGTTTGGGTAGCTGTTAAAACTGTTCCTTTCGTGTCTGTTTGTTTTATAAAGACTGAGAGTTTATCACTGGGGTTAAGTAATTTAAAATTATAGTAAGTTTCCATATCCATAAATGGTGAAACGTAAAACTTTTTTCTGCATTTTTGAGCTATTTCTTCATTATCTTTAATTTTAAAAATATATGTGTGCTGCTCATTAAAAGTATTCTTTACTTCATAAAAAATTGCCTTCAATTGATTATCCTCGTAGCAGTAAAAAATACTTAAAGGGTTGAACACATAGCCAAAAATTCTTGGATAACAAAGTATTTTAACTTTATTTATTTCACATTTTATATTGAACTTACTTATGTTTTTAAGAACCCACTCTTTTAAATCACTTCCGTCACGTTCTCCATGATCTTTATCGTAAAAGCTAAAAATATTAAATTTATTATGAGAGAAAATATTTATTGAACTGTCTAATTGATTGATTTCATCTAAATCAATTAAAAATGAAAAAGTTTTATATTTTAAAAAATGTCTTACAGGTTTAAATCTTGTATGAGTTACTTCACCGTTGTAAATGCAGGAATTCATCAAATTTTAAAGTTGTTTATCAAATCTATAGATGATTTTAATCCATCTTCATGAAATCCGTAACCAAAATAACTTCCACAAAACCAAGTTCTTTTTTTCCCTTGTATTAATCTTAGATCTTTTTGAAGTGCGGTATTCTTTGAATTCAAATATGGATGGGTAAAATCAACTTTTTTTATAATAGAATTTTCGTTAATTTTACAAATAGGGTTTAAAGTTAAAAAATAGTCTTTAGATGTATCTAAATTTTGAAGTTTATTTAACCAATAGGTAATGCATGTCTTTTCTCCATCTGAAACAGAATTCCAACTAGACCAGGCCCTTTTTTTGTGAGGCATTAATCTCTTATCAGTGTGTAAATAAGCCTCATTCTTCACGTAATTGAATTTTTCCAAAATATTTTTTTCTTGTTCCGTTGGTTTTTCTATCATTCTTAAACTTTGGTCTGCATGGGAAGCTAAAACTACTTGATCATAGTCAACATATTCATTGCCAATAATTACCCTGATATTGTCATCGCTTCTAATTAACTTATCCACTTTATAATTTTTGAAAATTTCTCCACTAATTTTATCTGTTACTTTTTTTACATAAGCTCTACTTCTATTTGAAACTGTGTACCATTGTGGTCTATTTTTAAATTTAAATAAACCATGATTAGTAAAAAAATTTAAAAAAAATTTTAATGGCATTTCCTTTGCTTTATTAAATGGCATTGACCAAATAGCAGCAACCATGGGAATTAAGTGATACTCGATAAAATATTTTGATAACTTTTTTTTATTAAGATAATTTCCAAGAGTCTCTTCTTTAATTTCACTTTCAAGTAATTTTGGAGCAGTTTTATAAAATGAAATTATCTCTCTAATCATATATAAAAATTTTAAATTAAGAAGATTTAATTTATTAGCAAAAATACCTCCTAAACCACTTCCACTATATTCAACATTACTATTCTTAATTGATACAGAAAATGACATGTCGCTTTTTTCATAAGGAACTTTTAATTCATTAAAAAAATTTACTAAATTTGGATAAGTAACCTCATTAAAAACAATAAAGCCTAGATCTACTGGAACAATCTTATCATCTTCTTTTATCTCGTAGGTAAAAGAATGACCTCCAAAATGATCATCTTTTTCGTATAAATCAACTTTATATTTTTTTGAGAGAAAATATGCGCAAGATAGTCCTGAGATGCCTGAGCCGATAACAGCGATTTTCATTAAAAGAGATTAAGCAGCTTCATCTTTATATTCATCTATTGAAGGACATGAACATACTAAATTTCTATCTCCAAAAACGTTATCTACCCGAGCGACTGGTGCCCAATATTTATTATTTTTAACATACTCAGTTGGAAAAGCTGCTTCTTCTCTTGAGTAGGAGTGTTTCCACTCACTGGAGGCTAATTCGACATAAGTATGAGGTGCATTTTTCAGCGGGTTATCTATTTTGTCAAATTTTGATGACTCCACTAAATTAATTTCTTTTTTAATTTTTATAAGTGCATTACAAAATTTATCAATCTCCTCCAAGTTTTCACTTTCAGTTGGCTCAATCATAATTGTACCAGCAACTGGCCATGACATTGTTGGAGCATGGTAGCCAAAGTCAATAAGTCTTTTTGCTAAATCCTCCTCAGAGATTCCTGAACTTGATTTTATTGGTCGGATATCAATTATGCATTCATGTGCAACATTTCCATTTTTACCAGTATAAAGAACTTTGTAATCTTTGGATAATTTTTTTGAAATGTAATTTGCATTTAAAATTGAAACTTGTGAGGCTTTTTTCAATCCTTCAGCACCCATCATCTTTATATACATCCAGGATATTGGAAGTATGCTTGAGCTACCCCAAGGTGCAGCTGATACAGCTCCCATTCCATTCTTAGGGCCTGCCTCTTTAATAATTTCATGTGTTGGTAAAAAATCAGTTAGATGCTTAGCGCAAGCGATTGGGCCCATTCCTGGTCCACCTCCACCGTGCGGTATGCAAAATGTTTTATGTAAATTAATATGACAAACATCTGGTCCAAATTTCCCTGGCTTTGCAACACCTACAAGCGCGTTTAGATTTGCTCCATCCATATAAACTTGTCCGCCATGCTTATGAATTACTTCACAAATATCCATAATTTTTTCTTCAAATACTCCATGAGTAGAGGGGTAAGTAACCATTAAAGCAGCTAAGTCTTTTGAGTGTTTTTCAGCTTTATTTTTAAGGTCGTCTATATCCACGTTTCCATCTTCGTCACAATTGACTACAACCACTTTCATCCCACACATTTGGGCACTTGCTGGATTAGTTCCATGAGCTGAATCCGGAATTAGACAAACGTTACGATTTTCTTGTTTATTATTTTTATGGAATTTTCTTATAGTCATTAGACCTGCATACTCTCCTTGAGCCCCAGAGTTAGGCTGTAAAGAAACTGCGTCATATCCAGTAATTTCTTTCAGATCGTTTATTAGATCGTTAAAAAGAATCTTATAACCCTCCATTTGATTTGTAGGAACAAAAGGATGTGGAAGCGAAAACTCTTTCCAAGTAATAGGAATTAATTCTGCTGTTGCATTGAGCTTCATTGTACAAGATCCTAAAGCAATCATTGATCTATTAAGTGCAATATCACAATCTTCTAGTTTCTTTAGATATCTTAACATCTCAGTTTCAGAATGGTATTTGTTAAAAACTGGATGAGTTAAGTATTTTGAATTTCTTAAAAGATTTTTTGGAAGATTATCTAGTTCAACCTTAACGTCTTGTTTAATTACTTTAGTTACTCCAAATATTTTCAACAATAAGTTTACATCATCAAGTTTTTTTGCTTCATCAAACGCAACAGACAAATGATCTTTATCAACTTTTCTAAGGTTTATATTCTCTTTTAGTGCAGCTTCAAAAATAGGATTTGTTTTTTCATTAGTTTTAATCGTAACGGTATCGAAGAAATGATCTGATAGAATTTTATAACCGCTTGCTTTAATATTATCAGCAAAGATTTTTGCTAGTTTAGAAGTTCTATTCGCAATTTTAAGTATTCCTTCAGGTCCATGATAAATTGCAAAAGCAGCAGAAATAATAGCCAATAAAGCTTGAGCAGTACAAATATTGCTTGTTGCTTTATCTCTTCGAATGTGTTGCTCCCTTGTTTGTAAAGAAAGCCTGTATGCTTTTTTTCCGTGTCTATCTTTTGAAACACCTATTATTCTTCCTGGCATTGATCTTTTAAATTCCTCTTTTGTAGCAAAAAATGCAGCATGAGGCCCGCCGTAACCCATTGGGATACCAAATCTTTGGGCACTACCGACAGCAATGTCAGCTCCAAGTTCAGCTGGAGTTTTTAATCTTGCTAAGGCCAATAAGTCACAAACCAAAATAGCTTTTCCGTTTTTTTTGTGAATTTGACTGATGCTTTCACTAGGATCGTTTATCTCACCTAAAGTTCCCGGATAAGATAAAACACCGCAAATTATATCTTCATTAATTTTTGAAAGTTCTTTTTTTTCATCACCAATGATCAATTCTAAACCAAAAGGATTTGTTCTCGTCTTTATAAGATCAATTGTTTGAGGATTACAATTACTTGAAATAAATATTTTTTTTGAATTAGTCTTATCTAATCTTTGGCTTAATCCAACTGCCTCTGCTGTTGCTGTTGCTTCATCTAACAAAGAAGCATTAGCTATATCCATGCCCGTTAAGTCAATTATTGATTGTTGAAAATTTAAAAGCATTTCAAGACGACCTTGCGCCACTTCAGGTTGGTAAGGTGTATAAGATGTATACCATCCTGGATTTTCTAAAATATTTCTAAGAATGACATTAGGTGTAATAGAATTATAGTATCCCATTCCAATAAAATTTTTAAAGATTTTATTTTTTTTAGATAAAGATTTTAATTTTTTTAAAGCATCGTTCTCTGACATTGGCTGATCGATTTTAAGATCACCTTTTAATAAGATTTTTTCTGGTACAGTATTGCTCATTAGATCCTCTAATGATTCATACCCAACATATTGCAACATCTTGGATTGATCTTCTTCAGAAGGACCAATGTGTCTTTTAATGAATTCTTTTGAATTATCGTCAATCATTTAGCTAGGGTTCTCCTTACAAAATTTATCATATTCGTCTTTTGACATTAGGGAGTCATACTCACCTTTATCTTTTATCTTTAACTTAAAAAACCAGCTGGCACCTTCAGGATCAGTATTTACGCTCCCGGGATCATCTGCAATGGCTTTATTTCCTTCAGTAATTTCTCCAGAAATAGGAGAATAAACATCACTCGCAGCTTTAGTAGACTCTACAACAGCTGCTTGACCTTCTTTTTCTACAGCTTTACCTGCATCAGGAACCTCCACAAAAACAATGTCACCGAGCATTTCTGTTGCATGCTTAGTTATTCCTACTGTAGCAACGTCTCCATCTAGTGAAACCCATTCATGTTTTTTAGAAAATTTTTTTTCACTCATATTTTTTCCCCTTTATTTAACATAACTTTTTTTATAAAATGGGAGTTCAGAAATCTTACCCCCATATTTTTTTCCTCTTACTTCAAGCTGAACAGATGTACCTACCTCAGAAAATTCTGATTTAACGTACCCCATTGCAACTGGAGCGTTCACACTCGGGCCAAAAGTACCGCTAGTAACGAATCCTATTTCATTATTATCTGACGAAAAGATTTTCGTATTTTCTCTAGCTATAACTTTTCCATCTGGTTTTATACCAACTCTAATTTTTTCACTTCCGTTTGCTAATAAATTTTTTATTTTTTCCCATCCATTAAAGCCACCAACTTCTTTCCTTTTTTTTGCTATAGCCCATTTTAAATTAGCCTCAACTGGATTTATTTTTTCATTTAAATCATGGCCATATAAACACAGACCTGCCTCTAATCTTAATGTATCTCTAGCTCCTAAACCTATCGGTTTAACTTCATTTGAAATTAAGTAATCGATAAGCTTTTCAACTTTTGTGTTTGAAATTGAGATTTCAAAACCATCTTCACCTGTATATCCAGATCTTGTTACATATAGATTTTCACTTTCATACTCAAAATTACTTCCAGTCATAAATTTTAAATTAGCAACGCCTGGAATTAATTTTTCTAAAATTTCTACAGATTTAGGTCCTTGTAACGCTATTAAAGATAAATCGTTGTTTAAAAGATGTTTATGATTTTTTTTCAAAAATTGAGAAATTTGTTTTATATCATTTTCCTTACAAGCTGCGTTTAAGATTATACAAAAACCTTTTTCTTTTCTCGTAATAATTAAATCATCGATTATTCCACCTTCATTATTAAGTAAAAAAGAATATTTTGAATGATTAATTTTCAAATTTTTTAAATCTGCTGGTATAATTTTCTCTAATGACTCTATCAAAGTTTCATCCCCTTCTAAAAAAAATTGCCCCATATGTGAGACATCAAAAAATCCAGCGTGTGTTCTTGTAGAAATATGTTCTTTAACAATGCCATCTTTATATTGAATAGGCATTTCATAACCAGCAAACGGAACAAACTTTGCTCCTAGATTTTTATGATAATTGTATAAAGCTGTTTTTTGTACTTCCATAATAACTCTTATCTAACCCCATCTGTCTATGTACCTGAGAGATTTAATCCTTCGGTGAGGCTTTCGCCTGCTTTCCAGAGTTATTACGGCAACGGTCCTTTTGCCTGAGAGTTTCCGGGGTGGTTGCTCCTTCGGCGCCTAAATGGTCTCTCCCGTTACGCAGAGGACTTTCCTCTAAATACATTAAAAAGTCAAATGCAAATTATTCAAGTCTTGCTATGTTTTTTATCAAAACTCTTCAATATTATTGCCGAAATAATGACTGCGCCACCTATAAATACACTAATTGGAGGAATTTCATTTAAAAATAACCATACCCAAAGAGGCGCACATAAAGTTTCCATCAACATCAAAATTCCAACTGTTGCTGATTCAACTGTTCTTGATCCGATTGTTATACAAATAAAACTAATTGCTAATTGCGGAACTCCAAGAAGAAAACCCATCCATAGATCATGTTTAGTGAATTCAAATGACTCTGCTAAGAAAAAACCGTAAATCAAACTAAATATTCCAGAATAAAAAATTGCCGGAACCATATCAACTTTGGTATTTTTTCTAATTATCATTACTAAAATCGCAAAATTTATTGGGATTGCTAACGCCACTATGTTTCCAAATAATGATCCGCCTGAAATAGAGTCTCCAATCATTATAATAATACCACTCATAGCAAGAAGGATTGATATTAAGCCAATTGAAGAAACTTTTTCTTTAAGATAAAAATATCCAAATATTGCCAGAAACATAGTTTGTGTACTTATAATAAAAACTACATTTGCTACTGTTGTATTGCTCATCGCAACTACAAAAGCAACAAAGCTAAATGATAAAACAAAACCTCCTAATAAACCTGGAAGACCAGACTCTTTAATAATATTAAAGGTATTTTTTTTATAAGTTATAAAAAGAAAAGCTATTAGAGCTAAAAGGAAAAAAAAAGATCTTAAAAATAATATTTGCCAGATACTTGCCTCTTCAAAAGATCTAATAATAAATCCTCCCCAGCTTAAACAAAAACCTCCAAATAAGAGTAGAATATAACCCGGTATTTTATATAAAAATTGCATTTAGAATTTTTTCAAAATATTTTTAAAATAATATTGTAAAGTCAAAGACCTAAATATCATAAATAATAAAAGAGATAACCAAATACCATGATTGTCTAGATATTTTGTAAAGAAGATCGATACTCCAATATAACTCAAAACAGATACTATCATTGCATTTCTAATTTCTTTTGTTTGTGATGCTCCGATAAATATTCCATCTAACTGATAACAAAAACACGCAATTGGTGGAATTATAATTACCCATAAGATATGCTGAAATGAAATAAATCTTAAAATCTCAATATCAGTTATTACGTAAATTATATCTTTAAAAAATATTAAATAGAAAAAAGAAATAATTATGGCGGTGACAAAACTTACCTGAATAGAATTTTTTACAACCTCTAAAAAAGATTTTCGGTTTCTTCTCCCTACAGCGAAACCTATAATTCCTTCAGTCGAAAATGCATAAGCATCTAAGAAGAATGATGATAAAATTATAAATTGCATCAATATTGTATTAACTGCTAAATAATCTTCTCCGATTTTTGAACCAAGATAAGTTACCCATAGAAAAGCAAATGTGAGAAATAAAGTTCTTATAAAAATATCTAAATTTATATTTAAAAGTTTAATTAATTTAGACCTTACTACCAAATTTTCAAATTTAGGAATTACTTTGAATTTTTGAATAATAAAATTATAGGTAAATATCGTGAAAATAATTAAGGTTATATAACTCGAAATTAATGTTCCTAGAGCTACACCAAAAACTTTTAAATCATATGTTAAAACTAGTAGAGAACTAAAAATGATATTCAAACTTGATAGAACAATTATTAAAAAACTTGAAATTTTAGTTTTTTGTATACCTAAATAAAAACCCACTAAAACATAAATAATTAATTCTGCAGGAATTGAAAAAATTCTTACATTTAGATAAGTTTTTATTAATACCTCTGTTTCATCAGAGGGTGAGAAAAAATAACTTATTGTAATTTTTAAAGCCGGGAAGAAAATAATTATTATAAATGCTGCAATTAGAGCAAGGGCTATATTTCTTAAAATCGTTTTTACTATCTCTCTATAATCACTTCTACCATAAGCCTGTGCAACTAGTCCAACAGTCCCCATTCTTAAAAAACCAAAACTCCAAACAATCATTGTCATAACTGATGTAGCTATACTGGTTGCTGCTAAATACTTGGTCTCGCTTAAATTTCCCATCAAGCCTGTATCAACCATTCCTACTAATGGAATGGCCATGTTTGAAAAAAAAACCGGTATGGACAACAAAATTATTTGTTTTTTTGAAAATTTTGATGAGCTTTTGAACAGTTCCATTTTATTCTTTAATATATCTTAATAACCTTATATACATTGATTCTCGAATGTTAGAGCAAGTAATTATCTCAGTACAAATAATCCTTATAGATATAGTTATGGCTGCGGATAACGCGATCATAATAGGTTTAATCGCTGCAGGATTTGCAACAGAAAATAGAAGAAAGATTATAGCATGGGGTGTTGCTGCAGCATTCTTATTTAGAATTGTATTTGCATCAGGAGCTAATTATCTGTTTGAATTTGCTTGGATTAAAATCCTTGGCGGCGTTTTGCTTTTATGGGTTATTAATAATTTAAGACAAGACTTTTTTGGAAAAAATAAGATTAAAACACCACAACTTAAGTCCTCTGAAACTAAGAGTTTTAGCGTGGGAGTCTATCAAGTCTTAATTGCAGATCTTACATTAAGTTTTGATAATACTATTGCTGTTGTTGCAGCTTCGAAGGGTAATTTTCATTTAATGGTGATAGGTTTGCTATTATCAGTGTTTTTAATTGCTACCCTTGCAAGTTTTTTTGCTGAATATATTAAAAAACATATGTGGCTTGGATATTTAGGTTTATTTGTAATTTTAGTAATTTCAATTCAATTAATTATTGGCGGACTTGTAAGTTATGAAGTTCTCTCAATTAACGAAAAATATAAATTTTTGTTCTTATAATGTTAGACTTTTGTATTATAGGGTCAGGTGTATCTGGCTCTACAATAGCTTACCTTCTTTCAAAAAACTACTCTGTGCATATTCTTGACAAAGCAAGAGGCCCGGGAGGACGTGCGTCGAATAAAAGATTTAAACAAAATTTAAGCTTTGACCATGGAGTTCAATATATTTCTCCAAAATCAAAAGAATTTTTGAAGTTTATAAAAACTCTTTATAAAAAAAAAGAAGCAAAAGTTTGGAATGGAAATCATTTAGATTTTACCTTTGAAAAAAAAGAAGATACAGAAAAGTTTATTGGAGTAAAAGGCAATAATTTTATATCTAAATATTATACTAAAAAAATAAAAAAAAATTTTCAATCTTCAGTCAAATCAATTTTTAATAATAAATTCTTCTGGGAAATAAAACTAGATAATGGTGAATATATTCAAGCTAAGTCGATAATATTAACTTGTCCATTCCCTCAATCAAAAAAAATAGCAGGTAAATATTTAGAAAAAAAAATATCAAATTTAAGGATTAACATGGAGCCTAATATAACAGTAATGCTAGCTTTTAAAAATCAAAAGACTGTACCAGTAAGTAGTATTAAATTTAATGATGATATTTTAACTTGGGCAGCTTTCGAAAATAGTAAAAATAGATTTAAATCTTCAAATTCTCTTTGGACACTACAGTCATCGATTGGGTGGGCAAGAAAAAATATAAATAATTATAAAAAGAATAAGAACGTAGAGAACACTTTAATATCAAAATTTTTAAATTTTACAGGGTATAAAAAAAATAAGATTATTTTCAAAAAAACACACGGATGGAAATATTCATATAATTTAAATGGTTCACCTTTAAAAAGTTATTGGAACAAAAAATTAAGGTTAGGTTTGTGCGCTGATTGGTTTATCGGTCCTAAAGTTGAAAATGCTTGGTTAAGTGCTAATGATTTAGCAAAGAAAATCAAATAATTAAAATATCCCTTTACTACTTTTAGATTTATCTTTTACCGACGATTTGACCTCTACATTTAAACCCGTTAAATCTTTTTCTTTTAATTTTGGAAGATTTTGCACACATTCTAAAAATCTATCCGACTCTTTTTTTGAAATAATACCTTGAGTTAAACTTTTGAATTTATTTATATATTCTTTACGCAAAAAAGGTTTTTTGCCAGCTGGGTGTGCGTCTGCAACGTTAATTTCCTCTGACATCGTAGACCCATCTTTCATTGTTATAACTACTTTTCCACCAAAGCATTTATTTTTAGGGTTGGGGTCATGATATTTTTCAGTCCATTTTGGATCCTCTTTAGTTGAAATTTTTTGCCAAAGTTCAACAGTACTTTTTCTTTGAGCTCTTTTAGGAGTGTAGGATTTAACATGATGCCAAGCGCCGTCTTCAAGTGCCACTGCAAATATATACATTATTGAATGATCTAAAGTTTCCCTACTTGCTTTTGGATCCATTTTTTGAGGATCATTTGCTCCAGTACCGATTACGTAGTGAGTATGATGACTTGTTTCAATTACAATGTTTTCAATATCACCAATATTAGAAATTTTTTTATTTAAGCTTCTAGCTAAATCAATCAAAGCTTGGGATTGGTATTCTGCTGAATGCTCTTTGGTGTATGTTTCAAGTATTGCTCGCTTAGGCTCATTTACATTTGGTAATGGAACTCTGTATTCTTTATCTGGTCCAGATAAAACATAAGCAATGACGCTATCTTCTCCTTCATAAATTGGTGAGGGAGCGCCCTCACCTCTCATACATCTATCAACTGCCTCCACCGCAAGTTTACCAGCATGTGCTGGTGCAAAAGCTTTCCAACTAGATATTTCTCCTTTTCGAGATTGTCTTGTCGAGACGGTAGTGTGTAATGCTTGCTGGACAGATTGATAAACCACATCTGTATTCAAATTCAATAAACTCCCTAAACCAGCTGCAACACTTGGACCTAGGTGAGCTATATGATCAATTTTATGTTCATGTAGACAAATACCTTTTACTAAATTTACTTGCACCTCATAACCGGTAAGTATTCCTCTTATTAAATCTTTACCATTACATCCCTTTTGTTGTGCTACTGCTAAGATAGCAGGAATATTATCACCTGGATGACTGTAATCCGCTGCTAAAAAAGTATCGTGATAATCTAATTCTCTCACAGCTGTTCCATTTGCCCATGCAGCCCACTCGCAATCTACTTTAATTTTTGGATTTAAACCAAAAACTGTAGCACCTTTTTTTCTAGAATGAGCTAGAGCCATTGCTCTTGCTGATATAACTGGTGCTCTATTAAAAGAGGCAATTGCTACTGATGCATTATCAATAATTCTATTAATGACCATATCAACTGCATCTTTGTCTAATTTCGCTTTATCTGATGCAATCTCAGCGATTTTCCAAGCTAATTGATCTTCTTTTTTTAGATTTGATTTTGACGGATGAACTTTTACTTTTATGTCTCTCATTTAGTTAGCAAGCATATTTCTTAAAACATACTGTAAAATTCCTCCATTTTTGTAATACTCCACTTCATTAGCGGTATCAATTCTACAAAGCATCGGAATTTTTTTGCTAGTTCCGTCTTGATATTTAATTTCACAATTCACCTCTTGTCTTGGCTTCACACCTTTGTCAATATCTACAATTGAAACTAGCTCTGCTCCTGTAATTTTCAATTTTTTTCTATCAAAACCTTCTTTAAACTGTAAGGGTAAAACACCCATTCCAATTAAATTAGATCTATGAATTCTTTCAAAACTTTCTGCTAAAACAGCTTTAATTCCCAAAAGTTTAGTTCCTTTTGCTGCCCAGTCCCTAGACGAACCTGTTCCATATTCTTTACCAGCAATTACAACTAAATCATTTTTTCTTTTTTTATATTCCATTGCAGCTTCATAAACACTCATTACTTTTCCATCTGGCTGCAACGTTGTAAATCCACCCTCGGTACCAGGAGCCATTTCATTTCTAATTTTTATATTTCCAAAAGTTCCTCTCATCATCACTTCATGATTTCCTCTTCTTGCACCATAAGAGTTAAAATCTTTTTGTTGTATTTGATGCTTCATAAAATAATCGCCAGTTGGACTTTCTTTTTTAATACTTCCTGCTGGTGAAATATGATCTGTAGTTACTGTGTCAGCTAATAATAAAAGAATTCTTGCGTCATTAATTGGTTTAAATCCCTCTGGTTGGTCGGGTAAATCATCAAAAAATGGTGGTCTTTTTACATATGTAGAATTAACTTCCCAGTCATAAATATCACTATCTGTTGTACTGATAGCTTGCCATTCTTTAGGTCCCTTTGAGACATTTGAATATCTTTTTTTAAACATATCCGCGTTTAAAGAACTTAACATTAAATCTTCAATTTCTTTATTACTTGGCCAAATATCTTTTAAGAAAACATCTTTGCCATTTTTGTCTTTACCAAGAGGTGATTTGTACATATCGAAATTCATATTACCTGCTAGAGCATAAGCAACTACAAGAGGAGGTGAAGCTAAGTAATTCGCTTTTACATCCGGATTAATTCTTCCTTCAAAGTTCCTATTTCCAGATAAAACTGAAACAGCGTAAAGATCATTTTTATTTATTGCATCTGATATATTTTGATTTAAAGGTCCAGAATTACCTATACAAGTTGTGCAGCCATAACCAACTAAGTTAAAACCAAGTTCATCTAAATATTTGTTCAAACCTGCTTTTTCTAAATAGTCAGTAACAACTTGTGATCCTGGTGCTAGTGAAGTTTTTACCCAAGGTTTAACTTTTAAACCCTTTTCATCTGCTTTCTTCGCTAAAAGACCTGCGCCAATCATCACGCTTGGATTCGAAGTATTTGTGCAAGATGTTATCGCGGCAATTACAATATCGCCGTCTTTTATATTAAAGTCAGTTCCTTCAACTTTAGCTTCAATAGGCTTATCTCTTTTTGCATTTTCTTTATAAACTTTCGCAAATGCAGTCGAGGCTTCTGTTAGCAAAACTTTATCCTGGGGTCGTTTAGGTCCAGAAATGCTTGTTACTACACTGCTAACATCTAATGAAAGAGTATCAGTAAAAACAACATCATTACTTGCCCAAAGTCCTTGTTCTTTAGAATATTTCTCGACTAAAACTATTGTTTCTTGATCTCTTCCAGATAATTTTAAATATTTAAGAGTTTCATCATCAACTGGGAAGAAACCACATGTAGCTCCATATTCAGGAGCCATGTTTGCAATTGTTGCTCTATCAGCTAAAGTTAAATTTTTTAAACCTTCACCATAAAACTCCACAAATTTTCCAACCACACCTTTTTTTCTTAGCATTTCAACAATAATTAAAACTAAGTCTGTTGCAGTCGTACCTTCTTTTAATTTTCCTTTTAGCTCTACGCCAACAACTTCTGGAATTAACATTGAAATTGGTTGGCCTAACATTGCGGCCTCAGCCTCTATTCCTCCAACACCCCAGCCTAAGACTGATAAACCATTCACCATTGTTGTGTGACTGTCAGTTCCAACTAAAGTATCTGGATAAGCATATAGATCGTTGTCACTTTTTGATGACCAAACAACTTTAGACAAATATTCTAAATTTACTTGATGACAAATTCCTGTTCCAGGCGGAACAACTCTAAAATTATCAAATGCTTTTTGCCCCCATTTTAAAAAAGAATATCTTTCACCATTTCTTGAAAATTCTCTCTCGACATTTTGATTAAATGATTTTCCTGATGCATACTCGTCGACCATTACAGAATGATCTATAACTAAATCAACTGCAGATAATGGATTAATTTTGTCTGGGTTTTTATTTTTATCTTTTACCGCATCTCTCATAGCTGCAAGGTCAGCAATTGCAGGAATTCCAGTATAATCTTGTAGTAAAGTACGTGCAGGTCTGTAAGCTATTTCAGTGTTAGACTTTTTATTTTTTAACCATTCTTTTATTGCTATAATCTGTTTTTTATCTACTGTTAAATCATCCTCATATCTAAGAAGATTTTCTAATAAAACTTTAAGAGATTTTGGTAGCTTTGAAATTCCGTCTAAGCCATTCTTTTCGGCTATTTTTAAATTGAAGATCTTATAATCTTTACCTAATGATGAAATATTATCTAATGACTTAAAAGAATTTTTACTATTAAATTTCATGCGCTATACATAGAACAAAATCACACAAACGATAAGTAAAAAAGACATTGTGTAATTAAAATTCTTAATAAATTTATCACTTGTGGCGAATTTTCTCATGTATTTACCCATTAAACACCAGGCTGTTTGACTTCCAACAGCCATCAAAAACCAAACAAATGTTAAAACAATTGAGTCTCTTAAGTAATTATTTTGTGTATCAATAAATAAAGAAATTGAGGTTAATCCAACTATAATGCTTTTAGGATTAACGAATTGAAACCAAAAAGTATTCAAAAAAGTTACTGGCTTTGGATCAATTTTTTTATCTTTTGTTTGTCCTGCAAAAGATAATTTGTACGCCATATATAATAAGTAGATTGATCCTAGTATTTTTATTGTAGTTTGAACAAATGCATACTTTTGAAAAATAGCTCCAGATGTAAGTTGCAAAAGAATAATTAAAAGCGTCCATCCGATAATCACTCCAAGCATAGTGGGGATAGCTTTTCTAAAACCAAAATTAAAAGCTGTATAAGATGTCATAATATTATTTGGGCCAGGAGAAAAAGCAGTTGCAATACCGAATAAAATTAATGGGAAAAGTTGCATTAAAATTTAATGAGGCGCTCTAAACTTACTATGACAAGCCGAACAATTGCTCCACATTAGTTCTTTCTGCACTGCTCTTAGATCTTCAGCAGTCTCAATAGCTTTGGCTAGTTTAATCATATCATCTGATGCTTTTTTCATTAAAGCATTGAATTCATCTTTGTTTTCCCAAATGCTTGGTAGTGCCCCTGTTTTAAACCCCTCTTTTGTATTTTCAGGAAAATAATCTTGTAATTTTATATAATTATCTGAAATTTTTTTCATTAAAGGTTTAGCCTCCTCGATTCTTTTAGATTTCAGTAATATGGATATTTTTTTAGCGTTTTGATAGTTTTCGCTAAACATTGCTTTTCTACCTTTAATAATTTCTTCCACAGTCTGAGCATTAGCAGAAAAGGAAAGACTTAAAGAAAAAATAATAATAAGTGTTTTTATTATTTTTATCTTTCGTATCATAAAATTTATATTGTCATGAAAATAGATGATTTCCCATCTTTAAGTTGATAAATAACATAAGGCTCATCTTTATCACCTGGCATTCCTGGTGTGCCAATCGGCATTCCAGGTAAAGCTATACCATCAATATCAGGTTGCTCTTTTAATAATTTGTTAACTGCCTCAAACGGGACATGTCCTTCAATAAAGTATTTTCCCATAATAGTAGTATGACAAGACTGCATTTCTACTGGGATATTATATTTTTGTTTTATTGTATGAAGGCTTCTCATATCTGTTTGTTTTACTTTGAATTTTTCTTCTTCTAAAAATAAAACATACCCATAACAACATCCGCATGAGGGTGTCTTAAAAACTTCAACAATTTGTTTATTGTTAATATTGGCTAAAGCTTCTTTTTTATCTGTGACAAAATTAAAGATATAAAATACAGAGAATAATACTACTGTTAAAATAATGAATTTAGAAACGGTGTTTTTAAATGACATACTTTGATTATAATTAATAGTGAAAATTTTTAACAGTCAAAATGAATATGGGCTATTGGCCAAATTGTTCCACTGGGTTACATTTATTGTCTTAGTAGCTCAAGTTCCTTTTGGATTTTATTTAGTAGGACTTGAATTCTCTGATGAAAGAATTGAACTTGAAAATATACATATCCTAGTTGGAATAACCGTTTTCTATCTTACTTTGTTTAGACTAATTTGGAAATTTTTTAACCCAAGTCCATCTGAAACTAAGAGTTTTTTTAAAGGCCAAGTCTTCATTGGGAAGGCTAACCATTTTTTGCTTTATGTAACTATTTTTTCCATAACTATTTCTGGCATTCTTAAGAAACTTTATATGGGAGAAACACTTAATTTTATTTTTTTTAAATATGGATTTGAAAAAGATAATTTTGTTTTAGCTGATGTTTATTACCAAGTTCACATTTACGCTAATTACTTATTATTAGCACTTGTAAGCCTACATATACTAGCAGTGATTGTTCATCATTTTATTTTTAAGGATAAAATCTTAAACAAAATTACTTAGTGGCAAGCTTCGTTGAACTTTTTTAATCTCCAATAATTATATGGCCAGGGCGTAACAAAACCAACAGCTAACATTATCGGCACAACCCACCAAGTTAAAATAGCTCCACCTGTAAGAAAATAATCAGTGGCATTCATAGCAACTTCCATACTTACCATTGAGATTAAACTCATCCCAACAGCTGTTTTAAAAGCTAACTTTAAAGAAAAGTTTTGTCTTAATAAAATAATTGTTTCTAAAATTATACTTGTAATAATTCCATTGATTATCGCTAAAACCATGATTGCTAAAACGGGAAAAGGAATTTTTGTTAATTGAAAAAATAATATAGTTCCAAAATCACCAATAGAGCAACCAAGTAAACACCAAAATGTATTTTTGGCACTTCTTGACCATGTATGTCTACAACTCCAATTAAATATTTCAGAACTCATTTAAGCAATATCTAGACCATTATCAGTTTTCTGAGATGGGTGCACTAGGACAACTTTTCCGTCCTTTTCAATTGCACCAAGCACTAAAACTTCTGATGTAACGCCAGCAATATTTTTTGTCGGAAAATTACAAACCCCAATAACTTGTTTTCCTACTAAATTTTCAGGAGTGTAATAGTGAGTAATCTGCGCTGAGGATTGTTTTATGCCTATCTCTTTTCCAAAATCTACCTTAACTACTAATGAAGGTTTTCTTGCTTTCTCATTTACTTTTGCTTCTAAAATAGTGCCGACTTTAATCTGCACTTTCTTAAAATCGTCATAAGTTATTTCCATAAATTCCTTTCTATAAATAAAAAAGGGGGCCTAAGCCCCCTTTTAAATTAGTTAAGCAATTGGTTTACAGTTCTTTGTATTTACCTTTGCTCCACTCATAAAATACATAACCTGGTAAGCTCACATCACCTTTTTTGTCAAAGCTTAGTGAACCGATTACAGTATCAAACTTACCTTTTCTCATAACTTTAAGAACTTTAGCAGGATCGTTTGTTCCAGCTTGATTAGCAGCTTGTTCGAATACCTGTAACGCAGCGTATGAATAAAGAACATAACCTTCTGGCTCAATACCAGCAGCTTTAAATTCTTTTACAACATCTGCAGCAGCAGGGTTATTTCTAGGATCTGGAGAGAAAGTCATTAAAGTACCTTCGCCTGCATTTCCTGTGATATCCCAATACTCAGCTGTAACTAATGCGTCACCACTGATTAATTTAGTTTTCATACCTTGATCTCTCATTTGTCTTACGATCAAACCACCTTCTGTGTGGTATCCACCAAGATAAACTGCATCAATGTTATTTGATTTTAGTTTTGAAACTAAAGCAGAGTAGTCTTTTTCACCTGCTGTATAAGCTTCGTACATAGCATCTTTAAGGCCAGCTTTCTTCATGTTTTTTCTAGTCGCATCTGCTAAACCTTTTCCGTAAGCAGTTTTATCATGAAGGATAGCTACTTTTTTACCTTTGTAGTTTTCAGCTAAGAATTTACCAGCAACTTCACCTTGCTGATCATCTCGACCACAAACTCTAAAAGTATATTTACCACCTTTATCCGTTAACGCTGGATTTGTTGAAGCTGGTGAAACTTGTATAATTCCTTCTTCATTGTAAACTGCAGAAGCTGGAATTGAAGAACCAGAGCAGAAGTGACCTGCAACATAAGCTACACCTTGACCAGCAAATTTGTTGGCTACAGCAACAGCTTGTTTAGGATCGCAAGCATCATCTCCGATTTCTAATTTAACTTTCTCGCCATTAATTCCGCCTTTTTTGTTAACGTGCTTTAACCACATTTCAGCACCAGCTTTTAACTGAGCACCAAATGAAGCGTACTGACCAGACATAGGTCCAGCAGAAGCAACAACAACGTCAGCTTTAGCTGAAACTGTTGCAAGCATTAATGTTCCGGCAATTAATGAAAGAAGTTTATTGAACGTTCTTAACATATTATTTCCCTTTGTTATTAATTAATTAATTATCGATATTGAACACCTTAATTCTAATATTGTAAATATGAAAAAAAGTTAATTTTTTACCCCACCTTCGAGGTAAGCAGCTTGTATATCTTTATTTTTGAGTAACTCTTGACCGGGACCCTTTATGGTCACCTTCCCATTTACTAAAACATATGCTCTATCAGCAAGCTCCAGAGCCTTTTTTGCATTTTGCTCAACTAAAAAAATAGTAACATTTTTTTCTTTATTTATATTTTTTATTGAAACAAAAATTTGATTTACTAGTTTAGGTGCTATTCCAAGTGAAGGTTCATCTAATAAAAGTACTTTGGGTTTACTCATTAATGCTCTTCCTATCGCCAGCATTTGCTGTTCTCCTCCAGAAAGTGTTCCGCCTCTTTGCGTTTTTCTATCACTTAATACAGGAAATAAATCGTAAACTTCCTTAATATCATTTTCAAAGTGCTTTCCTTTTTCGTTAGCATGAGCTCCTAATCTTAAATTTTCTTCTACAGTCAATCTTGAAAATATTCTTCTTCCTTCTGGAACTTGGCAAATACCCATATCAACTATTTTGTGAGGGTCTTTGTTCTCAATATTTTCACCATTTAAAACTATATTTCCTCTTCTAGCTTTATTCACTCCACTTATAGTCATAAGTAAAGTTGATTTACCTGCTCCATTAGAGCCAATTAAAGAGACAATTTCACCGTCATTTACATCAAGGTCAACACCTCTAAGAGCTTGAATTTTTCCATAAAAAGTTTCAACATTAGAAATCTTAAGCATTATTCATCTACTCCAAGGTAAGCTTCGATAACCTCTTTGCTATTTTTAGTTTGTTCGGCTGTTCCTGCAAAGATTTTTTTACCATAATTTAAAACAACAACATGGTCGGAAATTCCCATTACCACACTCATATCATGTTCAATTAATAAAATTCCTGTTTGTTTTTCTGTTTTAATAAATTTTAAAAGTTTATTTAGTTCAGCTGACTCTTTAGGATTTAATCCTGCAGCTGGTTCATCTAGACACAATAACCTTGGTTCAATACACATTGCACGAACAATTTCTAATTTTCTTTGATCTCCGTAAGGTAGATCACCTGCATTGTCATCCGCTCTATGGGTTAAACCAATAATATCTAACCAGTATTTCGCTTTATCAACTGCTAGCTGTTCCTTATCTCTATAGCTTTTAAGATTAAGTAAACCAAATAAAGAGTAACCAGAAGCTACCATTAATTCATTATGTTGAGCGACTAACAAATTTTCAAGAACTGACATTGCTGGGAATAATCTAATATTTTGAAAAGTTCTAGCCACCTTAGCTACATAAGCAATTTTAAAATCTGTATATTTTCTTAATGAAATTTTGCTATCCTCTTTGTGTAAAAACATTTGACCATTAGTAGGCTTATAAAATCCTGTTAGACAATTGAATACAGTAGTTTTTCCTGCACCGTTAGGTCCAATGATAGAGGTAATTTGATTATTTTTTGCATCAAAACTTAAATCATCAATTGCGGTCAAGCCACCGAACTTCATTGTTAAATTTTCTACTGATAATAAATTACTCATTTCTTATCTCCGTGCATAAGAATAGTTGGCTTCCTGTTTGCTAATATTCCCTTTGGTTTAAACACCATTATTAAAACCATGGCTCCACCAAAAGCGATCATTCTAAATTGCTCTAAATCTCTAAACATTTCTGTTATTCCAATTAAGAAAATTGATGCAAGAACAACTCCAGTTTGTGAACCCATGCCGCCAAGTACAACAATTGCAACAATAATTGCGGACTCAATAAATGTGAAACTTTCTGGACTTATAAATGCTTGTCGCGTTGCAAAAAATGAACCAGCGAAACCACCAAACATAGCTCCAATTGCAAAAGCAGTTAGTTTTGTATTCGTAGGATTTACTCCTAAAGATTTACAAGCGATCTCATCTTCTCTTAAAGCTTCCCATGCTCTACCGACAGGAAGTTTTCTTATCTTTAGCGTGAAGTAATTCGTTATTAAGGCTAATACTAATATTAAGTAGTATAAAAATATTATTCGATGCATTGTTGAATATTCAAGATTGAAAAACAAATGAAAACTTGTTTCCCCCTCATCTGGAGATCTTTTAAAAGGTAATCCAAAAAAAGATGGTCGCGGTATTCCTGTAATTCCGTCAGGTCCATTAGTTACCTCATACCAATTAATCAAAATAATTCTTATAATTTCTCCAAATCCTAAAGTAACAATCGCAAGATAATCTCCTCTTAATCTTAGCACTGGAAAACCAAGTAAAATTCCAAAAAAAGCTGCAAATACTCCAGCCAAAGGTAAACAAATCCAAAAAGACCAACCGAACGTAGTAGCAATCAGTGCGTAAGAATAAGCGCCGACCGCATAAAAAGCTACATAACCTAAATCAAGAAGACCTGCTAAACCGACTACAATATTTAAGCCCCATCCTAACATGATGTAAGTTAAAATCATTATTGCTACATCCATAAAGTACCTGTCAGTAAACGGTAGAAATGGAAATACTACTGCAAACAAAATTCCTGTAATTGCAAAATGTTTAGCTTTATCCTCGGTAATACTGGAAAACTTTGATGATAGTGTTGAAAAAATTTTAAATTCTGTTCTTCTTGCAGAATTAATATTAATTAAAAATCTTCCTAGAATACATAATCCAACAAGTAAAAAAACTACTCCCCATTGTGGAGTTATGAATAGCCCTTCACCTTTTGATACAGTTCTTAAACCTACTATTGGACCAAACAAAGCTAAAGCTATCAAGCCAGTAAACAAACTATCTTTTAATGATTTAATTATATCTTGTTTTCCCATTAAACTTTCTCGATATCAGGCTTTCCAAGAAATCCAGTTGGAAAGAAAATTAAAACTACAATTAAAACACTGAAAGCCGCAACATCTTTATATTCAAGTGAAACATATCCAGCCCAGAAGGTTTCTATAAGTCCGATTAACAAACCGCCTAACATTGCTCCAGGCAACGATCCTATTCCGCCTAATACTGCAGCTGTAAAAGCTTTTATACCAGCTAAAAATCCTATGTAAAAATCAATTACACCATAATAAAGAACAAACATCATTCCTGCTACTGAAGCTAAAGAAGATCCAATTATAAATGTAATTGAAATAGTTCTATCAACATTAATTCCAAGTAAAGCGGTCATTGTTCGATCTTGTTCGCAGGCTCTTTGTGCTCTACCTAAATCAGTTTTTGTGATTAAATAAGTAAAAATTCCCATTAAAATAATTGTTAATACAACAATAAAAATTTGGAGATAACTAACTGTTACAATAAATTCTGAATTCTTAAAAAACTCTAATCCTCCCGAAAATAATGGCTGCATTGGTTTTACTCTTGCACCTTGAGAAACTTGGACATAGTTTTGTAATACAATCGACATACCTAAAGCAGATATAAGCGGAGCTAATCTAAAAGATCCTCTTAAAGGCTTGTAGGCTAATTTTTCAACTGTCCATCCATAGCAAGCTGTAAAAAGCATAGCTATTAATAAAACTAATAATAAAATTATTGGTAATGCTACACCTGTTAAGCCAAAAATTATAAATGAAATTAATGCAACAAAAGCACCGATCATAAAAATATCACCGTGTGCAAAGTTTATCATGCCTATAATTCCATAAACCATGGTGTAACCAATTGCGATGAGTCCGTATATTGAACCTAAAGTAATCCCGTTAACCAATTGTTGTATAAAATATTCCATGATTTACTTACTTACTCTTTTATTCACATTATCTAGAGCTTTGGTGAACTTAGTAAAGAATTTTCCTTTTTTCAATTCATTAAGAACCTGCATATTAAGGCCTTTTGGCGTTTGAGAGTCTGCTACAAGCTTTTTATAACCTTGAGAAGATTTATTTAAAGCATCTTGGCTTAGAGCTAAAAATAATTCAGCAATATAAGTATTTGCAAATTTTTTGTTAATTCCTTTTTTTATAAGCCACTTAGAACTTGTATTAAGAATTTCATAATATGCAGCCATTAAAGATGCTGTAGACCAAAATTTATAACTTAGTTTTTCATCTCTAATTTCTAAAACTTTGCCTAAATGCTTAAATATATTTTTTACAAACTTATTAGGAGGACAAATAATTATTGGTCCTCTCTTAATTTCTATTGGAGGCAAAGGTGTTGCCCTAACTATATTTTTTAATTTTGTGAACTTTTTTAATTTCTCTAGATTAATAGTAGAAATTAAACTTATTATCTTTTTATTTTTTGAGAACTTTAATTTAGGAAGAATTTTGTTTCCTACATTCGGGGTAATCCCTAAAAAAATTACTGATGATTTGTCGACAATTTCTTGATTGTCTTTTAAAACTCTAATTTGTCCAAATTTTTTAGCTAGTTTTTTAGCTATATTTGTATTTCTTGAAGATATATAAATCTTCCTAACTTTTAATTTAGATTTAAAAATACCATAAATTATAGATGAAGAGATTTTTCCAGTTCCAATGAATCCTAAAATCATAGATTATGCAGAATAACCAAGCTATCCCATTTAATAAAGAAAATTTTAAACAAATCTTTTCAATAAAATTTCTTTTGGTAATAGCTATTTCAGTTCCAAGTGCTATCGTAGCCGATTATTTAAGTTTACCACTTGCTTGGTTTTTAGGCCCGATGTTAGCTACGTCGATTGGAGCTTTGATAGGTTTAAAAATCTTAATTCCTAGAATTGTTATTTCCTCAATATTAATTTTATTAGGGCTTTACATTGGAAACTATATCGATAAAGATCTTTTTTCACAAATACATGAATGGGCTTTTACTTCCTTAATAATGTTTACCTACATAATTTTAAGCATTCTTGTAGTTTCAATTTACTTACAAAAATTTTCTAAGTACGAGAAAAAAACTTCTATTTTTTCAGCTGCACCAGGGGCTTTAGGTCCTTTAATGATTTTAGCTGAAGATCAAAAAACTGATTTAAGTCATGTAGCTACATCACATTTAATTAGACTAATTATAATTGTAACTGTCTTCCCTTTTTTTGTTAATAGTTATTACGACGCCGACATAGGAGAATTCGTACAAGAAGCTTTAGATGATCAAAAAATTTCTAATTTTTTTATTTTAATTATTTTTTCAATTATTTTTATTTTGATTTTTGACAAATTCAAAGTACCAGCTGCTCTACTTTCTGGAACTTTAGTGGCTAGCGGTTTACTTCAAATAACAGAGATCGCATCTTATCAGCTGTCTCCTAAGATTGTAGACTACTGTCTTTTAATTTTGGGTGCTTCGGTAGGTTGTAGGTTTGCTAATAAAACTTTTAATGAAGTAGCTAAAAATGCATTCCATAGTTTTATTGCTACTTTCTTGCTAGTTGCTTTAGGTGTGATAGCAGCACTTTTTGCAAGTCTGATAATAGATAAGAATTTTTTCACTTTATTACTTTCTTACTGTCCTGGGGGAATTTATGAGGTAGCAGTTATTGCTATTTTCTTCAATCTTGATCCAGAGTTTGTATCCTTTCACCATATCATTCGCTTGTTAATGATATTATTTGTTGTACCAATAATATTAAGGTTTTTGAAAAAAACCTGAATTAAACTATCTTTTTTTGACATTAGTCTTCATTCAATCTAATTTTTTGTAATGGCAAACATTTTAGATTTAATTGGAAGAATTTTAATTTCGGCTTTATTCTTAATCTCAGCCTTCAATAAAGTTTTTAATCTAGAGAGTTCTATAGATTGGATGGAAAGCTTTGGGGTGCCTGGTTTTTTAATATTTCCTGCAATTGCAATTGAAGTCATTTTACCTGTTCTAGTTATAGTCGGCTATCAAGCTAGAATAGCAGCAGGTATTCTCGCAATTTTTTGTTTAAGCACTGCTTTTATTTTTCACTTTGATTTTTCAAATCAAACTCAATTAATTTCATTTCTTAAAAATATCGGTTTAGCTGGAGGATTTATTTTTATTGTTGCTAATGGAACAAAAGATTTTTCAGTCGATAGAGAGAAAAAATACGTAAGACTATAAAAAAAACCCACCTAATCTGAAATTAGATGGGTTTTTAATATTTTTTAGATTACTAAAATACGTAAGAATATTTTAATGAAACTGTATCTAAGTCAGCTTCAATCTTATTATTTGTAGTAACTCCAGTTCTTGCTACTGATGAAGTTAAAGATATATCTTCATAATCAGTATAAACTAGTTCTATTCGTCCATTTCCACTCGCATAACCTAAGCCAATAAGATAAGCATCAATATCGACGTTACCGTATTTTGCTCCAGTATTTAAAGTCTCATCAGATGATAAAGTCACTTGACCAATTCCTGCTTTAACAAAATACGAATCATTTAACATGTAGTTCGCATAAAGTGTTATGTGATCCTCTAATGAAGCTTGAGCAGACTGATTTCTAGTTGTAGAAGTTTCTGTTACTGTTCCAGTAACCGATTTCTCAACATCAGTTCTTTTCTTAGCTTTAGAGCTCACATCAGCGCTCAATGGAATATAATCAAGACCTACAGACAAATTACCCATTCCATATTCTAGAAATAGTGAAGGCACAACAACAATGTTGTCAGCGCTTCCATTTGTTTTTTCTCCACCCTCAGTCTCTGATCCTGTTGCATCAATAAAAGTTAATGAACCCGTAAGTCCATATTTCATTTCTGCATTAGCTATACTTGATAAAAAAAATGCACTAAAGATAAGTGTTACAATTTTTTTCATTTTAGTTTCCTTAATTTAATTAAATTAACGTTATCCGATTTTTATATAACCAGGTTTAAAACCTCAAGTACATTAAAAATCTACTATTGGTAGTACTGAAAAAAAAACAGCTAATTTAAGGGTTTTTTTTGTTGTAATTTTACCACACTACCTAGTTTTTTGACTAAAACTTTTAATAATTTGCCAAATTACAATCAATATAATTACCAGCATGATTATGATAGTTAGCGGCCTATCCCAAAGAAATGTCCATGATCCATCGCTGATTAACAAAGATCTTCTTAAATTTTCCTCCATAAGGCCTCCTAAAACAAAAGCTAGGATTAAGGGTGGCATTGGAAAATCATATAATCGAAGTATCGTTGCAATTACTGCTATCCCTATCATCATGTAAATATCAAAATTATTAAATGACATAAGGTATATACCTGTCACTGAGAAAAATAAAATTAGTGGAATTAAAAATGTTCTTGGTGTAGCTAAAACTCTTGCAATATACGGGATCAATGGAAGATTTAAAATTAAAAGAATAACCATACCTATATACATTGACATTATAACTGACCAAAAAATCTCAGGGTTAGTTTGGTACAGTCTTGGACCTGGTTGAATCCCAAATCCAAGTAATGCCCCAAGCATTACCGCTGTGGTGCCACTGCCAGGTATTCCTAAAGTAAGTAATGGCACAAATGAACCCGAACATGCTGCGTTATTAGCTGTTTCTGGAGCAGCCAATCCATTTACACTTCCTTTTCCAAATTTTTGCTTTTCTTCATCGTTAACGAAATTTCTTTCCATTCCGTAAGCTAAAAAAGATGCTATTGTTGACCCAGCGCCTGGCAAAACACCAATTATAAATCCCAAAACAGATGACCTGGGGATTGATGTAACCATTTTTTTTGTTTCCTCTTTATCTAATTTTATTGATCCTAATTGAGACAAAGAAATTTGTTTAGCTACTCTTGTTGGGTCATTAGCTTTAAATATTATTGTTAAAGCTTCGCTCATTGCGAATGTCGCCATAACCACTAAAACAAAACTTATACCATCTGATAAATTCATATTTTGAAACGTAAATCTTGGAATATCTGAGAGAGTATCTTGACCGACGCTTGCTAACATCAATCCAAGGACTACCATCATCATAGCTTTTAAAAAATGTCCTTTGGCTGAAAAAGCAGATACAGCTGTCAAACCTAATATCATTAAACCAAAATAATCTGGTGATCTAAAAGCTAAACTTACTTTGGATAAACTTGGTGCTGCGATTAAAAGAAATATTGCAGCAATCGTTCCGCCTGCAAAAGAACTATAAGCAGCTATTGCCAAAGCCTTTCCAGCTTTACCTTGTTGTGCCATTGGATAGCCATCAAATGAAGTTGCTACTGTCCCTGGTATTCCTGGTGCATTAATTAGAATTGATGATGTAGATCCGCCAAAAACTGCGCCGTAATAAACGCCCGCCATTAAAATTAAACCTGTTGACGGTTCAAAGCCATAAGTAATAGGTATCATTAAAGCTATTGCAGTCATTGGTCCTAAACCTGGTAACATTCCAATTATGGTTCCAGCAAAACAACCAATCATAACCATCATTAAATTTTTTAACGATAAAGCTGTTTCTAATCCAATGAGTATTCCTTCGATCATCCCATAACTCCAATGAATTGTAAAAATGGATCACGAAGATAAATATTTAATAGTCCATGAAGGAGATACATAAATATTGCTACAAAAGGAAATGATAGAAGAAATATCCATAACCATTTTCTCTCACCTAAAACAATGTAAGATAAAACTAAAAATATAGAAGTTGATAAAAAATACCCTACTCTTAAAATTGTTAATCCATACAAAACCATAAGTACAACCAATGTGATAGTTTTTTTATAATCTAAAACTTTTAAATCTACATTTGAATGTCTTGTTTCTGGTAAAATAAGATAAAGGGCAGAAAATATTAAGCCTGCATAGCCCAAATAAATTGGAAACGTTTTTGCGTTGAATGCAGCATTCTCATCAAAAGTAAAAACTTGAATCTGATGCGCTGTATAAAGATAAAAACCAGAAAAAATAAAAAAGAGCAGTGAAATAATCTTTGAAGGACTTATTTTCACTGCTCTTTCCTTAAGTATTTATTTAATTACGCCTAAATTTTTTAACAACCCAGTCATCTCGACTGTTTGTTTTTCTAAAAATTTAACGAATTTTTTATCTGGGTTATAAATATTTACCCAAGCATTTCTTTTTCTGACTGCTTCCCATTCAGGTGTTTTTTGAACATCGCCCAACATTTTTGCAATTTTCTTTCTCTCACCATCACTCATACCTGGAGGGCCAAAAAAACCTCTCCAATTTACGAAGATTGCATTAGTGCCTTGTTCTTTTAAAGTAGGAACATCTGGAGCATCAGCAACTCTTTTTGGAGCTGTAATACCAAGAATTTTAACTTGATCTCTAGCACCCATTACTTCTCCCAAACCAGTTGAAAGAATCTGAGTTTCACCTGATAAAAGTCCAGCTAATGCTTTTCCACCTGCATCGTAAGGAATGTAAACAACATCATTTGGATTAGCGCCAGCTTCTTTAAATGCTAATGCACCAATTAAATGGTCCATGCTTCCTCTTACAGATCCACCAGCCATTTTTACTGATTTTGGATTTGCTTTATAAGCAGCAACTACATCTTTCCAAGAATTGTATGGTGAATTTTTTGCAGCAACGATTGCACCATAATCACCGATTACACCAGCTATTGGCACTACATCTTTATAAGATGTGACCTTAGCTGCATTTTTCTTGTCAACATAACCAGAGTGTCTAGTTATTGATCTTAGAACTAATGGAGTAGATTGAACTAAAATTGTATCTGAAGGTTTTGTATTTATCATGTAAGATAAAGCTTTTCCTCCACCACCACCTGACATATTTTCAAATGATGCACTATTTAAAAAACCAGCTTTAGTTAAAGCTTCACCAGTTCCTCTAGCAGTTCCATCCCAACCACCACCAGCACCACCACCAATTACAAAGTGTAATTTGTCAGCAGCGAAAGATGTGTTTGAAACTGAAGTTAAAAGAACAGTTGCGAAAACTAGGCTGATAAGTTTTTTGAACTTATTGAACATTTTTTCCCCCTGTGTTTATTAATTATACTTATTAAAATAAATATCTTATCTAGAGTCAACTATGTATTAGTTGAAAAATGTTCCTCGAATTCTCAATAATTCTCTAGATAACCCAGAATGCTCTTTAAAAGCTTTTCTACCGTGCAACCAAAAATAATTGTTAGAGAAAATTGTAGATCCAACAGGCAAAGGGAAGCTTATTTTATTTTTACTTTGTTCGAGGGAATCTGATAATTTTTGTAAAAATAAACCTTGTTTCATATTTTTTGGTTCAGGAAATTGATCAATATAGGAAATAATTGGCTTGCCATTTTTATCTTTTGAAAATACAGGATGTTCAACTTTATAACTAACATTCTTACTTTTTGGCGATCCCCATACAAAATCTTCTTGACCCACAGGATCATTGCTTAAATCTTCCAAGTGTTCCCAATCATCTAAATGTAAAATTACACTTTCTCCTCCACCGACATTCTGTTCTTCCATTTTTGTCATTATAATCCAATCAGTTTTCTCTTTTACATATGTTCCATCCGTATGAAGATCTAAATTTGTGTAGGCCTTCCTTAAATAAGAGTCGCTGCTGTCTTGGTGTTTTACATGGAATCTTGCATAGTATTTACCTGTCATAGAGTCAAAGTTAGGATTGCCAATTAGATAAGCAAGACCTGTGGAAAGCTTGACTAAAAAATCTTTATCAAATTTTTTATTTTTAATATCAGGCTCAACGATGGCAGTCCCAGTTTTTCGATCATTAAGAATTTCACTTAAAATTTTACTTAGTTTATTTTGAAATACCTCATCTAAGCTTTTTGCCAAACTAAATCTAGAAAATGGTTTATATTCTAAAGATAAAATTGAATGTTTTTTAAAAGGAAAAATCAATCTATCAAGGTCGCTTTCATTTAACTTAATTACACGAACTCTTTTAGAATTATTATGATCTGAAATCGAAAAACTCATTTAATTAATAGTGCCCATGATCCATAAAACAATAAAAATTGCTAATATTGGTTCCATTTTTAATTTTACCACAAATCAAATGTTAGTCAAAAAACTTAGTAAAATTGCTGAAGCAATAGTAGGGATCACTAAATTTTTTTTAGATATTACAAATATAGCAATACAAGTAAAGAATACTATTAGTCTAATTGTAAGCTCGGACTCAGCTAAAACTCCAGCAGGAAATATTATCATTCTTCCAAGTAATGCTGCTAAAGTTGAGAAAGCAACACAGTTAAACCATTTAAATATTTTTGATTTCACACTAACTTTTTCTGAGGTAAGTGCTCCCATCAATCTAGATATATATGTAGCAATTGAAGTTGCTATAATTGCAAAAATTATAAGTTGACTACTTGCCATCTTTTTCTCCAAATAAATAAGCAACAGTCCCAGCTATTAATCCTGCAAATAATAATGACCACTCAGTAGAAAATAAATAAATTACTGGTCCTAAAGTTGTTCCTAAAATTACCGAAATTGATATAGCTATATTTTTCATAGCACCTATCATCATACAAAAAAAATAAATTGGATTTACAATTGCTAATCCAATTAACATTTCTTTATTTAAAAGATCTGCTGCTAGATACCCAATAACTGTCATTAGTACAGCGGTTAACCAAGTTCCAGTACCAATGCCTATCCAAAAATCTATTCGATATTTTGCATTAATTTTTTTATAAGAGTCTTTAGCAATTAACCAGGATGAAACTGCAAGAAAATGACAAGATAAATAATATTTCCACTTAGGTTGTGATTTATGCTCAAGTAAAGGGAATAAGGAAACTGTCATTGGATAAAGTCTAAAATTAACTAACCAAACTGCTAAAAAAATATTTACAATAGATGTGCCTAATAATAATGACTCTGCCATTACTAATTGTCCGGGCAATGCGTATGTAAAAAAACTTGAGGCTGCACTTTGTTGAATGTTAAATCCAGCATCTTTAAGTAAAGCTCCTAAAGCAACAAAACATGCCGCCAAAGGTAACGCTGGACTTCTTGCACCTTTTAAAGATTTTAAACCTGTGAAGAAAGCTTGTGAATTAATCATCCACCAAGGAATAATCTTCCTACGTCCGGATTTTTTAAAAGATCATCCCCTTTGCCTGCAATAGCTGTTTGACCAGAAACTAAAACGTAACCTATATCTGCAAACTCTAATCCTTTTTTTGCGTTTTGTTCTACAAGTATTATTGTTTTCTTCTCTGCTTTTTGAAGATCTTCTAAAATTTCAAAAACCATATTTATATATTTTGGTTCCAAACCAATTGATGGTTCATCTACTAATAAAACTGATGGCTTCATAACTAATGCTCTTGAAATTTCTAATAATCTTCTCTCACCACCTGATAAAACTTTTGCAGGTTGATTTCTTCTATTTCTTAATCTTTCATATTTCTGAAAAATTCTCTCAGCTTCCTCATAAGCTTCGTCCTGTTTATCTTTAATATATCCACCCATTAAAAGATTTTCCTCAACTGTCATGTCAGGAAATACTGAGTTATCTTGTAAGATATAAGCTATGCCCACTTTACTAAGTTTCTGAGCAGGAGTTAAAGTCGTAATTTCATTTCCTTCTAATTCAATTTTCCCATCAAATATATTTGTAAATCCATATATGGAGTGAAGTATTGTAGATTTTCCTGCTCCGTTAGGACCTATTAAACATAAAGATTGAGCTTTACTGACTGTTAAATCAAAATTATGAAGTATCTCCATTTTTCCATAGCCAGCATTTAAACCTCTTATGGTTAGATGAACATCGTTAGGAGACAATCTATTCAAATCTTCTAAACCAGGTGCTTTACCTAAAACATCGTATTGATTTACCATTATTGCGCTCCTAAATAAGCGTCCACTACTCGCTTATCATTCTTAATTTGATCTGGTGAACCTTCTGCTAGCATTTTACCGTGCGCTAAACAGAAAATTTTTTGTGCTAAACTCATAATTACTTTCATATTATGCTCTATTACTAATAAAGTAATTCCATAATCTTTATTTATTTTAATTAATCTATCTATAATTCCATTTATTAAAGTTGGATTAATTCCAGCTGTAGGCTCGTCTAATAAAAGCATTTTAGGCTCATTCATCAGAGCCATTGCTAATTCAAGTAATTTTTGTTGCCCAAATGATAAATCACCTGCTCTCAAATTTCTTTTTTGATAAAGACCCACAAAGTTTAAAATATTTTCAGCTTTCTCAGTAAGTTCAGTAGGTACTTTTGCAAAAATAAATCCAGAATCACTAGCTTTATGACTTATTAGCATATTCTCTACACAATTAAGTTTTGAATAAATTCTTGTTTGTTGAAAGGTTCTTAACAATCCAAGTTTAGCGACTGCTGGCACAGGCATTTCGGAAACTTCTGTATTATCAAAAACAATTGATCCTTTATCAATCGGATGAGTTCCAACAATAGAATTAAATAAAGTAGTTTTACCTGAACCATTGGGGCCAATTAAACCAACTATAGATCCCTGTTCTACCGAAACAGAAATATCTACGTTTGCTTGAACACCGCCAAAAGATTTACTCACATTTTTAACTTGTAAAATACTCATTTTAATTCTACCTGTGCTTTCCGATCTTTTTCATCTATCACTTCACCAAATCTTTCAGGGTATTTTTCACGCAACCAACCCATTAATCCTTCTGGGAAATACACTACGATAACAACGATTAAAACTCCTAACGCAACATACTGCCAGCCTAATATTAATGTCCAAAGACCTTCTTTGAAGAAATGAAATAACGTTGCTCCAATTACCGGGCCCCATAAAGTTCCTTTTCCACCAAGAATTGCCATAAGAACCATGAATACTCCCATCTCTCTTCCATCAAAAGCAACATCAGTAGAGTCTATGTACCCAATTAATCCACCCATTATTCCGCCTGCAAGACCACAGAAAAACGCTGAACACATCCAACCTACGATTTTATATTTCATAGTTTGAATACCCATAGCTTCCGCTTTATCTTCATTGTCTCTTATTGCATTTAAAATTAATCTAAATCTGGAACCGTAAATGTATTTAACAAAAATAAATGTTCCCACTAATAATGCGAAACTTAAAAAGTAGAAAAACTTTCCTCTAGCTTCAGTATCAACTATTTCCGCAGGAAAAGGTGGTGTAGTGAAACCTTGGCCAGCTCCAATAATTTCTATCCCTCCTGCTATCTCACCTGCAGCGATCCCTAAACCCAAAGTACAAATAGCAAAGTAGTGGCCTCTTAAACCTAAAATAGCGTAACCTATAGCACCGGCGATAATAGCGGGTACAATGGCTGAAACTAATAATCCGACACCTATTCCTTGAAAATATTGCGCTGTAGTATGTACAAACGTTTTTTCTCCACCGCTTTCTGTCCATTCAGCTAATGGGAAAAACATACCCACCTGAACCGAGGCAGTTAAATACATTCCAAGACCATAGAAAAGAATGTTTCCAAAAGTATTGTAGCCCATTTCTCCACCTTGTAAATTCCATGTCATTGCTAGAACTATCAAGACACAAAGATATGTAAGCTGAACTTTAAAAGCAGAAAACAAATAAGGTGCCGCCAAACCTAAAATAATTAAGCCAGAGTATAATATTAAATCTTTCTGTTTTACTTTTTCCATTTATTTCAAATACTCCCTTTTTTTTGAAAGTTTAAATCTTCTGTAAACTAATATTAAGACTAGCAGTAAAAATACTGCTCCAATTCTAAATTCTGTTCCTAAAATATAATCAGCAAATTCCTCAAAAAGACCTAGCCCCATCCCTGAAACTGCTACTGCAGGTAAGTTTCCAAGACCTGCAACAATTACTATCATGAAAGATCTAACTGTATACGGAAGCCCTACATAAGGATGAAGTGTAAGAGTTATTGAAATCAAAGCTCCTGCGATTCCACATAACGCTGCATTAATTCCAAAAGTTGCAGCATAAACTTTTTCTGTATCTACGCCTAAAATTTTTGCAGCCCTAGCATTTTGTGCTGTTGCTCTAATAGCCCGTCCAAGTTTAGATTTCCTCATGTAAATAACTAGAGCTATTGCATATAAAACACTTATAAAAGCAGAGAATATTTTTGAATTTGGTAGGGTTACTGAATTATCAAATAACATTGTTGTTCCATATTCAGACTGTGCCACGACCACGTCTGCACCGAAAATAAAATTCATTAATTGTTGGAATACAATAGCGATACCAAAAGTTGCTAAAATTGAAATAAATAAGTCTCTATCCACTACTTTATTGATTACTAACTTATAGAGTGCCCACCCGACAAAAAACATTATAATTGGAGATATAATAACTCCCCAAGCAGGATGGATCCCCCAAAGGTAAATAGTGTATGCGATGTAACCTCCGAGAATTACTAAATCACCTTGTGCGATATTAATTATGTTCATTACACCCCATTGAAGTGCCATGCCGTATGCAATCAACGCAAATAATATGCCTAAAAGAATCCCGTCCAGTGAAGCCTGGACCATTAACATTGGAGCTTTAAAAATAAGAAAGTCCATAAAATTTCAAAACTTATAAAAGAAAAGCCCCTAGAAAACTAGGGGCTTTTCAAATTATTCAGAAGTTATTAGCTTCTTTCAGACCATTTCGGGATTGGATGATAGAACTTATCAGAAGCCCATTTTGTAGGAGCTACTACTCTATTCTCACAATCATCGCCTTTACATCTTACTTGGAACAAGATCATTGGCTTAGCAACGTTTTGGCCACCAGGTCCAAATTTAATGTTTCCATAGAAAGTTTGCATTTCTGTATCAACTAGCGCATCTCTAACTGCATCTCTATCAAAAGAATTAGCTCTTTCGAATGCATCTTTAAATACTAACAATGCTGCAGAAGACTCTGCTGATTGATATGGCGGGTCATATCCAAATTCTTTTTGGAAGTCCTTAGCGTATTTCTTACCAGAGCCAAAGAATTTATCTTTGTAAGATAAATTTTTGTGCCACTGAGAAGCACACAATGCGAATTCTGATTTCTTTCCATGTTGTTTAGAAAGTTTTGCAGCATCACAGTGTGTCATCGCTAACATAGGAACATCAACTTTCATTTCAGAAATTTGTCTGATTGCAGTTAATGCACCTTTTGTGTGACCTGATACAACAAGTACATCTGGCTTAACAGCTTTTACTTTAGCCAATGTAGCTGCCATATCGTTAAGTTCTTTTGGTAGTTTGTCATCGATGATGATCTCAGATCCAGTTCTTTTTGCTGCATCTAAAATACCAAGTCTCACGTCTTGTGAGAAAGCATCTTGTTCAAATGCTTGAGCAATTTTTACTCCTTTACCACCGTTTTTTTCTACCGCTAAATCGATAGCTACTTCAAGGTATTGGTTAGCTGGTGATAACACCGCGAACAAATATTTATATCCTTTAGTAAATAAAGATCTAGATGCACCATTCGCTTCAACCATAGGAATTTTATATTTCTCGGTTACTGGTGCAATGGCTTTCGTTAAACCTGAACTGTATGGTCCAAGCATGTAATGAACGCCATCTTGTTTAATTAGTCTTTCAGCTAACTGAGCGGCTCTTTTTGGGTTTGACTCATCATCATAGTAAATGATCTCAAACTTATATTTCTTACCTTGTACTTCTACTCCACCCATTTTGTTAATTCTTTCAACGGCCATGTTATAACCATTTTGAGTATGAACTCCATTTGAAGAGTATTTACCTGTAAGAGATATTGCAGAACCTAACACAATGTACTCACCTTCTACTTTTGCAAAAGAAGAAGTGAAAGATACAAGTGCTAAAGTTATTGCTGAAATAAATGTAACAAATAGTTTTGCTATTTTATTCATTATTTCCCTTCTTGTTATTAATTAATTAATTAAAATTAAATAATTAAAACAAGAAATAGAGATTTTGACAACAGTTAGAATTGATTAAAAATTCTGTGTCGCAGCAATGTAAACTGCTAAAATTAGAAGAACACACGCAGAAATTGTATTTAATAGCTTTGGTTTACTTCTTAACCATACTGAAATTTTTTCAGCTGCTAATCCATAAATCATTAACGTTAAAAAATCTAAAACTACATAAGTAATCAATAAGATTACAAACTGTGAAATGATATTTGATCCGAAATTAATAAAAGTAGGAAAAATTGTTCCGAAAAATAAAAGTGCTTTTGGGCTTAAACCTGCAACTAATAATCCATCTTTATAAAACGATAGTGGTGATTTTAAATTTTGATCTTTAGAATTAAAACTTTTTATTTTAGAATTAAAAGTGTCATAGGCTAAATAAACTATATAAAATATCCCTGCCCATTTTAAATAGTAAAGGACTTGAGGGTTATCACTTAAAAAAGAGCCAATTAAAAACACTACTAAAATAGCTTGGATAGTATTTGCAGATATATCTCCCAATGCAGTCCAAACAGATCTATTTAATCCATAGTTTAATGTGTGTGAAACAATTACAACTCTGGGCGGACCTGGAGAAATAAATAAAAATAAAATGATTTGTAAAAATATTATATAGTCTGTTGGAAACATTTAACTTGTTACTATATATAAATTTATGAAGAAAAAAAGTTTTATCCCTCAAACAAGAATTAAAAACCCTGAGCCAAAAGAAAAGGATGATAATTGGATTATTTGGGCTGCATGGGCTGATAGGATTACATTTGAAGAAATAAAAGAAAAAACTGGAAAAAATGAGTCTCAAGTTATTAAGATAATGAGAAAAAATTTAAAACCAGGTTCTTTTAGGCTATGGAGAAAAAGAGTACATAATACTAGCATCAAGCATAGAAAAAAGTTTAAATTAGGTAGAAAAAAACTTAGAGAAAAAATAAAAATAACTGATATATATTAATTATGAAAAAAGTTACAATGTATACTGGCAATCCCTGCTCATTTTGCGCGGCAGCAAAAGCTTTATTAAAAGCAAAAAATGTTGAAATAGAGGAAATTGATATTTGGGCAGATCCAGCTAATGCTAAAGAAATGCTACAAAGAACGAATGGTGTAAGAACTATTCCTCAAATTTTTATAGGCGATCATTACATTGGTGGGAATGATAAACTTCAAGAAGCTAATCGAAGTGGAGAATTAGATAAGCTTTTAACCTAATTTATTTCTTTTAAAAAAGGCATAGCATCACCAGCACCAAGTTTTGTAGTAGAAATTCCAGCAACTTTATTTGCTAAATCTAAACACTCTTTTATTGGTTTTTCTTTAGACAACCCAAAAGCTAAACCCCCATTAAAAGCATCTCCTGCGCCAGTAGTATCAATAGCTTTTACTGCACTGGCTTTTAAATAAGTTTCTTCTTTTCCATCAGAATAAAAGAGCCCTTTTTCTCCAAGAGTTATTATTACTTTTTTAATTCCTAAATTTAAAAGTTTATCTGCTGCCTGCTTTGCCTCATTCTCGCTAGTAATCTTTATTCCAGTATAAAATTCGGCCTCAGTTTCATTAGGCGTAAAAAAATCAATATTATTATAAAATTCTTTTGAAATTTCAGATGCTGGTGCAGGATTTAAAATAGTAATGCATCCATTCTCTTTAGCAATTTTCAAACAATGTAATGTAACATCTTTTGGAACCTCTAGTTGAGTTAAAAAAATTTTTGATCTTTTTATTAAATTAATTTGTTCTTCAATTTCACTTATCTTTAAAGAACTTGGGGCACCTACAATTACATTTATTGCATTTTTTCCAGTATTTTGATCAACTAAAATTCCAGCTACACCAGTTTGTTGATTGCCATCTTGAATTATATTTTCTTTAGAAATTTTATTTTTTTCAAGAGTTTTAAGAGCTAACTCTCCGTATGCGTCTTTACCAATTTTACTTATAAAGTTTGTATTTCCGCCAAGTCTTGCAATTGCTATGGCTTGATTGCAACCTTTTCCTCCTGGACCGACATTATATTTTTTTCCCAAAATAGTTTCACCTATTGATGGGATTTTAGATCCAGAAAAACTTATGTCAGCGACAAAAATTCCTAAGACTGTTATTTCGCTCATTATCCAACCTTAGCGAGAATTGGAAAGGTCGTCAAAATATAATAGCTAATAACTTGAATATAATTTGTAGTAATCAAGATGCCAGTAATTAAAAGAATAACTCCGCCAGATTTTGTAATAGTTCCATAATATTTTCCAAAACCTTTTTTAGAATTTAAAAATCTACTCATGTAATATCCGGATAATATAAATGGGATAGCTAATCCTAAAGAATAAAATGATAGTAATAAAACCCCTTTGCTAATAGTAGCTTCAGTAGCAGACAGAGCAATTATTGAACCTAGAACTGGACCAATGCAAGGTGTCCAACCAAAAGCAAAAGCCGCACCAACTATAAAAGGAAATGCATAATGATCTTTATAATTAGAATTAGTTTGAATTCTTTTTTCAGTGTTTAAAAAAGAAAAATTTAAAAAACCTAACATTTGTAATGAAAAAATAATAATTATTAATCCTGCAACAATCCGTAATTCATTAGAAAAGAAAAGAAGCACGTTTCCTATTGCAGAGGCGGCAGCTCCAAGGGTTATAAAAACAAATGAGAAACCTAGTGAAAAAAGAATAGTTTTAGTCAAAACTATAGATTTGTCTTTATCTATTTCCCCTAAATCTTTTCCAGTAATATATGAAATATAACCTGGGATAATTGGAAGTACACAAGGGGTGAGAAAACTTATAAATCCAGCCCCAAAAGCGAACATAAGTTTAATAATCATATTATGTTTATATTTGCCTTTAAACTTTACCGCAATTACAATATTGGCTCATGATAATTAAATACGCAGGTTTTTTATTCACTCTTTTGTGGTCATATACTTTCATTAAGTCTCAAAGTATTTTTAAAAAAGGATCAGGTTTTTTAATTACTTTATTTGTGACCAATATATCCTGGTTCACGTTTATCGCAGCTTGCTTTTATGGCCTTAAAAATTTTAGCTTTTACCATGCTTTACTTGGTATAGCTTTGAGTATTGTTTTGGTTCACTTGGCTTTTTCTCGATTAACTTTATTCATTAATAACAAATTTCAGGATAAGAATACTCTTTTAAAAATTAAAACATTTATCGAGTATTTAATTTTAATAACAGTTGGATATTTTATATTTTTTTAAAAAGTATTAATTGTAGATAAAACTTTAAAATTTTTATCAGTAATGACTAGTTCACCAGATCGTGCTGTTTCTCCGGTTATCGCCAAGATAATTACATAATGCGTAACTAAAACTAGGTTTCCCCCTTTACCATTCCAATTATTTACATATTTTTTTAAGTCCTTAATCTGCTGTTTTTCATTTTGATCGTATGGAGGAGTATAAGTAGAATTTAATGCAGAAAATTCTTTGAAATTGCCAAAAGCATATTTAGCGGTATCTTTGCACCTACACCACTGACTTGATAAAACTTGATTAATTTTAACTTTTTTTTCTCTAAAGAGTTCGCCAATTTTTTTTGCTTGATTAATGCCCATCATGTCGAGATTTCTTTGAGTTTTACAATCATCTATTTTAAATCCTTCTGGATCGCCGCCACCCGGGGCTTTAGCATGTCTAATTAAGATAATCTTATCTCCATCCTGAACTGGTTTCCAATTTTGTTCTGATGCGTGAGTATGAAATGAAATTAATGAGAATATAATTATCAGTAGGGAAATAATTTGCTTCTTCATGGTGGATGAAATGATAATCTTACAAACTTGTGTCGCCTTGGTCTAGAGGACATGACAAAATAGATTATAATTTTTTGATAAGTTGTATTAAAACACTTAATTGGTTTGTGTATAACTACTCGCCTTTTGGTTTAAAGACTAAACAGATACCGTTGTTACAATATCGTTTTCCAGTAGGTTTTGGACCGTCATCAAAAACATGACCATGATGACCTCCACATTTTTTACAATGATACTCAGTTCTTGGATAACCAATGTGCATATCTTTTTTTTCTTCGAATACCCCTTGAATAGACTCGAAAAAAGAAGGCCAGCCTGAACCACTCTCATATTTAGTTGTAGACTCAAATAATTTTGTTCCACACCCTACACAGTGATAAGAACCCTCTCTTTTTTCTTGATTTAAAGGACTACTACCTGGGGACTCTGTTCCCTCTTGTTTTAAAACATAATTTTGTTCTGGAGTTAAGTTTGGATCCCAGTCTTTACTCATCTTTTACTTTATCATCTACACCATAAGGTCTGAAACTACCTTTATTTTCCAACTTGACTGCTCTAGCAGGAATGCCAACCATCGTTGCGTTTTCTGGAACATCTCTTACCACAACTGCGTTAGCTGCTATTCTAGAATTGTTACCAACTTTAATTGGTCCAATTATTTGTGCACCTGACCCGATCACAACATCATTGCCAATCGTAGGATGTCTTTTTTCATGTCGTTGTCTTTCGCTATCTATGCTTGGAGAACTTCCGCCTAAAGTGACATTGTGATATATAGTAACGTTGTCTCCAACTTCAGAAGTTTCACCGATCACTACACCCATACCATGATCAATAAATAAATTTTTACCAATCTTGGCCCCAGGATGAATTTCAATTCCTGTAAAAAATCTTATTGTTTGTGAAATAATTCTTGCTATTAGGTCAAACCCAGCTTTATAAAAAAAGTTTGATATTTGATGAAAGAAAACTGCTTTTACGCCGGGGTACGTGAGAATGATACTCAGTATAGATTTTGCCGCAGGATCTCTTTTTTTTATAGATTCTAAATAATCGTTCATAAGATGTATATAATGACTACTTGATAAATTTAAAGAAGAATATATAAAAATGCCCATGAGTAACTCATTTCATTTGGCAATCCCAGCTGGAGATTTAAAAAAAGCAGAAGCTTTTTATACAGATATTTTAGGATGTAAAACTGGTAATCGTGAAGACGGTAAATGGGTCGACATAGATTTTTGGGGTAATGAACTTACTTTACATCAAACATCCATGAAACTTCCAAGAGAAAGACATGACGTGGATATGGGTCAAGTTCCAGTTCCACACTTTGGTGTGCATCTAAAAAAAGATATTTTTAATAAAATCAAAGCTAATATTGAAGCTAATAAAATTAACTACATCGACAAACCTTACACTAGATTTGAAGGCACTGAATTTGAGCAAAATACATTTTTTATCGAAGATCCAAATGGAAATGTATTAGAGTTAAAAACGTTTGACTAATAAATCAACTTCATTCATTGAAAATAAAAGCCAGTTAATTCAATATTTTAACGACGGTATTAAAGAAGATACAAATCTTAAAATTGGCGTTGAGCATGAAAAATTTCTTTTTAATAGAACAGATTTAAAAAGAGTTAATTATGATCAAATTAAGAAAATATTTGAAATTTTAAAAGAAAAAGGCTGGGTTCCACAACTAGAGAAAGATAAATTAATCGGGTTAAAAAGAGAAAATCAAAAAATTACGACTGAACCTGGATTTCAATATGAATTATCAGGTGCACCGTTTAAAAACATACATTCAGTTTGTTCAGAAAATAGTTCTCATTTTAATGAACTGAATGAAGTTTTTAAGTCGACAAATATTACTACTTCATCAATTGCGTATGACCCATTTAATAAATTAATTGATATCCCTAAAAGTCCAAAAGAGCGTTACAAAATTATGACAACTGAAATGCCTAAAAAAGGTAAGCTAAGTTTGGACATGATGTATAAAACTGCAGGTATTCAAATAAATTACGATTACACTTCTGAAGAAGATTTTGAAAAAAAGTTTAAGATAGGGAATTACTTAGCACCTCTAACAATTGCTTTATTCGCAAATTCTCCTTTTTACGAAAACAAACCATCAGGTTTTTTGTCATATAGGGGGAAAGTTTGGCAAGAAACTTATAGAGGTGGGATAATGCCAATCACTTTTGAAAATGTTAATTTTGAAAAATATATTGATTATGTAATAAATTACCCAATTTTATTTCTTAAAAAAAAAGGAAAATACCATTCTCCTAATGGTCAAAATTTCAAAGATTTTTTAAATGGTAATTTAAATTTTTTAAAAGGAAACATACCAACCTTAGAAGATTTTGAAAATCATTTAGGTACTATTTTTACTGAGATAAGATTAAAACAAGTCATTGAATTTAGATCGTTAGATACTTGTAACTTTGGGTGTATTTGCAATGGGCCCTCGTTTTTTACTGGTTTAATTTATGGGTCTTTAGAGGAAACTTATGAGATAATAAAAAATTGGAAAAAAGAGGAAATTATGGAAGCATACATAAACGCCCCTAAACATGGATTAAGTACATTGCTTCACGATAAAAAATTAATTGATTGGGCAAAAATATTTTTAGATTTGTCAAAAAAAGGCTTAGAAAAAAGAAATGAAATGAATAAAAATGGGAAAAATGAAACTATTTATTTAAAACATATAGAGGAAATAATTAGTAATAAAAAAACTAGAGCCGAAATGTTGATTGAGCAATATAATAAAACAAAAAAATTAGATTTCTTAATAAATCATGAAGAAAATTTTAGCTATTCAGGGTTCTGATCTTAAAAAAGTAAATATCAAAACTGATACAACTATTCTTTTAGCATCTGAAGCGCAAAAAAGAGGTTACAAAATATATTATTTTGAACCAGAAAATTTGAGTTTTTTGAATGGAAAAGTTTTAGCTTTTTGTAAACATATAAAAATCAATGAAAATAAAAAGAAATTTTATTCATTGCTTAAAACTGTTAGTTTTGATTTAGAAAGATCTAAAATTATATTAATCAGAAACGATCCGCCTTTTGATAATCGTTATTTATATACAACATTCTTACTAAACCATATTTCTAAGAAGGTTAAGATAATAAATCACCCTTTTGCTGTAAGAAATATATCTGAAAAGCTATTTTCAATTAATCTCATGAGGTATATGCCTCCAACTTTAATCAGTGAAAACCTTTCAGAAATTAAAAATTTTTTTAAAAAACACAAAGCTGTTGTAACAAAACCTATTAATGGTTTTAGTGGTAATAACGTAATTTTATTTAAAACATTTAACTCAAGCAAAATTAGAAAATTAATAAAAACTAATAATCATTTATTTTTTCAAAAATTTTTACCTGGTGTTTCTAAGGGTGATAAAAGGGTTTTTATCATAAAAGGAAAGATTGTGGGTGCTATTTCTAGGATACCTAAAAAAGGAAGTATTTTATCTAATATGAGCAAAGGAGCTAAAGCGAAATTAACAAAACTCACAAGGAAAGAAATTAATGCAAGCAAAGCGATTGGAAAATTGTTAGTGCAAAATAATATATATTTTGCAGGAATAGACTTCGTACAAGAGAAATTAATTGGTGATATTAATGTTACTAGCCCTACTGGTCTCGCTGCATACAAAGATTTATCTGGAATAAACCTTGCAAAATTGTTCTGGAATAATATTTAATTGACAGTTGACAAAATCCTGAAATTCTTGTTATAAATCTTTTAGCGCTGAGTTAAGGCAACTTGCGGGCGCTTTATAAATCCTGCTAAAGCGCATTAGTCACTTAGACCACCGCTTTAGCCGGTGGTTTTTTTTTGGAACAATCTGAAATTAAACCGGGTATTTGAACCATATTGTACACCTGGCAAATGCCGAAGTACTAAAAAGGAGAAGATGAACAGAATTATGCTTCGTTCATTCTTCTCCAGAAAGACGGAGAAAAAATGAACGAAACGATAAGAGAAACAGTAAGGGGGAAAATCAATGGCTGATTTTAAACATCCAGAAACTATTGGCTTACATGGTAGTGATTACAGAGCTGATCCTACTACAACAGCTGTAGCAGTTCCTATTTATCAAACAACTTCTTACCAATTTAAAAATGCAGAACATGCTGCAAATTTATTTGGTCTAAAAGAATTTGGTAATATTTACACACGTATCATGAACCCAACTGTAGATGTGCTAGAAAAAAGAGTTGCAGCGCTTGAAGGCGGTGTAGCGGCATGTGCAGTGGGATCAGGCCAAGCAGCGTCAGCAATGTGTATTCAAAACTTAGCACAAGCTGGAGATAACATTGTTGCTTCTACTGATTTATACGGAGGTACAGTTAACTTATTCAAAAATACTTTAAGGCAACAAGGTATTGAAGTTAGATTTGCAGATCCTGCGGATCCAAAAAACTTTGAAAAAGTAACTGATGAGAAGACAAGAGCTTATTATGGTGAGACTCTTCCAAATCCATATCTTCGTGTTTTTCCAATTAAAGAAGTTTCTGATATCGGTAGAAAAAAAGGTATTCCTTTAATTATCGATAACACAGCTTCACCGGTAATATGTAAACCTTTAGCTCATGGAGCTGCAATTGTAATGCACTCTTTGACAAAATATATTGGTGGTCACGGTACTTCAATTGGAGGAATAATTGTAGATGGAGGAAATTTTGATTGGATTAAAGATAGAAAAAGACAACCTCTATTAAATGAACCAGATCAAAGTTATCATGGTGCAGTTTGGGCAGACGCAGTTCCACAATTAACTGGTGCTAATATTCCATTTGTCATCCGAGCGAGAGTGGTTTTATTGAGAGACTTAGGTGCTCCTTTAAGTCCATTCAATGCTTTCCAAATCATTCAAGGTTTGGAAACTGTAGCTTTAAGAATGAAACAACATTGCAGTAATGCAGAGAAAGTTGTGAATTTCTTAGATGGTCACAAAAAAGTTAAAAAGGTTATCTATCCAACTAATTATCAAGGTGAAATTAGAGATAGAGCAAAAAAATATATGCAAGGTGGTTATGGATCTTTAATAGGTATGGATCTAGGAACGAAAGAAGCAGGAGCTAAATTTATTGATAGCTTAAAAATGCTTTACCACGTAGCGAATATTGGTGATGCTAGAAGTTTGGCAATTCACCCGGCAACAACAACGCATAGTCAGCTTACAGAAAAGGAAATGTTAGCTGCTGGTGTCACTCCAGGTTATGTCAGATTATCAATTGGCATAGAACATCCAGACGATATTGTTGCAGATATCAAGCAAGCATTGGCTGCATAAAAATAAATAGATGGTCTCAATTATTTATATTGGGACCATCTCTCTAGAGAAATTTCAACTACCTTCTATTATAAATAACTGATTTTTTTGCTATCTTTTCGATCTTAGATATTTCTTTAATTTTCTTTATTGGAAATTCTTTCACAATGTCTGTAGTCTTTTCTGCCATCGCTGTGGTTTTAAGCTTAATTTGTTTTTTAACAATAGTACAAAATTCAGACCTTGTTATTTCAAAAGAAGAAATGCAAGTCTCTTTTTTTCTGTCAGGATTTTTTTCTTGTACATAGGCAATAGCATGCTCCAAAGGAGTTTTTCCTGTTTGTTTTTTTACTCCATAACTTACCGCTGAATTTAAACTGGACTGAACAAATTTTCCATTTGAGGCACCTGGGCCGAGTAATGCTAATGACTCAGCGCAGCCGTTAAGCAAAAAAATGGATGATAACAAAAGCAATATCTTTTTCATGATTAAAATTAACTTTAATTGGTTTCATATATCTGCTTCATCTTTAAATAAAAGTTAATTATAAATGTATTAGATTTTATTAACACAACCCATGGTGGTTAAGATTTCAAATTTGAATTAATGATTTTTTTTAAAATTGATTAATCTAAATACTTAATTTTAGATTTTTTATCTATATTAGGCTGCAGTGATGAAGTAAGGTCTTTTATATATTTTTCCTTTGATATTTTTAAGATCTTCGATTTTGTTATTTTTATTTGATTTTTCACAATAGCGCAAATTTCTGAGTTAGTTTTTTCAAAAAATGATAAACAAGGCTCTTTCTTTTTCTGCGGGTTCATTTCCTCAGCATATGCAATTGCATGCTCCATAGCGCTTTTTCCAGTTTGTTTTTTTACTCCATAATTTACTGCTGAAGAAAGAGCTGACTGAGCAATATTTCCACCGGTCACAGCGGTGGAAGTAGGTCCTAATAGAGCTAGAGACTCTGCGCAACCTGTTAGTAAAGTGAGTCCAAGCAAAACGCCTAAAATTTTTTTCATACTCCCTTTTCAAATTTCCAATAATTTAAGCAGAGATTTGTTCGTTATAAAACAAACGAATCACTCAAAATGAGTTTATATAATACAACCTATAATGGAAGTTCTTTTCTATGAAATTATCCTTTGAGGCTTGTTTTCTAAGCAACTTTCCAAATTTTCAATCATTTGCGAGTAAAATTTTGAGTAATTTTCAGCAGTTACGTAACCGATATGTGGAAATAACAAAGCGTTTGGAAGAAATCGAAGTTTATGGTCTTGAGGGAGAGGTTCTATATCATAGACATCTAAACCAACACCAGCTATTTTTTCATCTTTTAAAGCTGTAACTAAATCTTTTTCATTAATAATTGGACCTCTCGAAGTATTGATGAGAAAACTTGTTTTTTTCATCATTCCTATCTCTTTATTTGTGATTAAGTTTTTATATCTCTCACCTAAAACTAAATGAATAGAAATTATATCTGAATTTTTAAGTAAATCTTCTTTGCTCATGGGTAATACTCCAAGTTCATTTGCATGAGATAAGTTTAAATTTTCACTCCAAGCGCAAACTTCCATTCCAAAAGCTTTTCCTACTTTTGCAACTTGTGTTCCAATTTTTCCAAGGCCTATTACTCCCAACATTTTACCTTTTAATTCTGTTCCAACAGTAGTTTGCCAATATCCTTGAAACATATTATCAATTTCTTGTTTAACGTTTCTCAAAAGACCTAAGATCAAAGTCCATGTGATCTCAGCTGCAGGATTTGAATTTATCTCAGTTCCACACACTAAAATGCCTTTTTTTTTCGCTACTTCTAAATTAATAGAATTATTACGCATGCCGGAGGTCATTATATATTTTAGATTTGGTAAATTTTCTAATAAATTTTTTGTGATAGGGGTTCTTTCTCTCATTATAAATAATGCTTCAAATTCTTCCAAAGCTTCAATAGCTTCATTTTCATCACTGAAAGTTTCATTAAAAATTTTAAAATCAAATTTATTCTTTAATTTTTCTACGTCTACAATTTCTTTAAAAGCACTTTGATAATCATCCAGGACTGCAACTTTAATCATTGGGTTTTCCTATTCGATAGATAAATACCAGATATAATAAAGGATGCTCCAATAAAATGGAATAATTGAAATTTTTCTTTAAAAATTATAATTGCCATTAATGCACTGAAAAGTGGCATTAACTGAATAAACATTGAAGATCTGTTTGGCCCTATTAATTCTATAGCTTTTTGCCAACAATAATAAGCTGCGATTGCAGGAAAGATAACCACATAAATTAAAATTAAGAAAAAAGCTTTATTAATTTTAATATCTAATCCAATTGATTGTTCGTATAAAAATTGTGGAACTAAAAATATCAATCCTACTGTTACCATAATTTGGATTAAAGAAAATTGAGACAACTCAAATTTATTTTTTTTAAGTAAAGTTGAATATAATGACCAGCTCAAAACACAAACCAGCATCCATATATCTCCTTTATTAAAACTTAAAGAAATTATTTTTTGCAAATCTGCATTCGAAATAATTGTTGCAACTCCAAATATTGATAAGAACAGTCCAGATAATTGAAATACATTTGTTTTTTCAATCTTCATAAGTGACGAAAAAATTATTATCATTGGTGGAATAGCGGCCAACATTAAAACTGCATTAATTACTTGGGTAAAATTTAAAGCAAAATAAACTACAGAATTAAAGGTGCTAATTGATAATATTCCCATTATGCCAATGACAAAAAAGTTTTCTTTAATATAGTTTTTCTTTGCTAAAATTTCTTTTATTGTGAAAGGAATTAAAATAAACCATACCATGAACCATCTTAAAAAGTTTAAAGTAAGTGGTGGAACTTCAAATAAAGTGGCGAATTTTCCAATTATAAAATTTCCTGACCAGAATAAAGCCGCGAACGTTAGAAATATATAAGCTATATAATTTTTTGACAAAAAAATCCTAATCAAATCTTTTAGAGCTGTAGGGAGATAAATCTAAATTAGTTTTTTCCCCTGCAACTACACCAGAAATAATTTTGCCTGTTACAGCGCCTAAAGTCCAGCCTAAATGCTGATGGCCAAACGCATAAATTATATTTTTATTTTTTAGCGAAGGGCCAAGAATGGGTAAAAAATCTGGTAAAGTAGGTCTAAACCCAAGCCATTCATCATCATGCCTGCCGAGTTGTGGTAATAATTCTTTTGCGCAATTAATAACATATTCAATTCTTTTTTTCGAAGGAGGGTTTTTTAATCCTCCTAATTCAACTGTTCCTACAGCTCGTAAACCTTGGTTCATTGGTGTCATGCCAAATCCTCGATCTAAGAAAATTACAGGTCTAGAGATTAATTTATCCTTGTCTTTAAAATGCACATGATATCCTCTCTCAGTATCTAAGGGAATATTTTCACCAAGTTGGTCAGTCAATTTTTTTGAAAATGCTCCTGATGCAATCACTGACTTTTCAAACGTATATACATCATTGGCTGATTTTATTATTGTTTCGTTTGCTGTTTTCTGTTCTATGCTTGTAATATCTGATTGAATAAATTTACCGCCCCTCTTTAGATATAATTTAAATATTTCTTTAAGTATTCCGTGAGGGTCTCTGGCATGCATAGCGTTTTCATATATTACACCAGCATCAAATACTGGGTTTAAGTTTGGCTCTAATTCTAATATCTCTTCACGAGTTAATAATTTTTGTTTCACACCTAAGTCATCTCGAACTTTTATTTCTAGTTTTCTGCTCTTTAGGTTTTTATTCGTCCATACATAAATAATCCCTTTTTTTTCAACTAGTCCATCCACATTAATTTCTTGAAATATTTCTTCATAAGCGTCATTCGATAAACTTAAAATTTGATGCATGTACTTAGCTGTATGTAACATAGATTTTTTATTACAGTTTTTTAAATAATATAAAAACCAATTCAACATTTTTGGAACATAACTCCATTTTAAGGCTAGAGGTCCATAAGAACTAAATAGCATTTTTGGAACATCATATAAAATATCTGGACGGTTGAATTGTAATACCGCGTATGGTGAAAAATGACCAGCGTTACCATAAGATGCTGGTTTGTATTCTGATGATAAAGGATCTTGTCGGTCAAAGATCGTAACTGGTATGCCTTTTTTTATAAGTTGAAGACCTGTGCAAACTCCTTGGATACCTGATCCAACTATCCCAACAGATTTACATTTATAATTTTCCATTTTAAAATTATAATTTAATCTAGTAGAAATTAAAGTGCGTTAGATTAGACTAGGGCTTCTTTATTAACAACTTCTGGTTTTTCTTCTGTTTCTAAACTCTCTTTTTTATCTTTTTTCTTGAACAAGAAATCACCAGTTAATGTTGACTTAGATTTATTTGTTTTTTTAATGTAACCGTCAATATCAGCACCATTTTCAGTTTTTAAATTGTTTCCAAATTCAATATCACCTTTCACAGTGCCTGTTGAACCGATAACTATATCCTGACCTGATACCTTTCCGTCAAGGTGTCCGTGAATTTCAACATGGTCTGCCTCTAAAGTTCCAGTAATAGAACCTGTTTCTCTAATAATAATCTCTTTAGAATAAACTGGACCTTTGACAAGTCCTGCAACATCTATTGCGCCTGAGCTATTGATTGTTCCTTCTATACTTACGGTTTCGCTTATTAACGATCTTTCTGAGTCTGTAAGTTTTTTTTTCTTATCGCCAAACATAATATTTTTCATAAATTAACCACCTATTAATATAATATACAAGTGCTTAATAAAATCAAATTTGACCAATTTAGGTTTAAAATTCCCTAGTTAACAGGTGTGTCTTTATAGACTTTACATGACATGACAATGCCCAATCCCAGCATTATTGCCATCATAGATGAGCCTCCGTAAGACATAATCGGTAAAGGAGATCCAACTATCGGCAAAAGCCCAAGCACCATCATCATATTTACTACTACATATATAAAAAAAGCAGTTCCAAAACCATAGCAGAAAAGTTTGCCAAAATTACTTCTTGTAACATTTCCAATTTTTATGATTCTCCAAACAATTATTGCATATAAAAAAAGAATAAATAGTGAGCCAAAAAAACCGAATTCCTCAGAAAACAAAGTAAATATGAAATCTGTATGTTTCTCTGGTAAATAATCTAAATAACTTTGGGAGCCTTGTAAAAAACCCTTTCCAAACAATCCACCTGAACCAATTGCTATTTTGGACTGAATGATTTGATATCCAGCGCCTAAAGGATCTCTTTCAGGATTTAAAAAAGTTAAAATTCTCGATTTTTGATATGGTTTTAAAAAAGAAATTGCTATAGGTAGTAATGCTAAAGATGCTAGACCTGAAATAGTAAAAAATTTTACTCTAACCCCAGCGAGCCACGCAACAGTCAGACCACCCGCAGCAATTAGTAATGCAGTTCCTAAATCAGGCTGAGTAGCAACTAATATTATTGGAGCAACCAAAACTACAATGGGTAAAAATAAATATCTTACACGATTTAAATTTTCAATTGAGGTACGGTGATAATATTTTGCTAAAAATAAAATAAGACCTATCTTCATTAATTCAGAAGGTTGTAAATTCATAAAATAAAGGTCTAACCATCTTTTCGAACCGGAGGATGTTAAGCCAAAATATTTAACCCCTAATAATAATATGAAGAACAAAATATAAATTAGATAGCTTTGACTATGCCAAAATCTTATTTGAATAAATGATAGAATTAAAAACATAATAAAAAAAACAAAGAAACGAAGCACATGACTTTTTGTGTGGTATTTTAACTCCCCGCCATCTGTAGAGTACATGGCTAATATACTAGTAAGTCCAAGTATAAATATCGAAATTACTAAAATATAATCTATCGAAAGAATTTTATCTTTTATACTTAATGACGATTGAATGGATCTAGGTCTAAACATTATACTTGCTCCCCTAGCAAACTATCAATTCTCTTTCTTAGCTCATGTCGCTCTAGAACTTTTTTAATTACTTTTTTAGCAATGGGAGCAGCTGTTTTTCCTCCTGAGCCTCCATGCTCTACTAAAACACTTATTGCGTATTTAGGATCATTGTAAGGCGCATAAGCAACAAATAATGCATGATCTCTATCTTTGTAGGGTAAACTTTCTTGCTTAACTTCAGCCTCACGTTGAGCTTGGGTAAATCTTTTTATTTGTGATGATCCTGTTTTTCCAGCAAAAGTAAATTTTTTATTTTCCCATCTATGCCTGTAAGAAGTTCCACCTGGTTCATTTGAGGAGGAAAACATTGCATCTTTAATTAAATTAATATGCTCTTGATTTTTAAAAAGAGGTTTAAGTTCAAAATTCGATACTAATAAATCTGTTGGAAGAGGATCATTTGGATTTTCATTTTTATATTTTATGTACTCTCTTAAATTATTATTTTTTTTATCAAAGATTATCCTTGGTTTTATTTCAAATCCACCATTAGCAATTTGTGCTGTCATTAAGCAAAGTTGTAAAGGTGTGCTTTGAAAATATCCTTGACCGATTCCTGAGTGTAAAGTTTCACCTAAATACCAATTTTGACCTATGAATTTTTTTTTCCATTTGGTGTTAGGTACAACACCTGCTCTCTCCTCAATAAAGCCATTAAGAACTTTTTTTCCAAGACCAAATTTTTTAGCTGTTTCAGAAATTCTATCTACTCCCAATTTTCTAGCAACTTCATAGAAGTATACGTCACAAGATCTTTGTATGCCTTTTCTTAAATTCACAATTCCATGGCCATCTTTTTCCCAACAATGAAATTTTTCTCCATAAAGTTCAATTTTTCCCTCACATTTAAAAGTGTCTAGTGGTTTTATAACTCCGTTTTCTAAAGCGCTTAAAGCAACAAGAGTCTTTATTGTTGATCCTGGTGGATATAGACCGGCAATAGCTTTATTCGTGAGTGGTCTCATTTCATTTTTTATTAAACTGTTCCAATAAGTTTTATCTAATCCATGTACGAACTCGTTTGGTTTAAAAGTTGGGGAAGAAACAAGAGATACTATATCTCCATTATATACATCCATGACACAAACAGCAGCAGCTTTGTCTTTAACAAGTTCACTTGTGAATTTTTGAACTTCAAAATCTAAAGTTGTTTTGAAACTTTTTCCTGCCTGGCCCTCATTTATTAAAATTTGCTTGATTCTTTTTCCATAGGCATTGACCTCATATCTTTGAAATCCAATTTTACCTATAATTTCTTCATCTAGTTTTCTCTCAAGACCAGTTTTACCAATACTCATTCCTGGTACGTGTAAATCTTTTAAATATTTCTTTGTTTGAAGATCTTTAGCACTTACCTGAGAAACATATCCCAAAATATGAGCGGATGAATTATCAGGGTACATTCTTGCTACTGATACAATAGGTTTTACTCCCTCAAGTTCATGTAAAAATAAATTTAATCTGGAAAATTCTGACCATGTTATATTATCTGAGACTATAATTGGCTCCCATGGTTTTTGCTTAGCAATAACTCTTTTAAGGTAAAATAATTTTTTTTCTGTAATATTTAAAATTGTTTTAAGTCTTACAAATAGTTTTTCAATATCTTTTGAGTTCTCTGGAATCAAATGAACTTGGTAAACCTGTTTATTGGATGCTATTTCTTTATCAAAAAAATCTCTAATAACACCTCTTTCAGGTGCTAATTTCCATTCTCTGAATCTATTTTTGTCAGAAAGAGTTTTATATTTTGATCTCTCATTAATTTGTAAAGATACTAATCTACCTATAATTCCAAAAGTTACTATTGCTTTTGCGGCAGTTAGTAAAAACATTCTTCTGCCGATTAGTTTTGACTTGATAACAGTATTTCCAGAGCTTGGGCTAAGCATCTCGATTTCCTACAAATGTCATTTGGTAAAAATTAAAAATAACCCAAAAAATTGGAAACATGAACAAAGTAAAAAATATGTTGTACCCAATTTTTGAATATGAAAAAGATAGATCTGAAAAATTATTTAATAAACTGAAAAATAATAAATTTGAAAAAATCATCGCCATAAAAAATGTAAACCAGTCTGATGCAATTGTTGTATTAACACTTTTGTTTCTTACATAAGTCCCAAAAAAAATAATTATTAAGTAAGATAGTGAACTAATTCCTAACGGAAAACCCATCACAACATCATTTACCAATCCAGCAAGAAATACATGTCCATTAGCCATAATTTCAGGTCTTTTGATTACCCAAAAATAAATTATTATAATCTGAAAATTTAATGTAAAAATGTCAAAAATTTTTTCTAAATTAGAGTCAACTTCGCTTATACATAAATAATATAATAATAACAGTGGGCCAGCGTTATAAAGTTTACTTATGAATGATCTTTTAGCCACTATAAATTTCCTTTTTTAGTATTTAAATTAACGGTAACAAAAGATAATTGATTTGGATCAACAAAAAGTTCTATTTCTCCTACTTCATTGGTTTTTCCAATGGGAGTTCCGGGCATAAATATCCCATCTTTTCCTGAAGCAAAAACATTAATATCTTCAATAATTTCATAATCTTCCGGTAAATACTCTAAAATTGGATTATTTTTTCCACTCCCAGATAAAATAGCCTGAGCACTTTCATCTAATGTAACAGGAATTCTGCTATTTAAATCATTTAATAATAATACTCTCGAAGATAAATAATTTGTTTCAACAACTCTTCCGACTAAATAATTATCCTTTGTAACTGGCATTCCCTTAAGAATACCATTTCGCGTACCCTTATTTATAATTATCGATTTTAGAAAAGGACTATTTTTGTCAACAAGAACTTTTGCAAGAACTATATTGCTAAGATTTTTGTTAAAATACTCTGTCTCTAAAATTTTTTGTAAGTTTTTATTTTCATCTGTTAAGAATTCAACATTTAATTCAAGAGATTTATATTTTTCGATTTCTGCCCTAAGTTTTTTATTTTCTTCTCTAACATTAAAAAAACTTGAAATATCCTCACTTGCCTGAGGAAAAAATCTAGTCGGAGCAGAAGCTAGAAAGGTAACACGATAAACCACATCATTAATAAAACTTCTAATTGGTTTTGTAAATTTAACTCCATAGACATCTAAAAAGAAGATAATTAATGCTAAAAAAATAAGAGATAAAACTGAAAATTTTTGAGCTCCTCCTCTTTGAAGAAGAGCTGAACGAAAAGCTATACTAAAATCATCTCTACTGACTGACATCTGTCCATTACAATTAATTAATACTCAGATAACATAGTAGAAAATAATTCTTCATTTTCTAGAGCTCTTCCAGTACCTATAGCTACACATGATAAAGGATCATCGGCTATTGTAACTGGTAAACCAGTATCTTGAGAAATTAATTTATCTATATTTTTTAATAAAGCTCCTCCACCCGTTAAAACCAATCCCATATCTATTAAGTCAGCAGATAGTTCTGGGGGTGTATTTTCTAAAGCTTCTTTTATACCTCCAAGAATTTGATTTAAAATTGGCATTAAGGCTTCACAAGCATCTTTTTCTGTTAATTCTATTTCCTTTGGAGTTCCCGATCTTATATCTCTTCCTTTCATTAAAAAAGTGTTGTTTGAAGACGGAATAGCGGTACCAATTTCTTTTTTTATTTTTTCAGCAGTTGAGTCTCCGATCATCAAATTCATTTTCTTTCTCATATAAGCAATTATAGACTGATCAAGTGCGTCACCTGCAACTCTCAAAGATTTAGAGTAAACTACTCCTCCTAGGGACATTACAGCTATCTCGGTTGTACCACCGCCGATATCTACAACCATTGAACCTGTGGCTTCAGATATTGGCAAACCAGCTCCAATTGCAGCTGCTATCGGTTCTTCAATTAATTGAACTTTTCTAGCGCCTGCTGCTAGTGCTGAGTCTTGAATAGCTTTTCTCTCAACTGGAGTAGATCCTGTTGGAACACAAATTAAAATTCTTGGGTTTGCAAAAGCATTTTTTTTATGCACTTTTTTTATAAAATGCTTAATCATTTCTTCAGTAACTACGAAATCAGCTATCACACCATCTTTTAGTGGTCTAATTGCTGAAATATTTCCAGGAGTTCTACCTAGCATCGTTTTTGCCTCATCGCCAACTGCTAGAACAGATTTTTTCCCAGCGTCCTCGATAACTGCTACAACTGAAGGCTCATTTAATACTACACCTTGATCTTTTAAAACAACTAAGGTGTTGGCTGTCCCTAAGTCGATTGCCATATCTTGTGACCATAATGATGTTAATCCTGTCAAACCTTTAAACATATTCTCCTTTCTATACCTGCACGCTTAAATTTTCATCGTCAGGTGCTGTTTTTTTTCTTTTAATGATTAATTTATTTAATGCATTTAAATATGCATTTGCAGATGCTACTAGCGTATCGGTATCTGCTGCTTGCCCTACAGTAGTTTTACCATTTTCTTCGATTCGTACACTTACAGTAGCTTGTGCATCAGTGCCCTCGGTAACAGCATGCACGTTATATAATAAAAGTTTTACATCGTGAGCATAAAGTTTTTTTATACATTTGAAAATTGCGTCTACTGGTCCATCTCCTGTCTCAGATGCGGTTTTAACTTCTCCGAAAACTTCCAATGTCATTTCAGCTTTTTGAGGCTCACCTGTCCCTGCGTAAACTTTTAGAGACTTAAGTTTAATTACATTATCTTCAGTTACAAGACTGTCATCTACTAATGCTGCAATATCTTCATCATAAATATGTTTTTTCTTATCAGCTAAAATTTTGAATTTTCCAAAAGCTGTATTGATAATATCATCTGTCACATCTACATAGCCCATATCTGACAATTTGTCCCTGAAAGCATGTCGACCTGAATGTTTACCCATCACCAATGAAGTTTTTTTTACTCCAACGCTCTCAGGTGTCATTATTTCATAAGTGTTTCTATTTTTTAACATTCCATCCTGATGAATGCCTGACTCGTGAGCAAAAGCATTCTTACCAACAATTGCTTTATTAAATTGGACTGGAAACCCCGTAGCATTTGAAACCACTTTAGAAGCTTTGCTTAAAAGTTTTGTATTAATATTTGTTGTGTAAGGCATTAAGTCATGTCTTGTTCTCATTGCCATTACTACCTCTTCTAGCGCAGCATTTCCTGCTCTTTCTCCAATTCCATTAATTGTACATTCTATTTGTCTTGCTCCAGCCATTACACCTGCGAGTGAATTAGCCACTGCTAATCCTAAATCATTATGACAATGGGTAGAAAGAATAGCTTTATCAATGTTAGGAACTTTGTTTATTAAAGTTTCTATAATTTTTTTAAATTCTGAGGGAACTGTATAACCAACAGTATCAGGAATATTAATAGTTTTTGCTCCAGACTTAATTGCGAGCTCAACTGTCTTACACATATAATCCATGTCAGTTCGTGTTCCGTCTTCACAAGACCACTCAACATCGTCAGTAAATTTTCTAGCGTATGTAACACTTTCTTTTATAGAGTCTAAAACTTCCTCTGGTGATTTATTTAGTTTGTGCTTCATATGAAGCGGACTTGTAGATATGAAAGTGTGTATCCTAAAATTTTTTGCAAACTTCAAAGCCTGGTGACATGCATCAATATCTTTTTTAGTAGCTCTTGCCAATCCCGCTGGAATTGATCGTTTAAGGGTTTTACTAATTTCGGTTACAGCTTCAAAATCTCCAGGTGAAGCTATAGGAAAGCCAGCTTCAATAATGTCTACTCCTAGTTCGTCGAACACTCTAGAAATCTGTAATTTTTCCTCTAAACTCATTGATGCCCCTGGAGATTGTTCCCCATCGCGCATCGTTGTATCAAAAATTATAATTCTATTTTTATCTGTCATGTTTAATTTTTTTAAATTAAAATCTCATATTACAATCAAAGCTAGAATTTGCAAATAATTATATAGTTTAACTTTGTTTTTTGGACTCAATATGGGTTAATTTTTATCTTTATCGACCAGTTTATTTTTACCAATCCATGGCATCATTGCTCGAAGCTCTTTTCCCACCTTTTCGATAGGGTGTTTCGCCAAATCTTGCCTCATTTTTAAGAAATTTTTCTGACCCGATTTATGCTCATTCATCCATTCTTTAGTAAATTTACCTGATTGTATATCTTTTAATACTTCCTTCATTTTTTCTTTAGTTTTTCCATCAACAATTCTTTTTCCAGAAACATACTCTCCATACTCAGCAGTATTAGAGATAGAATAATTCATGTTAGCAATTCCTCCTTCGTAAATTAAATCCACAATTAATTTTACTTCATGAAGAGTTTCAAAGTAAGCCATTTGAGGTGGATAACCTGCCTCAGTCAAAGTTTCAAAACCATTTTTAATTAACTCAACAAGACCGCCACACAAAACTGTTTGCTCTCCAAATAAATCTGTTTCACATTCATCTTTAAAAGTCGTTTCTATAATTCCGGCTTTACCTCCTCCAACAGCTGAAGCATATGATAAAGCCAAATCTTTTGCTTTACCTGAACTATCTTTATGTACAGCCATCAAACAAGGTACTCCTCCACCTTTCTGATACTCACTTCTTACAGTATGACCCGGACCTTTTGGTGCAACCATAAAAACGTCTAGATCTTTTCTTGCATTGATTAAATCAAAATGAATATTTAATCCATGAGCAAAAGCTAAGCTTGTTCCCTCTTTCATTCTCTGTTCTATGTGGTTTTTATAAATTTCTGATTGAAGTTCATCAGGAGTTAACATCATCACAACATCTGCCCATGCTGCTGCATCAGATAAAGACATAACTTTTAAACCTGCGCTCTCTGCTTTTTTAATGCTTGATGATCCTTCTCGCAAAGCTACTACCACTTCCTTCACGCCACTATCTTTAAGATTCAAAGCGTGAGCATGCCCCTGACTTCCATAGCCAAAAATAGCTACCTTTTTATTTTTAATTAAATCTTTGTTTGTATCTTTATCGTAATAAGTTTTCATATCTAGTTAAATGTTTTTGGTCCTTTTGTCATGGCAACTGCACCTGTTCTAGATGTGCTTATAAGGCCTAAACTTTTTAAATCAAGGGCTAATTTATCGATCTCAGCTCTCAGAGCAGTTACTTGTATTACAGCAGATTTATTTGTTTTATCGAGAATTACCGGATTAAATTTTTTGCAGATCTTTTTAACTTTTTCTATCCTTTTTGTATTAGCTAAAATTTTAAATAATGCTAATTCTCTAAATAAAATATCTTTTTCACCTCTTTTAAAATCAGCAACTTTATGAACTGGCACAAGTTTTTTCAGCTGTAAATTTATTTGTTCAATTACTTGTGGAGTTCCCTCAGTAACAATCGTAATCCTTGAAATGTGTTTTTTTTTATCTACCTCTGCAACTGCTAGGGACTCAATGTTGTATCCTCTTCCAGAAAAAAGTCCTGCTATTCTTGCAAGAACTCCGGCTTCATTATCAACCCAAACTACAATTATATGTCTTTCAATCTTTCCAATTTTACCAGGAGTACTATACGCAGATTTAGACTTAGGCATTAAACTAAAATTTTCCCTTCATCTGAAATTTCTTCTTCCTCTTCAGGTCCTAGGATCATTTGATTATGGGGCTTTCCTGAAGGTATCATAGGAAAACAATTTTCCGCTTTGTCTACAACGCAATCAAATATCACTGGTTTATCAATATTTATCATTTCTTTAATTTTTTCGTCAAGTTCATCTGGTGTTTTTGCTCTAATACCAACACAACCGTAAGACTCGGCAAGTTTTACAAAGTCAGGGAGTGCAGCTGTATAACTTTCAGAATAATTTTTCTCGTGTAAAAGTTCTTGCCACTGTCTAACCATTCCCATGTATTCATTGTTTAAAATAAATATTTTAATTGGTAATCTATATTGTACTGCTGTAGACATTTCTTGCATCGTCATTAAAACAGATGCTTCGCCAGCAATATCAACTACTAATTTACTTGGATTTGCAATTTGAACACCTATTGCAGCTGGAAGCCCATACCCCATAGTTCCCAGACCTCCAGATGTCATCCATCTATTAGGTTTATTAAATTTGTAATGTTGAGCTGCCCACATTTGATGTTGACCAACTTCAGTTGTAATGAAAGTGTCTTGATTTTTTGTTAGTTCGTATAATCTTTGTACTGCGTATTGGGGTTTTATAACTTTGTCACTATTAATATAGTTTAAAGACTTTTTTTCTCTCCACTTCCCTATTTGTTCCCACCATTTTGAAGTTTTTTGTTTATTAGAATTCACAAAGTTTTTATTTTTTTCCTTAAATCTTTTTGTCAAGGATCTTAAAAGCTCTGTAACATCACTTACTATAGCCAGATCAACTTTAATATTTTTTCCAATAGAAGACGGGTCGATATCCACATGAATTTTTTTAGAACCAGGTGAAAACTCATCTACCTTTCCCGTGATTCTGTCATCAAATCTTGCGCCAATATTTATCATTAAGTCACAATCATGCATCGCATTATTAGCTTCGTAAGTTCCGTGCATACCAAGCATCCCTAAAAATTGTGGGTCATCTCCAGGGTAAGCTCCAAGACCCTGTAATGTTGAAGTTATTGGGAAGCCAGTTAATGATACAATTTCTCTTAAATATTCACTAGCTTTAGGTCCTGAGTTAATTACTCCTCCACCTGTATAAAAAATAGGCCTTGAGGATTTTTTAATTAGATCGATAAATTTGTCTAGTTCCGAATTAGATATTTTATGGGAAGCTTTCCCATTTAATTTTTTTTTAAGTGTATTCTTAAAAAATTTATATTTGCCTTTTTTAAACTGAATATCTTTCGGAATATCAACCAAAACTGGACCAGGTCTTCCAGTAGTTGCTACTTCGAAAGCTAAATGTAATACTTTTGAGAGATCATTCACATCTTTTACTAACCAATTGTGTTTTGTACATGGTCTCGTAATTCCAGTTGTATCGCATTCCTGAAATGCATCTGTTCCAATTAAATGTGTTGGTACTTGTCCAGAAATACAAACAAGTGGGATTGAGTCCATGTAAGCATCTGTTAAGGCTGTTACTGCATTTGTGGCGCCAGGCCCTGATGTAACTAATAAAACTCCAGGCTTACCACTTGATCTTGCGTACCCTTCTGCTGAGTGTCCTGCGCCTTGTTCGTGTCTTGCTAAAATATGTTTAATAGATTTATGATTTTTTAATTCATCATAAATTGGTAACACCGCACCACCAGGATAACCAAAAATATATTCCACCTTTTGATCTTCGAGTGCTTTAAATACAATTTGTGCTCCGCTCAATAATTTTGGCATATATACAATCTAGCCTAGAAATGAGTTGCGTCAAGTTTTAGCTTACAACTTTTAATGATTTTTTTAAAAGATTTGAGAAATTTTTCGAATATAGCTTATTCCAATTCTTCATATGGCCTCTAGCCCAAGTATTTTGTCTTTTTGCATATTGTCTGGTCTTAATGTTTATAAGCTCTTTGCACTGCTTTAAAGAGATAGATTTAATCAAAAAATCATTAATTTCCTTCACGCCAATGAGTTTATTTGCTGATAAAGATTTGTTTATTTTTAAGGCATTAAATCTTTTTACTTCATTAATGCATCTTTTCTTAAACATTTGTTCTGTTCTAAGTGAGATTCTTCTTAATAACACCTCTCTAGGTATATCAATAAAAATTTTTTTTATTTCAAAATCTGAAAAATCAGATTTTGTATTTGCAAACCAATCATATAATGATTTTTTTGTCTTAAGTTTTACTTCGTATGCCCTTTGTAATCTCTGGGAGTCGGTTGGAAGTATTCTGTCTTTAATTTTCGGATCAAGTTTAAGTAATTCATTATAAAATTTTCTATAACCAAGTTTTTGAAATAAGTTTCTTACTTTTTTTCTTGTTTTAAGATCAATGTCAGGAATTTTACTTATACCCTTTGTAATTATGTTAAAATAAAGTCCAGTTCCACCAACTATAATTGGAACTTTTTGATTTTTTTTACAAATATTGATTTTTTTTTTTACTTCTTTAAGCCAATTACCAGCTGAAAAATGTTTTTTTACTGAAATAATTCCATAAAGATGGTGTCTTATTTTGCTGGTTTGAGCTAAACTTGGTCTTGAAGATAAAACAGAAAATTCTTTAAAAACTTGCATACTATCTGCGTTAATAATTTCACCATTTATTTTCTCTGCTAGTTTAAATGCTAAATTTGATTTTCCTGAAGCTGTTGGTCCTGCTAAGAGTATTAACTTTTTGAACAAACTAATTTATTTTAACGCCTAGGTAACGTCTTTGATTATTTTTATTTATAATTGTTAAAAGTAATGTTTTCTCACCTCTTTTAAAAAAACTATCAACTGACTTTTTTAAATCTGAGGTCGATTTTATTGATGACTTTTGAACTTCAATTATTATATCATTCACACTCAAAAGATTTATAAGCGGACTTCTGTTATAAATTTCTGTTATTACAACCCCAGAAGTTTTTTTATCTAAGTTTCTTGAAGTAATATCTTCGTTATTTATATCTCTTACAGCTATTTTTAATTTTTCAATATCTTCAGATTTGTCAACTATTTTTGTTTTTTTATCTTTAAATTCTTCAGATGACTCCAGTCTTCCGAGCACTAATCTTTTAGATATCAGTCTTTTGTTTCTCCAAATTTTTAGCTCTACGCTTTTTCCAACTTCTGTCGAGGCAACGACTTTTGGTAGAGTTCTCATTGTATCAATTTTTTTTCCATCAAAATTTAAAATTATATCGCCTGCTTCTATTCCTGCTTTATCTGCAGGACTGTTTTCCCCTACGCTTGCAACTAAAGCACCTTGGGGTTTTTTAAGTTTTTCCACTTCAGCTATTTCTTTTGTTACCTCTTGAATTCTTACTCCTAACCAACCTCTTTTAGTTTCTCCGAATTTTATTAATTGGTTAATTACGTTTGAAGCTGCGTTAGCTGGTATAGCAAATCCTATTCCAATAGAACCAGATTGGCCCGGAGCAATAATTGCAGTATTGATCCCGATCACTTCTCCTTTAAGATTAAATAACGGTCCACCTGAATTACCTTGATTTATAGAAGCATCGGTTTGAATGAAATCATCGTATCTTGTAAGATTAATATCACGATTTCTTGCAGATATAATTCCAGCGGTCACTGTTCCTCCTAAACCAAAAGGATTTCCAATCGCTACAGCCCAATCTCCAACTCTTGCCTTATCAGAGTCACCAAAGCTTACTGGCTTAAATTGATCGCTAGTTTCCATTTTTAAGACTGCTATATCCATATAGGGGTCTGCGCCAATTACTTTAGCTTTATACTCTTTGTCTCCCACTCTTACTAAAATATCGTCAGCTCCAGAGATTACATGATTATTAGTTATAACTGTTCCTTTTACATCAATAATAAATCCTGAGCCCAACGAGGAAGCTTTCCTTTCTGTGGGTCTTTCAAAATCTTTGAACATTTCACCGAATGGTGATCCGGGAGGGAATTGAAAAGGAAATTGATTTGTAGTTGTTCTAACCGTTTGAGTTGTAGAAATATTTACAACGGAAGGCATTAGTTTGTCCGCTAAATCTGCAAAAGAGCCAGGTACAGGTTTAGAGTTTGCAAAAGAAAAATTTAAAATAATTAAAAAAAATAATATTTTGCTTGTTAATCTCATTTAGCTTTTTATATACCAAATTATTAAAAAACCGATAATCAAAAATACTATTCCGTACAACCTAAGTTTGCTCTCAGGAGTATTTTTAATCAATTCTAATATGCTTTTAATTCTTGACGGGAAAATGGCTAAAAACAGACCTTCCACAAAAAAAACTAATCCAATTGCGATAATGAGTTCATTCACAAATATTTTAATGCTTACCTTTTTAAAGCAGGCTTCACGGACTTACCAAAAAACTTAAAAAATTCACTGTCAGGTGATAAAACAAGTGATGTCTCACCTCCAATCAAGGCTTTTTCATATGCTTGCATCGCTCTATAAAAAGCAAAAAACTGTGGGTCTCTTCCAAAGGCATCAGCGAAAATTTTATTTCTTAGACCATCACCTTCACCTTTCATAATTTCTGATTTTTTGTTCGCTTGAGCTAAAATTACAGTCACGTCTTTGTCTGCTGTTGATCTAATTTTTTGAGCTATCTCAGCACCTTGTGCTCTAAATTCTTTAGCTTCTCTCTCTCTTTCAGTTTGCATTCTTTTATAAATTGCTTCACTATTTGCTGGAGGTAAATCAGCTCTTTTTATTCGAACATCAACAATGTTGATTCCAAAATTTTTTGCTTCCTCATTCACCTGTGATTGAATTATTTGCATTTGTCTTGCTCTATCTGTAGATAATAATGTTGCTAGTTCTTGCGTACCCAATACACCTCTGATTCTAGAATTTATTATCGTAGACAATCTAGATCTTGCAACCCTTTCATTTCCAACCGAAATATAAAACTTTAAAGGATCTACAATTTTAAATCTTGCAAAAGCATCAACGATTAATCTTTTTTGATCAGCAGCAATAACCTCTTCAGGATCATTATCAAGATTCAAAATTCTTTTATCCAAATACACTACGTTTTGAATGAAAGGTAATTTAAAGTTTAAACCAGCTTTAGTCACAATTTTTTTAGGATCACCAAATTGAAGAACTATTGCTTGGCTAATTTCTTGCACAATAAATAAAGATTGAAAAATTACTACACCAATTAAAATTATAGCTGGAATTATAAATTTAATACCTTTCATTAATTATTGCTCCCTTTTTTTAATTCAGGTAATGGTAGATAAGGAACAACTCCTGAACCAGATTCTTTATCAATAATTACTTTATCGATATCTGCTAAAACTTTTTCCATTGTTTCTAAATACATTCTCTCTTGAGTGACTTGTTTTGCATCTTTATATTCATTATAAATAGCTAAAAATCTGCTTGCTTCACCTTCAGCTTTTGCCACTACCTCTTTCTTATAAGCCTCTGCTTGTTGTAAAACTTGTTCAGCTTCTCCTCGTGCTCTTGGTATAACATCGTTAGCATATGCTTCGGCTTCGTTTTTTGATCTTTCTCTATCTGCTCTAGCAGCTTGCACATCTCTAAATGCATCGATTACTTGTTCAGGTGGGTCTGCTTGTTGTGTTTGTACTTGGGTTAACTGTATACCTGAACCATATTCATCTAAAATTAGTTGAGCTATTTCTTGAACTTCAACTTCTATTTTAGATCTTCCTTCTGTTAAAATATTTTGAATTTTATTTTTTGCTATTACTTCTCTCATTGCTGTTTCAGATGCGGCTTTAACTGTTTCAACTGGACTTTGGATGTTAAATAAAAATTTTTGTGCGTCTTTGATCACCCAAAAAACTGAGTAATTAATATCAACTATATTTTCGTCACCTGTTAACATTAAGCTTTCCTCTGGAACATTTCCAACTCCAGAAGATCTACCTGTATCGCTTGCTGGCCTGAAACCAACATCCACTCTATTAACTTTAGTTACTTTAGGAGTTAAAACTCTCTCAAAAGGTGTTGGGAAGTGATAATGTAATCCTGGTTGAGTAGTGTTTACGTATTTACCAAATCTTAAAACCACTCCTTGTTCGTCAGGTAAAACTCTGTAAAGACCACTTGCCACATAAAGTAGCGCTAAAATAACTAAACCAATAATTATTGGTCGAGAACCCCCTGATTTTCCGCCAGAAAACTTGTTAATAGTTTTTTGAAAATTTTTTATAACATCGTCTAGACTTGGTGGATCTTGTCTGGATCCTGATCCATTTCCACCAGGTGAGCCTCTTCCTCCGTCACCACCTGGAGGTGCTCCCCATGGTGATTGATTGTTTAAAATCTTGTCTTTAAAACTCATGGTACTTTATATAGTGACTTTTATCCTAAAAACAAGTTAAGAAGGAGCGCTATAATGTCTAAAACTTTTGATAAAATTGAAACATGAGCCAAAAACCACCACCAAAACAATTTATTAAAACTCCAATAATGGGAACAAAATATACTGTCCTAGTTTCAAGTGCAAAAGGAGGAGTTGGTAAATCTACAATCGCGGTCAATCTAGCTTTTGCATTACAAAAATTGGGGTTAAAAATTGGAATACTCGATGCAGATGTTTATGGGCCATCTTTGCCTAAACTTTTGAATTTAAAAGAAAAACCTAAAAGTGAAGACAACAAATCTATTATACCTTTAGAAAAATTTGGTGCTCAATGTATGTCCATGGGTTTTTTAATTGATGAACAAACGCCAATGATGTGGAGAGGCCCAATGGTGATTAGCGCAATTAAAACAATGACTCAAAAAGTACTATGGAAAGATAGAGACATAATAATAATAGATATGCCTCCAGGAACAGGAGATACTCAATTAACTTTTGTACAAGAAGTAAAGATAGATGGAGCGATAATTGTTTCCACACCTCAAGAACTTGCTTTGTTAGATGTGAAAAGAGGAATTCAAATGTTCGAAAAAACTGGTGTAAAAATTTTAGGACTTATAGATAATATGAGTATGTTTAAAGGTGATGATGGAAAAAAATATAAAATTTTTGGTGAAAGTGGTGTAAAAAAAACTGCTAAAGAATTTAATAAAGAATTCTTAGGCTATTTGCCTTTAAGTGAGGACTTAAGAGCATCTGCTGATAATGGAGAGCCCTTAACTAAATCAAAACCAGATCACGAAATTTCTAAATTATTTAAAAGTATTGCTGAGAGAATTAAACAATCTTTTCAGTAAAACCGAATGACGTCATTAGTTCATTCCACTCTCTTTTTGATAAACCTGAACTTTCATGTGATACCTTTTCACCTTTTGCCATTTGTTGAATAACTTTTTTTCCTTTGGATGAAACATGAACAGCACCAACTCTATAATCTAAAAATGCGGAATGAGTGATAGGAACCCATTTTTTTACAGTATCAAGCATTATTTCTGCATATACTCTTATCTCATATTGAGCGTGACTGTCAGCTCTTAAAAATAAAAAGTTTAATAAGTTAAGTAAATCTGTTTTCCAATACCATTGAGTATAAGAATTTAAAGTTAAATTCATTCTAGCAAGTTCTCTTGCTAGACCAGCTTTTTCTTTATCGATAGTCGTGCCGTCATATCTTTCATTAAGCATTTTTTCATAATTATCATAGGTTCTTGTTGCATCATTTTTTAAAATTTTTAAAACTTCATCTGCTTGTTCCCCAGTTATAAGATCTCCTCTTCCTTGACGATTTGAAGTTGATTGTGCTGACAATTGATCTTTCGCAGGAATATAAAATTCTTTATCTAAAATAGAGTATCTTGCAGAATACTCATTAACATTTGCTGTTCTATGTCTTATCCATTGGCGGGCAATAAAAATTGGTAGCTTAACATGATATTTAATCTCACACATTTCAAATGGTGTTGAATGCCAGTGCCTCATCAAATATTTAATTAATCCCTCATCTGTTGAAACTTTTTTAGTTCCTTTTCCATATGATACACGTGCGGACTGAACGATCGAGCTATCATCACCCATATAGTCAACTACTCTTACAAATCCATGATCTAAAACAGGAAGAGCCTCATAAAGAATTTTTTCTAATTCCGGCGAAGTAACTCTTTTTGTCTGATTTTTTTGAGCTTGTTGGTCTGCAATTTCTTGCTTTTGTTCTTTAGTAAGTTTCATTATGATTTATTTATTGAATCTATTCCAAAGAGTTTTATATTAATAGTGTTGGTTTTCCAACTATGACGATAAACGAATTTCGTAATAAACATCACGGACGTGGGGGCAGTACCCACCACCTCCACCATTTACAACTTACGGGGGTGAATTAGGATCGACGGGTGTCTAAAGGCTGTTCTTTCGTACGAGATGGTTCCGACGTAACGGGCTAATTTATAAATGCAAATCAAAAATTTGCACTTGCAGCTTAATTAACTTAGTTAATTAAGTTACGGGGTCTGGGGCACCTGGCAACAGAACGCCCCTGCGTATTGGCGTTAACACTTATTAATTCACAACTTTTTTAACTGTGGGCACACATAGGGCACAGTGAAGAAAGTTTATTTTTTATTTTTAATCTTAAAACCCTGAGACTCTAATACTTTAATTAAATTTTTCTTCATCTCATCCCTAGAGGTATTTTGATCACCTATTTTTTTAAAAAAAACTGGTTTTAGACCTTTGTCTTTTTTTGATTTAAAATAGTCTTTTATTGATTGTATTTTTAGTTTCATTTTCTCCTTTAGCGTTTGTTTAAAGTCCAAGCAAGTAGAGTTAGTTCTAAATCAGGACTGATATTTTATAACATAGTTTGAATAATTGTTCGACTATTTATTTAAATATTTTTCTTTAAATGTCACGGCGTTTTTTTTTAAATAAGCCTCACAATATTTAAATACTCTTTCATATGATTTTTTTTCAAGCTTAGCTTTCAAAGGAACACCTTTGATTGAAAATGATCTGAAGTTTTTTGGATATTCATAATCTGCACAAGTTTCAATCATTTTTGATTTTTTTTTAAATTCAGCTCCGTTATCAGAGCACGAATATAACAAACCCAGAACCACGATAGCTAAAAGTTTTTTCATTTCTTTAAAATATATTTTGCTTTAAAAGTTTCAGGATTTTTCTTAAGTGCATTCTCGCAAATAACAAACCAATCTTCATAATCGCTATCTTCATTAATTTTTTCTTTAATTGTTAATAAATCCGTTGGTTCTACCCCAGTTTCGTTTTGATATTCAATATCAGCGCAAGTTTCTATCATTTTCATTTTATCGCTTTCTGAATTAGAACAGCTGAATAAAAATAAACCCAGAACCACAATCGCTAAAAATTTTTTCATTAGTTTATATATTCTTTAATGATAGATCCAATTGTTGCCATAGACCTTAATCCGTGACCTCCATCAATAATATGTAACTTAACTTGTAGTTTTTTCTTTTTAAGTAAATCATAATAATATTTTGAAACTCCTGGAGCTGTATTTTTATCATCTTTTCCAACAATTAATATGTTGAGAGATTTTAAATCTATATCTTTATAATTGAAACTTGGTGAGTTTTTTTTTAATTCTTTCAATTGAGATTTGGTTTCCCATTTTTTACCGTTGCTTAGTTTTTTTCTAGTTTCCCAGTCACACGGGCAAGAGATCAAAATATTTATATCAACTAATCCTGGTACTTTTCCATGAATAGTACCTCCCTGATAAGCTCCTCCAGAATGACCAATTAAAATTAGTTTTTTTGGTTTATAATATTTTTTAAGATTTTGTAATGCAGGTGCTAGTATTTGAAAATTTTTCCAATCATAATTTACCACTGTACTCTTTATAGCGTTACGAGGTCCTGATGAATATCTATCCTCTTCACTACTGCCTCTTTCTCTAATAAAGTAACCAGGTCTTGCAAAAAGAAAAATATTGTTATTATCGTTTATTAATTCTTTTGCAAATCTAATTTGACTTTTTTTGGGTATTCCTGGTCTTGGAGAATTAGGACTACCATCACCATGAAGAAATACTATTAAGTTTTTTTTACCCTTTTCAATCTTTCCTAAATTTAAAATTGCTATACATTTGTTTTTACCTGCTGATATATATTTTATGAAATCCTCTTTTTCACAAGCATTAGAGTTTCCACTCAACAACAAACCTAGAACCACGATCGCTAAAAGTTTTTTCATTTAGATGCGTTGCAATTATCTAACTTCCAGCTTAAAGATTTATTGCTATAAACCCCTTCACCTAAAGTTTTCACACATGCCTGAACACTTGCATTCTGTTTGTTATATCTTTCAATAACTGCATTCTTTTCTGCAGTATCTTCATATCCAAATACAGCGATTAAAATTAATACTACCAAAACTATGCCGATCCATTTGAAAAGTTTTTTCATAGGACACATCATATCCGGACTCACTGGCGGGCACAATACGGACTCACCCAACAAAGAAATAGCCGTTTTTTATGATCTAGAATTGTTGTATAACGTTAAAAGGTTCAGGGCACCTGGCAACAGAACGCCCCCTTAACTATGATTGATATAAACGATTTAATAAATCCGATAAATTTAAAAAATTTAGATATGAATGAAATAAATTTTTTTTCTGAAATTCCTGATTTATATTTTGATGATCAAAACCCCTTAACGTTAAAACAATCAGAATTTTATAACGATGTTAAATTTCCAAATTATGATGATATTGAAGATTTTGCAACTCTCTTAGATAAATCACGTAATTCAATATTTGTAAATAAACTAGATAATGAAATTCGATATCATTCTAGAGTCTTAGAAGCAGGATGTGGTACTGGGCAACTTTCAATTGCTTTAAGTCGATATAATAGAAAAATTCATGCTATAGATTTATCTAAAGGTAGTCTAATTGATGGAAAAAAATTTATAGATAAAAATAATATAAAAAATGTTCAATTTTATCGGATGAATATTTTTAATTTATGTTTTCCAAAAAATTACTTCGATATTATTATTTCTAATGGTGTTCTCCATCATACTCATAATGCTGAACTTGCTTTCAATAAATTATCAGAAAAATTAAAACCTGGTGGAATAATTGTAATTGGTTTATATCACAAATATGGAAGAATAGTTCAAAATATTAGACAATATTTTATTAAAAAATTTGGAGAAAAATTAAAATTTATCGATAAAAGATTTTCGGAAAATATTTCTGAAAAAAAAAAATATGCTTGGTTTAAAGATCAGTACTATAATCCTCACGAAACCAAACATACCTACTTTGAAATAATAAATTGGTTTAAAAAAAATAATATAGAATTTATAAATTCAATTCCTTTCAATTTTAATATAAATGATAAATTATTTGATAAAAAATCAATTCTTAATAAAAATGAACTTTTTTTTAAAGAGATATCTTTAATGTTTGACCTTAGACAAATATACGAGGGTGGTTTTTTTGTAATGATTGGAAAAAAAAACCCCGATCCATCCTGATCTTACAAAGGTTCAACGAAATCAACGAAGTCAAAAGACAAAGTGAAGACAAGAAAGATGAAACACTCAACGAGGTTTTCAACGAAGAAATTCCATTTAGTAGGTAAATATGCTAATTTTCTATCTTGAAACGAAAAACAGAACGCCCCTCTTTTATTTGTAAAAAAAATCTTTAATATTTAAAAGTGATTCGAATAAAATTAACTAAAGGAGAATTATGTCAATATTTGCAGTTGCAATTATAATATACATTTTTGCAGCAGGTTAAGTTTATTTAACTTTAATTGTTGTAAACAAAATTATCAGCTTCTAGTATGAAATGTCAGCTTAATATATAATACATTTCAACAAAGGAGTCGAAATGAGTGGTTGGGAAATCTTAATTGCAGTAGTAATAATTTACGCTATTATTAATTAAACTATGTTTATGAGGTAAGGGGCGCCTAACTACAAAATGCCCCTTAACAATAAAAAAAATCTATGAATTTGCGGAATCTTTTAAACATGTTGTTAAGTCCTTTTAATATAAAATTAATTAATAGAAAATTTGGAGGAGTAATAGATAAAAGAGATTTATTGCCATTTCAAGGGGATAATGAAAACCTTAAATTATATTATGAGGGTTTAAAAAAATCCAAAAATATTCGTACAGATAATTTTTTCAAACAATCAAGATTTTTAGATTTGATAAATTTTACCGAAAAAATTCTACAAAATCAGGGAAATCAAATTTACGATTTTGTCGAATGTGGTTGCTGGACAGGTCACTCGTCTTACATTATTTCAAAACTTATTCAAAAACATAACAAAAATATTAATTTTCATATTTTTGATAGCTTTGAAGGATTATCATCAAATATAGAGAATGATGGGCAATTAAAAAATTTGAGTTCAGCTGAATTAAAAAAAATTAGAAAACAATTTAGTTCGAGCGAGGATTTTGTTAGGAATGAAGTGCTTAAAGACTTTAAATTTGTTAAAACTTATAAAGGTTGGATACCGGAAAAGTTTTTTTTAGTTGAAAATCAAAAGTTTTCTTTAGTTCATATTGATGTAGATTTATATGAACCTACATTAAAAAGTTTAGAATTTTTCTTCCCTAGATTGGTTGAAGGCGGGATTATCATTTGTGATGACTACAACTCAAAATATTTCAATGGAAGTAAAAAAGCATGGGACAAGTTTTTTAGAAATAAAAAATTAAAAGTAAATTTTTCCCCATCTTTAAGCAGTAGCTTTATAATTAAATAATAATTTATTTTAGAAGCAAAAAATTTTTTAAAATTTTAGTCTGGTTCAAACTTACTTTTATAGTCATTCAAAAGATTTTGATTTTGATCTTCTTTTAGTAACAAAAAATCTTCTATTACTAAGATATCTAAATTTGTCCCCATAAAACAATTGTATGCATCCTCTATCGAGCAAACAATTGGCTCACCACGAACATTGAAAGATGTATTTACTAATACAGGACAATTAGTTATTTTTTTGAATTCAGAAATTAATCGATGAAACTTTGGGTTAGTTTCTTTATGAACTGTTTGTATTCTCGCAGTGTAATCTACATGAGTTACAGCTGGAATAGACGATCTTTTAATATTTAATTTATCTATTCCAAATAAATTATAATTTTTTTCTGACATAGAAATTTGTTTATCTTTTTTTATTTCTGAAACTAAAAGCATATATGGGCTATCACAGTTAATTTGAAACCATTCTTCTAAGTCCTCTCTTAAAACTGAAGGCGCAAATGGTCTGAAACTTTCTCGAAATTTAATTTTAATGTTTAAATCTTTTTGCATTTTCTCTGATCTTGGATCAGCCAATATTGATCGTGCGCCTAAAGCCCTGGGACCAAATTCCATTCTCCCCTGGAACCATCCTACGATTTTACCTTCTGAGAGTTTCCTTGCGGTTAATTGAAAAATTTCATTGTTTAATTTTTTTTTATAATTAGCTTTGAGAGACTTCAGCTTTTCTTCTATAAAATCAACATCAAACTTAGGACCTAGATAAGAACCTGCCATTTGATCTTTTAGAATTTTTCTAGGGTTGTTTAACTCATTATACCAATAAGCTAAGGCGGCTCCCAGAGATCCTCCAGCATCTCCAGCCGCTGGTTGAATCCAAATTTTTTCAAAAAAATTTTTTTTTAAAATTTTTCCGTTTGCGACACAATTTAAAGCTACACCACCTGCTAAACATAAATTTTTTTTTTTATATTCTTTAGCAATATTTTCAGTTAGTCTTAAGACAATCTCCTCGATCACAGATTGAATTGAGGCAGCAATATCCATATGAAAACTGTCGATTAAATCTTTCCTTGGATTCCTGACTGGACGACCAAATAATTTTGAAAACTCTTTGTTTGTCATTGTTAATCCAGTAGCAAAATCAAAATATTTCATGTTTAATTTAAACGATCCATCTTGTTTTAAATCTACTAGCTTGTCTAAAATTAAATCTTTATATTTTGGTTTCCCATAAGGAGCCAAACCCATGACTTTATATTCACCGCTATTTACTTTAAATCCTGTGTAATAAGTAAAAGCAGAGTATAGTAAGCCTATCGAGTGAGGAAAGTAAATTTCTTTTACTATTTTAAGTTTATTTTCTTCGCCTATTGCTATTGTTGTTGTCGCCCACTCACCAACTCCATCAAGCGTTAAAACTATAGCATCTTTAAATGGTGATGGGTAAAAAGCACTGGCTGCGTGACTAAAGTGATGTTCTGAAAATTTAATCTTTTCAATATTAGTAAAATTTTTATCATGTTGCTTCAATTTCTGAAATAAAAAATCTTTTTGAAACAATTTTTCTCGAAGCCATATAGGCATAGAAAGACTAAATGATTTAAAACCTCTTGGTGCAAATGCTACATAAGTTTCAAGTAGTCTCTCAAATTTTAGAAAAGGTTTTTCAAAAAAAACTATATGATCTATATTGTTTAATCTTAAATTTTTTTCTGAAAGTACATATTTGATTGCATTAAAAGGATAATTGGGATCATGCTTTTTTCTTGAAAATCTCTCCTCTTGAGCGGCAGCAATTATTTTACCATCAATTATCAAGGCGGCTGCACTATCATGATAAAATGCTGAAATGCCTAAAATTTTTGTCACTAGAATATTGTGTAAATAAATGGCGCTACCGCTGAGCCCTGGCTTAAAACTATCAAAATACCAAATAATACCAATACTACTATAATAGGAATTAACCAATATTTTTTTCTATACTTAATAAATTCAAAAAATTCTTTTAAAAAACTTATCATTAGTATTGTTTATCCATTGACTCGATTGTTTTTTTCCTTTTGTTCCAATAACTAACTTTTTCCTTAGAAAATGAAAGACTTAAAAGATCTTTTTTAAAACATCTCACTAAAAAGCTTATGGGTGTAACAAGTATAAAAAAAATAAATGACATTACTATGGGAGCAATTAATTTACCTAAGAGATATCCAATCCTAATCCATATTTTATTTAACGGTCCTAAAATAGAAGGTTTTGAAAGAGCTATAAATAAAAAAAAGAATGAGATTATTAAAGACCATAATCTTATCTTTTCTGAAAAAAAAATTGGCCATAACCCTATTATTAGAAAAACTATGAAAAATAATATTCCAAAGCTTTTATCAGATGAAGATTTCATTACTTTTTTGAACTATATATGATATTTTTAATTAATGTTAAAAAAAATAAGCTTTGTAATACTCTTTAATCTAATCCTATTAGTTTTAGTAGAATTAACTGTAAGATTTGTATTGGATTACTTAAATTTGCCTAAGTTTTATAAGGTAAGCGGCATTGATAGCAATAGATACGACTTTCTAACCGGGTACTCCTCACTTCCGAATCAAAAAGAGACAATTTTTAAGAAAAATTATAGACAAGCAACAGATAGATATGGATTTAATTTAGATGGAAAAAGGCATCCGGGGGATTTAGAAAAAAAAGAGAAAAATGAATTCAGAATATTTATTTTAGGGGGTTCTACTGTTCAAGGCGAAGCATTGATAAATAAGAATGATCCGATATCAGCAAGATTGGAAAAAAAACTGAATGAAAATAAAGTAATTAAAAAAAAATTTTTTGTTATAAACGCTGGAACTTCGGGCTTCATGTCTGCTCAAGAATTAAGCCTAATCCAAAATAGAATTCTTTATGCTTTTAAGCCGGATTTAATAATAGTTTTAAACGGTACGAACGATGCTGTTGCAACTCCAAGTAAAGATTTTTATTTATCTAACAGTCATCATTTTCAAAGAAATTTTCAAAAAAATGTGAATAATCAATCTAAAAGTTTTTTTTATTTTATTGATGATCTTTTTTCAAAAAATATATCCACGTATTTTTTATTTAAAAAAATTGTAGAGAAAACCACAGGCATATTTTTATTTGATAAGGAGAATAGAAAATTTATTGAAACTTCAAAAGAAAATCCTATGACAGAAGAAAAAGAATATAGGTATTATCATAATATAAAAATTTTATCACAACTATCTTCAAAAACTGTTCCTATCGTAGTTTATCTTCAGCCACAAATGTTACCAAGAAATTTTAATTACTTAAGTAAAAATGATAAAGCTATTTATGTTGAGCAAAAGAAGACTGACCCGAATTATTTTAATAATAAACAGGAGTTTTATGATAAAATCTCGAATGATATCAAAAAATATGAAATGCTTAATTCACAAAATTTTATTTTTAATGATTTGAGCGAACTGTTATCTAAAAATGAAAAAAAAGAGGCTTTCTATTCCGACTATGCTCACTATACTGCAATATCAAGAGAAATTATTTCAGAAAGAATTTATCGAGATATAATTAGACTAATTAAATAGTTATTTCCCTAGGGTATAAACATAACTATCAATCTTTGACCCATTGATCAAATTAACGCTTGTAATTATTCTTCTATAACCTTGGCCTTCAAAGACATCAACTTTATTAATTATTTTATCTAAATTTTTTGACTTAAATACCATTCCAAAAATTTTATCTCCTTTTTTTTTAATTTTGATTACAGGATAACCGTAATTCGAACCTTTGCTTATATTTATTAATTTTCCAAATATAAAACCTTTTTTCCAAGAACCTTTAATTTTTTTAAAAATTTCTTCATGTTGTTTTCCGGGTTGAAGGGTCCCGTACACAAAAATTGAATCTATTTTTTTCACTAATTCAAATAAAGATTAGTTAAACCTATTAGGTAAATGGCAGCTAGACCAGTGTTAAGAGCTACTAGAGATTTTTCATTCCAAATCCAAGAAATAATTGCTAAGCCACTGTTACCTATTATAAAAATATAACAATATAAAGGATAAAATCCAAGGGCGGCAGTGATTGCTCCTAGTAAAATTGTAAGTGTAGAACACCATGCCCAAAATTGGTGTGGTTTCGGTTTTAATTTTTTCATTTAAAACTTGGTAGTTAAATAATGTATTTATCTAACATATAGATAACTATGCCAGCTGCAATGCCTAAAAGTATCCAATGATAATTTTTTTTCATTATGCTACAAATTTTTTTAAATTTGGTTTAAAATAATTTGGACCTTTCATAACCTTGCCTTTATCATTATAGATTGGTTTTCCATCTTTGCCTAGTTTGCTCATATTCGAATTTTGTACTTCCTCAAAACATTTATCTAAATCTATACCAAATGCGTGTCCAGCTCCATAAGTTACATATAAAATATCTGTCAGGGCATCTGCTACCTCTTTAATATCTTTTTTATCAATGGCATCTTTGAGCTCGCTTAGTTCTTCTTTGATTAAATCATACCTTAAAGTGGTAATTTTATTGTCGGGAAATTCAGCCTTTTCTTTAATTTCTTGGCCGAATGTTTTCATAAATTTTTTAACTCGTTGAAAATTACTCATTTCTTGTCCTTTATAATTTATAATTATCTTATTAAAGTGTATTATATCAAAGAATCAAACATGAAATACAGAACAGAATTTGACAGTATTGGAAAAGTAAAAGTACCTGGTGATAAGTATTGGGGCGCATCAACCGAAAGATCAAATAAATATTTTAATATAGGTGACTTTTTAGTTAGACCATTAGTTATCCACTCTATTGCAATCATTAAAAAAGCAGCAGCTATAGTGAATTCTAAGAACAAGGATTTAGATAAAAAGCTTAGCAAATACATAATTAAAGCTTCTGAGGAAGTAATTAAAGGAAAGCATGATGGTCATTTCCCCTTAAAAGTTTGGCAAACTGGTTCGGGAACTCAAACGAACATGAACGTAAATGAGGTAATTGCTAACAGAGCTATTGAATTAATGGGGGGGAAAATGGGTTCAAAAAAACCTGTGCATCCAAATGATCATGTAAATAAATCCCAATCTACCAACGATGTGTTTCCCACAGCTATGCATATTGCCATAGCTTTAAAATCTAGGGAAAAGCTCTTGCCATGTCTTAAACTATTAGAGAAAGAATTATTTAAAAAGTCAAAAGAATTTAATAAAATTGTAAAAGTAGGTAGAACTCATCTGCAAGATGCAACTCCATTGACATTAGGGCAAGAATTTTCTGGTTACCATACTCAATTAAAAAAATGTATACAAAGAATTGAAGCAGCACTTAAAGAAATATATTTTTTAGCTCAAGGTGGTACCGCTGTAGGCACTGGACTCAATACTAGAAGAAATTTTGACAAAAAAATAGTTAAGGAGATTAGTAAAATTACAAAACTTCCTTTTAAACCATCTTCTAATAAATTTGCTGCTTTAGCTGCTCATGATGAAATAGTGAATTTTTCTGGAACTCTCAATACCACTGCAGTTTGTTTAATGAAAATAGCAAATGATATTAGGTTTTTAGGTTCTGGACCTAGAGCCGGTTACGGAGAACTGATATTGCCGTCAAATGAACCTGGATCCTCAATTATGCCAGGAAAAGTAAATCCCACTCAATCAGAAGCAGTAACTATGGTTTGTGTAAAAGTAATTGGAAATCACAATGGTATTACAATGGCAGGTTCTCATGGACATTTTGAATTAAATGTTTTTAAACCTTTAATTATTCATAATATTTTGCAATCAATTGAAATTATGAGTGACTCAGCTAAAACTTTTGCATTGTATTGTGTTAAAGGAATTAAAGCAGATAAGAAAAGAATAAAAAATCTTTTGGATAATTCTTTAATGTTAGTCACAGCTCTTGCTCCAAAATTTGGATACGATAGAGCTGCAAGTATTGCAAAGGCGGCATATAAAAACGGAACTACATTAAAACATGAAATTATCAAAACTGGTCTTATTAACGAAAAAGAATACAATAAGATTATGAATCCAATTAAGATGACAAAGCCAAAATAAATTAAGAAATTTCTTTAGCAAAATTTTTGATTTTGGCTAAATCAAATATATCTAAAATACCTTTATTTAAAATTATGCTTTCAAAAGATCTTTTATAATAAACTAATTCTTCTTTAGAAGCGTTATAAATATTATTGATTTTGACAAATTCAAAATTAATTTTTTTATTCAGAATGTTTAATCTACCTTTTACCTCTAGGTCTAGTGTTTTATCTTTGTTTTCGAAATTTACATTTAATTTTTTTAAAAATTTTTTTTTATCTTTTGTAGATAATAAACAATAAAAATTTAGGACAGGGTAATCTTGTAAAATATCAATATTTCCATCACATTTGAAATCGGTTTTTTCAAAAGTAAAGTTTTTTGAAATATTTAATTTACCATATGCCAGAGAAGTCGATACAATTAGATTTTCGATCAAACTACCGCTAAATTTTGTAGGCTTGTAAATAAAATCATTTTTACTGTTTATTCTTTGTATGACTTTCTTAAATTTAAATAAATGATCAAGATTAATATTTTGAAATATTTCTTTATTAAAATCTTTAATTTCAGACGTTAAATTTATAGTCGAATAGGGCTTAAGTATAATTTTTCCCTGGCTATCTAATGAAAGATTTTTATTTCTAAAAGTAAATTTATCTAATTCTAAAAAATTGCCATTATAGATAAAATAAGATTTTAAATTTGAATTTAAAATTTTGCCTTTAAAAACTCCTTTGACATTATTTAAGTTTCTGCCTTCAGAAAATTTTAATGAAAACATTAGACCTGTATTCAACAATTTGAACTGTATTTCTTTATTATTTTTTTGGTATCTAATTTTAAATTTTTGGTTAAAAGCTTTTCCGGTCAAAATATTTTTACCATAACCATAATTTGAAAAATTAATTTTTTCTAAATAAATCAAATTATCTTTTAAATTTTTTAATTGAATATTCGAATTTCTCAAATGAATTTTGTTTTTAGACTGTGCAATATATTTGCTCAATTCTTTTGTCTTTTTAACATCTAATATAATTTGATTTTTGTTAAATATTACTTTTTTAATTTTGAAATTGTTGAAATTATAAATACTTACTAGTTTTGGAAGTATTATGAGTTCTCCATCTATTAAATCAATTTTTTCAGATGAAATACTAGCTTCTAAGTTCTTAATAATTAACCTTGGGGTTGGTAAAGTTTTAAATTCAATATCTTTGATCCTATTAAGCTTTAGACTGTAATCCTTTTGTAATTCAAGTTTGATAATGTTTTCTTTTTTATTGTAATCAAAAAAATTTGGAATTAGTAAAAATAAAGCTATAGAAATTGAGAAAAGTAAGACTAGATATCTTAAAGAAAAAATGAATTTAATAATTCTTGGAAATTTGTTGTTAATTAATTTAAAAAATTTATTTATCATTTTTTTTTTTTATAACTAGTATATAAATGAAAATTCTATCTTATGAATAGTATAGATAAACTAATTGAAAAACTTAACAAAGAGCAAAAGGATGCAGTAATTAATACTGAGGGTCCAAATCTAATTGTTGCTGGCGCTGGTTCTGGAAAAACCAGAGTGCTAACAACTAGACTCATGCACATAATTAGTCAAAAGAAAGCCTGGGCTAGTCAAATTTTATGCGTCACATTTACAAATAAAGCTGCCAAAGAGATGCAGAACAGAGTGTTACAACATCTGAAAGGAAGTTCAAATGCAGTGCCTTGGTTAGGCACTTTCCATTCTATAAGTGTCAAGTTTTTAAGAAGACATGCTGAAGCGCTAGGTTACAGGAGTAATTTTACAATTTTAGATACAGACGACCAAAAAAAATTAATTAGAAATATTGTCAAAGCTGAAAATTTAGATGCAAAAAAATTTTCACCTCAGCTTGTTATTTATCATATTGACCAGTGGAAAAATAAAGGTTTATTACCCAAAAATGTAAAAACTCAAAAAACTGGCTCTATTGTAAAATCAATCTTAAAAGTTTATCAAATTTATCAAGATAAAATTAAAGATTTAAATGCTTTTGATTTTGGAGATTTAATATTATTTTGTGTTAAGCTATTTGAAGAACATAGAGACATAAGAGAAATTTATCAAAATAATTTCAAATATATTTTAGTTGATGAATTTCAAGACACAAATTTTATTCAAAATAGGTGGCTTCAATTATTAGTTAACAACAAGCAAAATATTTGTTGTGTAGGTGATGACGACCAATCAATTTATAGCTGGAGAGGTGCAGAAATTAAAAATTTTTTAACTTTTGATAAGATTTACAAAAATTGTAAAATATTTAAATTAGAACAAAATTATCGTTCAACAAAAAATATTTTAGAAACTGCTTCCCATTTAATATCAAATAATACAAATAGAGTTGGTAAAAAGTTATGGTCATCCTCTAATCAAGGTGAACTAATAAAATTAAATTGTTATCAAACAGGTAAAGAAGAGGCACAAGGTGTGAGTGATATCATAGAAAATAATTTAAAGGGAAAGTATTCACTTAATAATATTTCAATTTTAGTAAGAGCAATTTATCAAACTAGGGAATTTGAAGAGAGATTTTTACAAGTCGGTATTGGGTATCGTGTGCTTGGGGGAATAAAATTTTATGAAAGGGCAGAAATAAAAGACGCTGTTTGTTATCTAAGAATAATAAATCAGAAATATGATGATTTGGCATTGGAGCGAGTAATAGGTGTTCCCAAAAGAGGAATAGGCGATAGTTCTCTTAATCAAATCTACAAATTTGGTAAGGAAAATAATCTTTGTTTAGAAGAGTCAATTATTAAGTTGATAGAAACTGGTGGGCTTAAACCAAAAATAAAGAGCACATTAAACAATTTAATTAAAATGATCGTAAAGTGGAGAGAAGATTCAAAAAAAATTAAACACTTTGATTTACTCAAAATAATTTTAGATGAGTCAGGTTATTCAGCAATGTTAAAAAATAAGAAAGACCTAGAAAATGAAAATAGACTTGATAATTTGAAAGAATTAATCAGAGCTATGCAAGACTATAGCGATTTACAAAGTTTTCTTGAACATGTCGCGCTTGCTACATCAATAGATCAAGAATGGGAAGGTGCAAAAATTAATTTAATGACTATGCATGCTGCAAAAGGGCTAGAATTTGATGTAGTGTTTCTTCCTGGATGGGAAGAAGGGCTTTTTCCTCATCAAAAATCTCTCGAGGAGAAAGGTGATTTTGCTCTAGAGGAGGAGAGAAGACTTGCATATGTGGGTATTACAAGAGCAAAAAAAGAGGCTTTTTTATCATTTGCTTTAAAAAGAGCCTATCACGGCGACTGGATGGACGCTTTACCATCAAGATTTATAGATGAAATTCCAAAAAATAATGTTGAGAAGAATGAAATTGAGCTTAACAAAATAAACGATGAATTCGATTTCAATCAAGATAATTCTGTTGGATTTGAAGACGAGTATAGAAGTCCTGGATGGGATAGATACAAAAAAAATAAAATTCTTAAATGGAAAAAATAATTAAATTAAAAAAAATTTTTTTAAAAGAAGGGATAGATGGTTATATTGTCCCAAAAAATAATGAATTTTTTAATGAGTATATTGAAAATAACGAGGATAGGCTAAAATATATTTCTAAATTTAGCGGTTCTTTTGGCTACGCACTAATTTTAAAAAACAAAAATTATTTATTTGTTGATGGACGATACTCTATTCAAGCAAAGATAGAAAGTGGAGATTTTTTCAAAATTTTAACCTTACCTCACCAAATGCCAAATAAAATTTTAAGGGGAAGAAAAATAAAAATCGGCTTTGACCCAAAATTATTTACAAAGAAAAGAATAGAAATATTTTTTAAGGGAAGTTCATGTAAACCTGTAGCAATTGATAAAAATTTAATAGACCAAATCTGGTTTAGAAAATCAAAAAATAAACTTTCAAAATTTTATTATTTGCCTGACAAAACAGCTGGTTGGACATTTAAAAATAAGCTTAATAGAGTTGTAAAAAATATTAAAAATTTTAATGCTGATTACCATTTTATATCTGCTAGTGAAAATAATGCTTGGCTATTAAACATTAGAGGAAAAGATTCAAATTATTCGCCTTTACCTAATTGTTATGTTTTATTGGACAGTAAAAAAAATATAATCTTATTTGCTAATTTAAAAAAAATTTCCTCAGTATTTAAAAAAAAAAATAAATTTTTAAAAGTTTTCGATATTAAAAAATTAGATATCACATTATCCAAAATTAAGAAAAGAAAATTTATTATTGACCAGAATACATGTTCGGTTTTTTATGAAAATATTATTTCAAAAAATAATGAAATTTCAAAAAGTATTGACCCAATTTATGCTCTAAAATCAATCAAAACACAAAAAGAAATTGAATATATTAAGAAGGCACATATCTACGACGGTGCAGCTTTGACAAAATATTTATTTTGGTTAAAAAAAAATTACGATAAAAAAGTAATATCTGAATTAAGTGGTGAAGAAAAACTTTTAAATTTTAGAAAAAAAAATAAGTTTTTTAATTTTTTAAGTTTCCCTACTATTTCAGCAGTTGGCTCTAATGGTGCTATTATTCATTATCGAGCTAGTAAAAAAACAAATAAAATTTTGAAAAAAGGATCAATTTATTTAATTGACTCAGGTGGACAATATAATTTTGGTACAACTGATGTCACTAGAACCATCTCTTTGGATAATAAAGAAATGAGAGTTAAAAATATTTTCACAAGAGTTTTAAAAGGACATATAGCAGTCGCTAGTTATAAATTAAAAAAAAGCACAGTTAGTTCTCAAATTGATAAAACTGCAAGAAAATACTTAAAAGAAATAAATTTAGATTATGAGCATGGAACTGGGCATGGAGTAGGATTTTTTTTAAATGTACATGAAGGTCCCTACACTATTTCAAAAAATAGTAAGCTTAAATTTAAAAAGGGAGTAGTCATTTCAAATGAACCGGGTTATTACGAAAAAAATAAATTTGGTATAAGAATAGAAAATTTAATTTATACAAAAAAAAGCAAAAATAAATTAATTTTTGAAAATTTGACAATGGCTCCTATTGATAAAAGCCTTATCGACTATTCTATACTTAATAATTTTGAAAAAGTTTGGATAAATAATTATCATAAAAAAGTTAATGATAAATTAAAAAACTTTATGAATAAAAAAGAAGCTGAAGAATTAAAAAAAGCTTGCTCAGCTATCTAATATCTCATTCCATTCTTGCTCTGTAATTATTTTTATTTTCATTTCTTTAGCCTTATCTATTTTTTTTCTTGTTGGTTTAGAATCACCAACTATTAAAAAATCCAATTTTTTTGAAATTGATCCTAATACCTTACCGCCATTACTTTCAACAATCGATTTAGCTTCAGATCGGCTAATTGATTTAAAACCACCTGTAAACATTAATTTTTTATTAGAAAATTTTCCTTCTCGATTTTCTACAAAATAATTTTCTATACTTAATTGTTTAATAAGATTTTTAATTATTTTAATATTTTTATTGATTGAAAAGAAATTGTTAATTGAAATAGTCTGGGTTTCTCCAATACCATCCAGTTCTCTCAAATTTTTTAACATAGTCTTCCTAATTTTTAGGTCATATATTTTTGAGAATTCTTTAATAGATACAAAAAAGGCTGCGATTGTTTTAGCATTTTCTTGTCCTATGTGTCTTATACCAATTGAATATATAAACTTATCTAAAGTAATTTTTTTTGACTTATCTATTGCTTTTTTTAAATTGCTAACTGACAAATCCCCCCATCCCTCAAGGTTTTTAATTTTTTTATAGTCCAATTTAAAAATATCAGCAGGTTCATTAATTAGATTTAAATTCCAAAATTGATCAACAACTTTTTTTCCAAAACCATCTATATTGAATGCCTCTTTTGAAACAATATGTTTTAATTTTTCTTTAGCAATAAATTTACAATCATATCCTTTAAAACATCTTCTTACCGCATCTAATTTTTTTGTGGTTTTGTTTATTTCTTTTTTTGTTTCGGCTCCACACAAGCATTTGCTGGGAAATTTAAATTTTTCACTACTTTTGTGTCTTTTTGAAACATCTACAGATAGTACTTGCGGTATTACATCTCCTGCTCTTTGTATCTGAATTGTATCTCCTACCCTTATATCTTTTCTAATTATTTCATCTTCATTATGTAAAGTTGCATTAGATACAACTACTCCACCGACAGTGACAGGTTCAACTCTGGCCACAGGTGTAATTGCGCCTGTCCTACCTACCTGAATTGTAATCTCTTTAATTCTTGTAGATGCTTTTTCTGCTGAAAATTTATAAGCTATCGCCCACCTCGGTGAGTTAGATGTATTTCCTAATCTTTTTTGAAAATTTATATCGTTTACTTTGAAAACTAATCCATCAATATCGTAATCTAATGATGATCTTAAGTCGTCAATTTGTTGATGTATTTTTTCAATTTCCTCAATATTTTTTACTTCTCTAGATATTGGATTAACAATAAAACCAAGATCTTTTATCTTTTCTAGAAATTCTGATTGTTTTGAAAATATCATTGGTTGGACTGCTCCGAATCCATAGGCAAAATATTTTAGTGGAATTCTTTTAGTCTCTCTAGGATCTTTTTGTCTAAGAGATCCACTTGCTGCATTTCTTGGATTAGAGAATTGATCTTTGATTTTTAAGAAATCCTTTTTACTTATATAAATTTCACAACGAATCTCAAAAAGATCCGGCACTTTTTTAGGATCAATTTTTTTTGGAATACTAGAAATTGTTATTAAATTTAATAAAATATCTTCCCCAGTTGTGCCGTCTCCTCTAGATAATCCTTTTGAGAGATTTCCTTTTTCGTAAACTAATGTAGCTGATATACCGTCAATTTTAGGTTCACAAAACAATTCAATATTTTTCTTATCAAAATTCAAAAATTTGTTAACTTTTTTAACAAAATCGATCATATCTTCTCGATTAAACGCATTCGATAAAGATAACATGGGACTTAGATGCTTAATTTTTTTGAAGTCGTTTGAAGGAGTGGCTCCTACAATTTTATTGACTGAACCGATACTTTTTAAAAATGGAAATTTACTTTCTAAATCTATTAATTCTTTTTTAAGAATGTCATATTCAGAGTCTGATACTTTAGGTCTATTCTTAGAATAGTAATTCTTATTATGCTCGACTAATTCTTTGATTTTTTTTTTGAAGTTTACTTCGAGTTTGCTCTTATCAACCATTTTATTTAATCATTTTTATTATCTTTTGTAACAAGTTTTTTTGTTGTTTCGTCTCAATATTTTCTACTTTAAAGTTTTGAATTTTATAATCTTTATTTAAAATCTTGTAAGATTGTTTGTACCATTCGCTTGAATTATAATTGTATCCTAAAATATTAGCATATTTACCTGCCTCTTCTTTTAAACCAATGTGATAATGTATCTCTACCAATCTGTGCAATGCTTCTTCAATAAATATTGTTTTGTCGTATTCATTTACTATTCTTTTTAATCTATTTATAGCAGGAATCCATTTTTGCACGGAAATATAGTATTTAGCCACGAAAAGTTCTTTCGCAGCTAATTGGTTAATAATTAGATCTTTTTTAAAAGAAAGATCAAACGCATAATCAGATTGAGGATAGGTTTCTAAAAAAAAATCTATTTGCTTATTAGCATCCAATAAGGGTTGTAAATCTTTTTTTTCATCACTTATTTGTTCAAAATAAATAACAGCTAATAAATAATTTGCATAAATCACATGCTTATCAGAAGGATATGTTTTTAAATATCTGCTTAAATTTTCTTTCGCTTCGTCATAAAAATTGATTCCATACAAAGAAAAACTTGACATAATCGCAGATTTTGCGGCTAGTTCTATGTTATCAAAATTTAATTCAGCTTGAGAAAATTTCTTGCTTGCAAAAAAATAATCATTTCTTTCAAACGCATCTAGTCCCTCTTTATACAAAACATAGGGACTTTCTTTTTTTATTGGCTCATATGCTGCATATTCTTTTGAACATGAAAGAACTAAAAAAGATAAAATTATTATTAAAAATAATTTTGAGTTCATATCAAAATTAATAACAGATAAATCTTAAAATTATATGTTAAAATTTTAAATTTAAGCGTTTACTGCGATTTTAATCGATTGATCTGATCGGGATTTTGGAAATATTGGATCTTGTAAATCAGCACTTAATAAAAAAGATTTACTTTTAAGGACTTTTCTCAAAAACTTATTTGTCAGTTCGTGACCTCCTTGATCGCATCTTACTTTTCCAATTATTCTAAAGCCTGAGAGGAAAAAGTCACCAGATAAATCTAAGATTTTATGATTAACAAACTCTTTATTATTTCTCAAGCCACCTTTATTTAAAATTTCCTTATCGTTCACTACAATTGCATTTTCTAAAGAGCCACCTTTAGCTAGTCCAACTTTTTTAATTTTTTCAATGTCATCGTACAAACAGAATGTTCTAGACTCTATAACTTCCTTTAAGTCATCTGATTGAAAATTTACGTAATTAGTTTGGTCTCCGATGATACTATTTTTATAATTTAATTTAAACTCAACTTCAAAACTATGCTCAGATGGTTCAATTGAAATACTTCTTTTTCCATCTTTAAGTTCTATCTTATTCAAAACTTTCAGATAATTCCTTTTTCGAGATAAAATTTTAATTTCAGTTTTTTCGAGAATATCTAAAAATTCTTTCGCTGATCCATCCATTATTGGAATTTCTTCACCATTTACCTCTATTATCAAATTATCTATTTCAGAAATATACAACGCAGCCAGAAGATGTTCCACTGTTGAAACTTTAATTCCAAATTCGTTTTCTAAAGTAGTACATAGTCTTGCTGAAGTAACATTTTTATAATTTGCAGGAATTATATTGTTTTTTTTTAAATCAATTCTTTTAAAGACTATTCCTTTACTTTCACTTGGAATTAGTTTGATTTCTGACTCTCTGCCTGAGTGAAGCCCAACACCTTTAAAAGTAATTGGATTTTTGATGGTTTGTTGGTAAATTTTTAACATCAAGGTCTTATACAGAATTATCTCAAATACATTAAAACAACTAATGTTTCTAAAAATAACAAACCTCAATTTGCAAATAATTCAAAGATTCTCGCAATTATTGACTTTTTTTCTTGCACTATTGGAACTGCTTCCTTTTTCCACCCATATTGAACAATGTTGCCTGCACTCTCAAAAAGATTAGAAAATGTCTCTTCATCAATTAAATTGTAATTGAAATTATTTTTTCTAGAGAAATTAAATTTTAGATTATCTCGAAAACATTTCAAAATCAAATGATCATTAATTTTAAGAAAAATTGTTTTTTTTGATTTAAGAAAATTTATCAAATTTATATTTT
>CACMVB010000003.1 GCA_902617025.1 uncultured Pelagibacteraceae bacterium | reverse complement strand
GTTAAAAATGAAAATCAAAAAATTAGTTTTAATCAAAAATTTGTATTTGATAATAAAAAAACACCTGGAGACTCACAAAGAGTGGCTTTTCCTTATCCAAAAATTATAAAAAAATTAAAAAAAGGTAATAAAATTTTAATCGATGATGGAAAGTATCTATTCACTGTAATTGGAAAAAAAGGAAATTCCGTAATAACAAAATGTCGAAGTCAAAATTGTATAATTAAAAGTAATAAAAGTTTTCATGTTCCAAATTTAGATATAACTTTCAATAAACTTACTTTAAAAGATAAGAAGGATATTAAAACCGCAATTAAACTTGGATGTAATTGGATTGCCCTTTCTTATTTACAAAATGAAAAGCTAATTCTTGAGGCAAGAAAATTAATTAAAAAAGATATGGGCATAATTTCTAAAATTGAAAATAAACATGCCTTAAAAAATATTAAAAAGATTATCCAATATACTGACTCAATAATGATTGCACGAGGAGATTTGGCAATTGATATTGGTCATAGCGAAGTACCAAAAGTTCAATTAAGTCTAATAAAAAAATGTTCTCAATTTTCTAAATCCGTAATTGTCGCTACACAGATGTTAGAAAGTATGATTGAGAATAACACTGCAACTAGAGCAGAAATAAACGATATTGCGACAGCTATATTCCAAGGTGCAGATACTGTAATGTTATCTGCCGAAGCTGCAGTTGGCAAATTTCCAACTCAAGCTGTTTCAACTATGACACAAACAATTCTATCTACAGAAAAATATAAGAGAGAACATATTGAAGATTTTAAAAATTCTATCATTACAAACAAAGATCCGGTTAAATCTATTCTCCTCTCTGTCAAAGATATGGCTTATAATCCGGACGTTAAAGCTATAATTGTTTTTTCTAATTCTGGAAAATCTGCTAAACTAGTTTCTGCTATGCGCCCAGCAGCAAAAATAGTAACTATTTCTCCAAATATAAATGTAAGTAGACAAGTGTCATTACTTTGGGGTGTTCAATCTATAAATAGTAGAGATGCAAATGGATGGAAAGATATGATGTCTATTTCTAAAGAAATTATAAAAAAACTAAGATTTATAAAAAAGAATGATTTTGTAGTTATAACTGCTGGTTTACCTTTTGGGAAGGCAGGTATGACAAACATGGTGAGACTTTATAAAGTTGGGTCCTAATGGAAGGCAATTATAGTATTGATGAGATTCTCTCAGCAGTAGATGATCTTCAAAATTTAAAAAGGAATAAAACTAAAAACGTTTCTAGCGTTTCAAATGCTAAAACTGAAAATTCTGATATTCCAAAAAATACTTTAAAATTAATTGAGGAAGCTGAAAAATCAAATAATTAAATTAAACCGGCTATTTGTATTGAAGTATCACACATTCTGTTTGAGAAACCCCATTCATTATCGTACCATGAAAGCACTCGACTAAATTTTCCTTTTATTACTTGAGTTTGGGTTACATCAAAAATTGAACTATGAGGGTTATGATTAAAATCTTTTGATACAAGAGGTTTTTGGTTTACATCTAAAATTCCTTTTAATTCACCTTTCGCTGCTTTCGTCATAGCTTCGTTAATACTTTCAGGTGTTGCTTCTTTATCAGTAACTAATGTTAGATCAATTAATGAAACATTTGGTGTCGGAACTCTTATAGCTGTTCCATCTAACTTTCCTTTTAAACTCGGCAAAACTAAACTCATTGCTTTGGCGGCTCCTGTTGAAGTAGGTATCATTGCTCCTTCTGTGGAACGAGCTCTTCTTAAATCTTTATGTAATGTATCTAACAATTTTTGATCACCTGTATAACTATGGATTGTAGTCATATAACCATAGCTAATACCAAAAGTTTTTTCTAAAACCATTGCAACAGGAGCTAAACAATTTGTCGTACACGAGCCATTGGATATAATATTATGCTCTTTTTTTAACTCCTTGCTATTAACACCTTGAACGATTGTAAAATCTACTTCTTTACCAGGAGCAGAAATTATTACTTTTTTTGCTCCACCTTTTATATGTTTTTCTGCTGATGATTTGTCTAAAAATATACCAGTGCATTCTAAAACTACATCAGCACCTACTTTTCCCCAAGGGATATTAGCTGGATCCTTTTCTGCAAAAACTTTTATTTCTTGATTTCCGATTTTAAACCCGTCTTTTGACGTTTGAATATCTTCCTTAATGGTACCATGAGTACTATCATATTTAATTAAGTGAGCATTAGTTTCTATTGATCCTAAATCATTAATTGCAACAACTTGAATTTTATTTTTATAATTTTCTAAAATAGCTCTTAAAATTAATCTACCTATTCTACCAAAACCATTAATGCCAACTTTAACCATTTAATCTCCTTTAATGAATAATATTTAGACGTATCTAAATACAACAACAGCATAGCCAATGCAAATTATTGTTGCAATCCACAATACACTTCCAACTAGAGCCAACCAAAATAAATGAATGAACGCACTGCCTAGTAACGAAATAAATAATCTGTCGCCTCTAGTTGTGTCTAATCCTAAAATTCCCTTTCTCGGACTGCCTCCTGGTGATTTTTTTTCCCAAATAACCATTGCTGTTAAACATAAAGCTATAAAAACAAAAAATGCTGCAGTTTGCCAAGTCCATGCCATCCAAGTGATAAATTCAAAATCGAAGAAACCCTTCTCTTTCTTTTTTGCCATATCACCCCACGTGGCGGCATTTAAAACATTAAACATCATCATACTCTTCCTAATGCAAATCCTTTCGCTATATAGTTTCTTACAAAGTAAATTACTATTGCACCAGGTATAATTGTCAAACTTCCAGCAGCAGCAAGTAGTCCTAATTCATATCCTGATGTACTTGCGGTTCTTGTCATTGTTGCAGCGATCGGTTTTGCTGCCACCGCAGTTAATGTCTTTGCTAATAATAATTCAACCCAAGAAAACATAAAACAGAAAAACATTGTAATACCTATGCCTGCAGTAATTGTTGGAATAAATATCTTGAAGAAAAATCTCCAAAACGAATAACCATCCACATAAGCTGTTTCATCCAGTTCTTTTGGCACAGAAGACATAAATCCCTCTAAAATCCAAACCGCTAATGGAATATTAAACAAACAATGTGACAAAGCTACAGCCACATGAGTATCAAACAAGTTTACTGATGAATAAAATTGAAAAAATGGCAAAGCAAATACTGCTGGTGGGGCCATTCTGTTAGTTAATAACCAGAAAAATAAATGTTTATCCCCTAAAAATTTATATCTAGAAAAAGCGTAAGCTGCAGGTAGTGCAGCAGCCACTGAAATCACAGTGTTCATGACTACGTAATAAATAGAATTAAGATACCCAGTATACCAAGTACTGTCGGTAAAAATTTTCTTATAATTATCTAATGTAAATTCTTGAGGCCATAATGTGTAAGTGTTTATAATCTCAGTTGTCGTTTTAAATGACATGTTTAGCAACCAATAAATTGGAAGCATCAAGAAAATTATATAAATTGTAGGAACTACCCACTTAGCTTTCTTCATGATTTCTCCTCATTTCTCATCATTAATGTGTAGAATACCCAACAAACTAAAAGTACTATAAAAAAGTATATCAACGACATCGCAGCAGCTGGTCCTAAATCAAACTGTCCTAATGCCATTTTAACTAAGTCTATAGATAAAAATGCAGTAGCATTGCCTGGACCGCCTCCAGTTAAAACAAATGGCTCTGTATAAATCATGAAACTGTCCATAAATCTTAAAAGTATTGCTATCGTTAATACTTTTTTCATTTTAGGTAATTCAATTTTCGTAAAAATTGCCCAACGACTAGCCCCATCAATTTCTGCTGCTTGATAGTAAGCAGGTTGGATAGATCTTAATCCTGCATAAGACAATAAAACTACTAACGATGTCCAATGCCATACATCCATTAGTATAGTTGTGAACCAAGCATCGCCAATTTGTTGAGTAAAGTTATAATCAAATCCCAAAGCATTAAGTGAATGACCTAAAAAACCAATATCTGGTAACGCAAAAATATTCCACATAGCTCCTACAACGTTCCAAGGAATTAAAAGTGGCATGGACATTAAAACTAAACAAACGGGTACTCCTATTCCCTCTTTAGGCATAGTAAGAGCAATAGCTATTCCTAATGGAATTTGAATAAATAAAATTATAAATGTAAATAAAAATTGTCTACCGAGTGATGCGTGAAATCTTTCGGATAACATGATTTGTTTAAACCATCTTGTGCCTTCCCACATAAAAACATTATTCCCAAAAGTTTCCTGGAAAGCATAGTTTACTACTGTCATTAGTGGGATAATGGCATTGAAAGCTACCAGTACAAATACCGGTATTACAAAGAACCATGCTTTTTGATTTACTGTTTTATTCATTCAATTATCCAACTATCTCCATATGTGTAAGTATATTCTTTTTTAAATTTTAAAAATGCAGATCCTGAAGGTATATCTTCATTAGATTTTGCAATGATTTTAATTTTTCCGGTTTCACTTTCGGTATCTACAATTTTATGCCTTCCAGTATTGCTTACCGATAAAACTTTAACTGGAACTCCTTCATTACTAAAAGATATAAATTCAGGTCTCACACCAACCTCTGTCTTGTTAAAATTACTTTTTTTAATTTGTTGGTGAGTTTCTATTTTTTTTCCATTAACGATCACATCATTTCCTTTAATTTGACAAGGTAAAACATTCATGCCTGGTGAACCAATAAAATATCCAACAAATGTATGCTTTGGTTTTTCAAACAAATCTACTGGTGTTCCTGTTTGAACAATTTGACCTTCATGCATTACAACTACTTGATCAGCAAATGTTAAAGCTTCTGTTTGATCGTGTGTAACATAAATCATTGTTCTATTAATCTTTTGATGAAGTTCTTTAAGTTTAGATCTTAAAATCCATTTCAAATGTGGATCGATTACTGTTAATGGTTCATCAAACATAATAGCATTTACATCTGATCTTACCAATCCACGCCCTAGTGAAATTTTTTGTTTACCATCTGCAGTTAGACCAGAAGCTCTATTATTTAATGTTGAAGATAATTCTAACATTTCTGCTATCTCATGAACTTTTGCTTTGATTTCTTCCTCTGGAATTTTTCTATTTCTTAAAGGAAAAGCTAAATTATCATACACTGTCATCGTGTCATAAATAACCGGGAATTGAAAAATCTGTGCAATATTTCTCTCTACAGGATTCAACCCTGAAATAACTTTATCATCAAATAATATATCGCCTTTAGTTGGTGTAATTAATCCAGAAATGATATTTAACAATGTTGTCTTTCCACAACCTGAAGGGCCTAATAAAGCGTAAGCGCCACCATCATTCCAATCAATGTCTACTCCTCTGATTGCCCAGTCAGCTTCTGAAGACTGAGTTTTTAAATAACTATGGCTTAAACCTTTCAATGTAACTTTAGCCATTAGATACTAACCTTTCATTTTGATCAAAATAAACAAACTCATCTGTATTCATGTACAAGTTCATCTCATCGCCAACGTTTTTTTGAAAAACTCCGTTTGATAAAGAAACCCAACTCAAATTTCCGTTAGTAAAGTGGATTAAGCTCTCAGAGCCACTAATTTCAGAAATTAAAACTTTACCTTTTATCTCAAGTGTATTGTTGCCCTCTTTATACGTGGTAATATTGTGGGGTCGAATACCTACTTTATATTCACCATCTTTGATATTTAATTTAGTTTTCCATTGAATGTCATTTTGTAAAAATGAACACTGGTCTCCTGATTTTTTTATTTTAGCAATATTCATTGGTGGATCACTAAAGACCTGGGCTGAAACTAAAGAGTTAGGTTTATTATAAGTATCTAAAGTTTTTCCATATTGAATAATCTTACCTTCCTGTAACGTTGCAGTATTACCGCCTAAGAGTAGAGCTTCTGAGGGTTCTGTGGTTGCGTAAACTACAATACAATCTCTATTTTCAAATAATTTTGGTAATTCTTCTCTTAATTCTTCTCTTAATTTAAAATCTAAGTTTGCAAGTGGTTCATCTAAAAGAATTAGGTCTGAGTCTTTTACAAGTGCTCTTGCTAAAGCAGTTCTTTGTTGTTGTCCTCCAGAAAGCTCATTTGGTTTTTTATTCAACATTCCAGAGAGTTTTAGTAATTCTGCAACTTTCCCAACTCTTTGTTTTGTTTCATCTGAACTTACTCCAGTAATTTTTAATGGGGATGCAATGTTGTCATAAACTGTGAAATTGGGGTAATTAATAAATTGCTGGTAAACCATTGAGACATTTCTTTTTTGAACTTTCATACCTGTCACATTCTCATTGTTAAACCAAATCTCTCCTGATGTTGGTTTATCTAGGCCAGCCATAATCTGCATTAAAGTCGTCTTTCCGGCTAAAGTAGACCCTAAGAGAATATTAATTGTATTTTTTTCTAATTTTAAATTTGTTGGATAAATATGAGTATCTAACCCTATTTTTTTTTCTACGTTTTTTAATTCTAAGCTCATATTTTTTTGAAATCTGTTTTAAAAAAAGGGGGCCGTTAAGCCCCCTTTAAATTTAGATTAAACCTAAATTACTTCCAAGCTCTTTCGAATGGAACTGTTTTACCTTTAGGTTTCTCATCACGTTTAGCTTTTGGCGATCCTGGTTGTTTCAACCAATAATCAGCGCCTTTCGGCTTAGCTAATCTTGGACCACATCCACCGTATGTATTGTTTGCTTTATCAGCAGCTTCCATACGAGACATAACTAAGTTCATCTCTTCTGCAAGACGATCCATAGCTTGTTGTGGAGTAAACGCACCTGAGTTTACATCTCCAATTTGTTGCCACCAGATTTGAGCAAGTTTCGGATAGTCCGGAACATTGATACCTGTCGGTGACCACAATACTCTATTTTTAGATCTGTAGAATTCTACAAGTCCACCAAGTTTTGGAGCTCTTTTAGTAAAGTGCTTGTGATTAATTGTACTATCTCTAATGATAGTTAAACCAACATCACTTTTCTTAAGATCAACAGTTTTTGATACTACAAACTGAGCGTATAGCCATGCAGCTTTTCTTCTATCAACTGGAGTAGACTTAAATAAAGTCCATGATCCAGCATCTTGATAACCAAGCTTCATACCTTCATCCCAGTAAGGACCTTTTGGTGATGGTCCCATTCTCCATAAAGGATTACCGTTATCATCAACTGTTTTGTTTCCAGAACTCTTTGGAGCAACCATTGATGCCGTGAATGCTGTATACCAGAAAATTTGCTGTGCAACGTTTCCTGATGATAAAGCTGGCAGAGACTGATAGAAGTCCATCGCTGCAGCACCTGGAGGGGCATAAGCTCTTAACCACTCGTCCCATTTTCTGATTGCATATACGGCAGCAGGACCATTAGCAGCCCCACCTCTTGCTACGTCAGCACCAACTGGGTTACAAGAACCTTTTTCCATTCTTATTCCCCACTCGTCAACTGGTACACCATTTGGTTTACCAACTGAACCTGCGCCAGCCATTGATAACCACGCGTCAGTCATTCTCCATCCTAAGTCTGGAGCTCTCTTACCGTAGTCCATGTGACCGTATACTCTAACACCGTCAATATTCTTTACGTCTTTTGTAAAGTATTCAGCGATATCTTCGTAAGCAGACCAGTTTACTGGTACACCTAGATCGTATCCGTATTTAGCTTTGAAACCTTTTTTGATTTCAGGTCTGTCAAACCAATCTTTTCTAAACCAGTAAAGGTTAGCAAATTGTTGGTCAGGTAATTGATATAAATCACCATCTGGACCTGTAGTAAATGATTTACCGATGAAATCATCGATATCTAATGTTGGTAAAGTTACATCTTTACCTTCACCTTTCATCCACTTTGTTAAGTTTACTGCTAACTGAAGTCTTGAGTGCGTACCGATCAAATCAGAGTCATTGATGTATGCATCATATAAGTTTCTTCCAGTTTGCATTTGAGTTTGTACAGCTTGTACTACTTCTCCTTCTCCAAGTAACTGGTGATTAACTTTAATTCCAGTTATTTCTTCAAAAGCTTTTGTTAAAACTTTTGACTCATATTCGTGAGTTGGAATTGTTTCTGACAATACATTTATTTCCATTCCTTTGAATGGCTTTGCAGCATCATGAAACCAATTAAGTTCTTTCTCTCTTTCTTTTGCAGAAATTGTTGAAAGACTAAACTCACCATTAGACCATTTCTTAATTGCAGCTCCGTGTCCGTCAGCTACAGCGTTAGAAATAGTTATAAGAGAAATTGAAACAGCAACAGCTAAAATATTCTTTAATGTTTTAAACATAGATTATTTCCCTCGTTGTTGTTGTTTTTTGATTTCTTATTGAACCAAAATAAAACTAAAAAGTACAGTGCAGAAAGTTTCCAAATTACAACTCTTAAGTGTGTATTAGTTGATTAAGGCGCGCTTAACAGCTTTTTCCCAGCCATCAATTAGAATGTTTCTCGATGAATTTTTCATTTTTGAGGAAAACTTTTTATCCAATTGCCAGTTTTTAGAAATATCTTTTAAGGATTTGTAAACTCCAATATTAAGACCAGCCATAAAAGCTGCACCTAATGCAGTTGTTTCTTGTACTTTTGGTCTTAAAACTTTTACGTTTACAATGTCAGATAAAAATTGTGAAAACCAATTATTCATAACCATTCCACCATCTACTTTTACAATTTTTGGTCTTAAACCGTCGTGTTTCATGGCTTCAAAAAGATCATGAGTTTGGTAAGCCACTGCTTCAATTGTAGCTCTTACTATTTCTTTTGGGCTTGTGTCTCTTGTTATACCACTTAACACTCCTCTTGCATTAGCGTTCCAATAAGGTGCGCCTAATCCAGTGAAAGCTGGAACTAAATAAATATCATTGTTATCTTTAAGTGATTTAACTATTTTTTCTGTTTCAGGAGCTTTCTTAAAAAATTTCATTCTATCTCTTAACCATTGAATACCTGCTCCAGCTATAAAAATAGACCCCTCCATCGCATAAGTTGTCTTTCCATTAATTCTGTAAGCAATAGTCGTTAATAATCTATTTTTTGAGTAAATCTTTTTAGAACCAGTATTTAATAATACAAAAGCTCCAGTTCCATAAGTGCTCTTTAAAGAACCTGGTTCAAAACAACATTGTCCAATTGTAGCTGATTGCTGATCCCCTACTACGCCATTTATTGGTATAGACTTACCTGTAATCGATGAGTGAGTCTGACCGTAATCATCAGCACAATTTTTTACTTCGGGAAGAATATGTTTTTTGATTTTTAGCAAATTTAATATTGCATCATCCCATTTATTTGAGGAGATATTATATATCATTGTCCTGCTAGCATTTGTTGCATCTGTAGCATGAACTTTTCCCTTTGTTAGTCTCCAAATTAAAAAACTATCAATAGTTCCAAATAACAACTGTTTCTTATTCATTAATTGCCGTGCTTTTGGAACATTATCTAGGATCCATTTAATTTTTGTTCCTGAAAAATATGAGTCAATCAAAAGTCCGGTTTTATTAAAAACCATTGTATCCTTATTTTGCTTTCTCAACTTTTTACAAAAATCTTCAGTTCTTCTATCTTGCCAAACAATAGCTTTATAAACAGGTTTGCCTGTTTTCTTATCCCATAAAACCGTGGTCTCTCTTTGGTTGGTAATTCCAATGCTTAGGATTTTGCCTTTTAGACGTTTAGCTTTTTGTATCACGTCCTTTAAAGTTTTTATTGTTGTTTTCCAAATTTCATCTGGATTATGTTCAACCCACCCACTTTTCGGAAAATATTGCGTAAATTCTTTTTGTGAAGAAAAAATTGGCTTACCTTTCAAATCAAATAATATTGATCTATTAGATGTTGTTCCTGCATCAATTGAAATAATAAACTTCTTCATCTAAAAGATTCCCAATTTAAATCAAGTTTTTTATCTTCAACAATAGCATTAATCATACTTAGCATTAAAGGTAATTTTTTTTCGTCAAAATCTTGATTTACTTTTTTTGCTATCTCTTTTGCTAGATCAGCTCCTTCAACAGTAACTTTTTCCATTTTTGTTTTTTTTGCTTCTGAGAATGTTAAGCCTTCTCCAATATAAGCTCCCATTTTAGCATTTCTTCCTCCGCCCGAACTTACGTAGAGATCTCCTAATCCAGCTAACCCTTTAACGGTCTCTTTTTTTCCTTTTAGATGCTCTACAAAAATTTCCATTTCAAAAATTGATTGTTTAATAAGCACTGAGGCAGTATTTAAATAATTCTTTTCTCTAATGTCATTAGATATATTTTTACTACACAATCCCTTTGCAGCTCCAACTGCCATAGAAAAAATATTTTTAATTGCAGCTGATACTTCAACTCCATTTAGATCATCTGAATAAGATGTATGATAATAACTTGTGTTAAGCATATCAGCTATTTTCTTAGCTATTTGAATATTTTTGTTTGCAATTACTACACTGCTGTGAACTCTATTAGCTAAACCTGTGGCCAAACAAGGTCCTCCTACTGCTGATATATCAACATTTTTAATTTTTCTTTTTACTAATAATCTTTCTAGTTTACCTACTAATAATTCATATTCATTATTATGAATACTTAAGCCTTTTGTAAGCATTAACAATTTTGGAACCTTTCCATCATGATAAATTCTACTTAATTGATCTGCCACCCATTCTATTCCTTTTGAGCTTACACCAAGTACTATCAATTCAACATTTGATTTCAATAACTCATCAAATTTTTCAAACTTAAATATTTTTACTTCTTGTGGGATTTCTACTTTTAATCCTGGGTGTAAATTGTTATTTTTTTTTAATTCATCAATAAAATCGTTTTCTAGGTGTGTCCCAACAATATTTATATCATGATTATTATCTAAACAAGGTAAAGCAAAAGCTGATCCCATTGCACCTGCACCAATAATTACAATTTTTGACATTTATTCCTTAAATAAAATTTTTTTGAATATTAAAAAAATTGATATTAACTCAATTTTTCCAATTATCATAAAAATAATCAAGCTAATTTTTGATGATGTTAGTAAATTTGAAAAATTAAAATTTTCTAAATTATAAATTTCTGAATTCACAGTATTAGTTAAAGTTAATATTGATATTTTAAATGAACGGTCAAATCCGATGTTATCAATTACCAATAAACTAGAAAGTATAAATAAACTTATGAAAAAAGAGATAAATATAAGAAAAGAGATTTTTATATTTTCATCTGTTATTTTGTGTTCACTACTAAAAATAGTTCTATTAGTTACACTGTTTGGGCTAATTAATTTTATTATTTCAGAAGATGTAATTTTTAATAGAATATAAAATCTTGTTAATTTTATTCCAGAACTATTTGAAATTAATGAACCTCCTATTATAGTAATTAAAAGAAAATATAGGCTTAAATTACTATCTGAACTCATTAGAGTTAATCCAGAATTGGCTAAGCTGCTTATTACAGAAATAATTACATCTAATAAGTCGTAATTATAAAAAAAGATTAATAGAGTTAAAATTAGAGAAATTGATAACAAATATAAATCTTCTTTATGGTCTTTTAATAATACTTTCTTATTGAAAAGATTAAATAACAAGAAGAAGTTTAACATTGATAAAATTAATAGAAAAATTATTACAAATTTTTGAAAAGTGGTTGATATAATATTGCTTAAATTATCTGAGGGCAAAAATCCTCCACCAGAAATTAAAGTCATGCTTAAGTTTAATGAATTAAAGAGTCTTATTCCTGACATACTCAATAAAGTAAGACAAAGAAAAGTTAGTATAATATAAAAAATAAATATTTTTAAAATATTGTTTTTTATATTTTCTTTTGACTTAAAATTGTTGTCACCAGAATAAGTAAGTTGTGTCATTTTGAAATTAAATGATTTATTAGAAAATAGTAAAATCAATAATATTAAAAAATAAAGCCCACCTATCCACTGCGATGATGATCTCCATAAAATTAACGTTGGATCTAAATATTTTATATTTTTAAATATAGAAAAACCTGTGCCTGTTAATCCTGATATAGACTCAAAATAGGCACTTTGAAAATTGATTTGAAAATTACTTAAATAAAAAGGTAAAGATATTAAAAAACCAATAAAAAAATAGACTGACAAGATTAATATTAGTTGAGAGATAAAACTAATTTTTTTGTCAGCATTTCTTCCGTAAAAACAAAAAGTTGCGCCTGATAAAAATGATATAATTAGTGTTGCCAGATAAGCGTCTATACTTAAGAAAAAATCGAAATAAGCAGAATAAAGAATATTTATAAATGATAAAAAACTAATCGGAAAACAAAAGAAGCCTAAATAAAAAATTATACTTTTAAAATTCATTAAATCTTAAACAGAGCCGACACTAAAAATATTTTCAACTGCTTTCAACTGCTCTCTCTTCGCCAAGAAAACAACTAAATCATCTTTTTCAAATACAAAATTTGATCTTGGAATTATAACCTGATTTTTTCTTACGATAGCTCCTATCCTAATATCTTCATGTAAATTAGAATCTCTAATACTTTTGTTCAATAATTCTGATTTTTCTAAAATTTTAGCTTCTATAAACTCATATTCTCCATCTAATAATGAGTATACTGTCCCGATTGTTCCTTTATGAACATGTTCCATTATTCTAGATACTGTTGTCATTCTTGGATCAACAAGATCATCTATATTTAAAGAGTCTTGGAGCAAATTGTAGTTTGATTTAGTTACTATGGCTATAGTTCTTTTTTTTAAACCTGTCTTTTCTGCTAATACACATGCCATCATATTATTTTCATCGTCATTAGTAAGAGCTAAAACTGTTTCTGATCCCTCAAGATTTGCTTCTTTTAAAATTTCCTCATCAAGGGCATCTCCATTTATTACTATTGATGATGACAATTCATTTGCGATTTCTTCAGCTCTTTTCTTATTTTTTTCAATAATTTTAATTCTTACGTCCTCAAAGTTTTCCTCGAGCATTTTAGCTAAGTTTAATCCAATATTCCCGCCACCGATTATCAAAATATTTTTAGCTACTTTTTCTTCATGACCAAAAGCTTTTAATATTGAATTTAATTGGTCGCTACTCACAACTAAATAAACATTATCATCTTCAAGAATTTGATCATTTTTTTTAAGATATATAAATTTATCTTTTCTTAATGCACCAACTATATTAGCTTTAAAATCAGGAAATTTTTCTGTTAATTTTTTTAAAGGAATGTTTTTTATTGGGCAGTTTTTTTCAATAGAAATTTCCAACATTTTGACTTTATTTTTTCCAAAAGGCACATTGTCTAAAGCTCCAGGGGCTTCTAGTCTTCTATATAAGGATTTTGCGACTTCTATCTCTGGAGAAATAATAACGTCAATGGGAATATTTGATTTGTTGTATAATTTTCCCCATTTGCCTTCTAAGAAATCTTTAGTTCTTATCCGAGCGATTTTTTTTGAAACATTAAATAGTGAACTTGCTAATTGACATACAATCATATTAGTTTCATCGTTTCTTGTAACTGCAATAACCATATCGGCTTGCTCAGCTCCGGCGTTTTCTAGAACTGTTGGAAGCGATGCTCTTCCAACAATACCTCTAACATCTTGAGTGTCATTAATTTTTTTTATATCCTCAGACGATTGATCGATTACAGTTACGGAATGACCTTGAGCAGATAGTTGTTTGCTAATTGAAAAGCCGACTTTACCAGCTCCACATATAATTATATTCATCTTAATTTATGCCTTTTATTCCAAGCTCTTTTAATTTTCTATGAAGTGCAGATCTTTCCATGCCAATAAAATCAGCTGTTTTAGATATATTGCCATGATTTTTTTTTAGTTGAGTGGTTAAATACTCTTTTTCAAAATGTTTTCTCGCCTCTTTTAGTGGCGAAGAAAAAGATTTTTCAAACAGATCTTTGTTTGAAACTAGTGTTGTCTTAGGATTTAATATATCATCAATAATTTTATTTATATTAGATTTAGTTTCATTTGATGAAAGAATAGTAATTCTTTCTACTAAATTTCTCAATTCTCTTACATTTCCAGGCCAGCTATATGTATATAAACTATCATTGTTTATATTTATATTTGGTTGTTGCACGCCATTGATCTCAGAAAGTTTATCTTTGAAGTAGTCTATTAATAATGGAATATCCTCAGTCCTTGAACTCAAAGGTGAAAGTTGTATTGGTATAACATTTAATCTGTGGAAGAGATCCTCTCTAAATTTATTTATCTTTACTAAATCTTCTAAATCTTTTGAGCTAGAGGAAATTAACCTTATATTTACGTTTATATCTTTAGAGCCATTTAATCTTTTGAATTTTTGATCAATTAAAACTCTTAAGACGTTAGCTTGGGTTTCAAATGGAATTTCTGAAACCTCATCAATTAACAATGTGCCTTTATTTGCTCTTTCAAGAGCTCCATAAGATATATTCCCATCTTCGAATTCTTCACCAAATAATTCTTTTTCATAAGTATTTTCTTTTAATAGAGCTGCATTTATTATTACAAATGGTTTATTTGATCGATTAGAATTTTTATGGATCTTTCTAGCCACAAGCTCTTTTCCAGCACCTGTTGGACCAGAAATTAACACTCTGCTTTCTGAGTTGGATAATTTATCAATTATTTTTTTTACTTTTATTATTGAGATACTTTTTCCAATTAAATCGAAAGAATGAAATAGTTTATTTTCTATAATATTTTTTTCCTTTTTTAGCTCATAAGACTCAAGAGCTCTGTTAATATAATTAAGAATTTTTTCTTTTGAGAAAGGTTTTTCTATAAATTCATAAGCACCTAGTCGTGTTGCTTCTACAGCAATTTGTACTGTAGCGTGACCTGAAATCATTATAACTGGAATTAATTTCTCTTTACTAGTGATCAACTTAAGTAAATCAATTCCATCTTTATCTACTTTATCAAGCTTAATATCTATTATTGCAAGATCTGGTAATTTTTTGTTTATTTCAAAAACAGCTTGATCATAATTTGCAGCTGTTCTAACTATAAAATTTTGTTCCTTTAGGATGTTGCTAACAAGTAATCTTATATCAGGATTATCATCTATGACTAAAATTTCTTTATGCATTAAATTTTGGTAATGAAATATTAATTACCGCTCCAGTTTCTTTTTTTTTGTTTGATATTGATATGTATCCTGAGTGTTCATTAATTATTTTAGTTACAATAGGCAAACCTAGACCTGTCCCCGATTTTTTTGTTGTGAAATAAGGTGTCATGGCTTTTTTAGCGTCTGTAATACCTGGCCCATTGTCTGTCAACCTACAAGTTATATAATCATTATTATCGTCAATTTCTATGACAATATTACCTTTAAAATTAGGGTCTTTTTCAAAAATATCTAAAAAGGCTTCCTCTGAGTTTTTGATTAAATTTATAAAGACTCTATTAAGCTGATCTTCATCTCCATTTACATAAGCATTTTTTTTATTAACTTTTAGATTAATAGAATTTTTTGAAGTAAGTTTAATAAAATCTAAAGTTTTTTTGATTAATTTTTCAACACTCAATCTTTTTAGAATTGGTCTTGGCATTCTAGCAAAATTTGAAAATTCATTTACTAGTTTTTCAATTTCTTTAATTTGTCTATTTATTGTTTCTAAATATTTTTCGAAGTCTTGATTAGCGTTATTTAATTTATTTTTATACTTCTCTCTCAAACTGTCTATTGATAGCTGAATAGGCGTTAACGGGTTTTTTATCTCGTGGGCAAGTTTCCTTGCAACACTTTCCCATGCTTCGTATCTCTCTGTTAACAATAATTTATCTTGCTGTTCTTTTAATCTTTGTATCATTAGATTAAAATTTTTATTTAACTCTTTAAATTCATCATCTCCCTCAAGTTCAGGTACCTTAACATCAAATGTACCCTTGCTAATTGAGTCGGATGCACCTATTAAATTTATTATAGGTTTTGTAAGTCTAGAGGCGAAGGTAATTGCTATTGAAGTAGAAAGAAATAATAATAAAGTAACTACAATTATATATATTATTGCAAAAGTGACTTTTATTCCAGTTTGACTATTTTCAACTGAATAATAAAAACTAACCGCTTCTTCGGTTTCATTCAAATATCTTAGAATTTCAGTATCAATATTTCTTGATATATAAAGATAGGTGTCAACCAAGGATGTTAATTTAACCATTACAGTTGTTTTGTTTTCTAAATTATTTGATACAAAAACGGGTTTACCCTCTAAAACTTGATCATAATCTTCATCCGAAGGAATAACAAATTCCTCCGTTATATCTCTTACATCAGATAATAATATATTACCTAAGCTATCGATTAGGTAAACATCATCAATCCGTCTAAGTAATTTTTCTGCCCTTATCACATTTTTAAAACGATTAGGGTTAGAATAATATTCATTTGAAGCTCTATTCAAGCCAACACTCATTAATATCACATCAGATAAAACATTTTCTTTGCTTTCCTCTAAATAATTTTTTGCTACATCAAATGAGTTATTTACGGCTTTTGTAATTTGTTTATCAAAAAAGTTCTGAATTCCAAAATTAAAAATAAAGAGTGAAAATATCGCAACAATCAATGATGGTATAACTGTAAAAAGAGAAAAAACGGAAATATATTTTAAATTAGTTTGAGATCCTTTTTTATTTTTTTTGCCAGTGTAATAAAATCTATAGAAATTTTTAAAAATAAGTGAAAAAAAAATAAGAAGTAATAAAATATCGATTATTAAAAGTGTTTGTAGATTTTTATCTGTTAACGGAACAAATCCCTCATTGATAAAGGTCAAAAAAGTTATTATCCCCATGAAAATACATAAAAATGAGGATAAAATAATCCAGTTAAAGTTTTTAATTATCTTAAACATCTTAAATAAGCATTAAATATCTATATAAATATAATATAAGTTTATACCATGAGTTTTTGTTTAATAATTCTAGCTGCAGGTAATAGCCATAGATTTAGGTCTAATATTGGCAAACCATATCAAAAAATTGGGGGCAAATCATTAATTGAAATTAACCTTAATAAAGCACATAAATTTAAAGAGATTAAAAAGATAGTTCTAGTCTATAATAAAAAAGACTTAAAACGAGTCAAATCACTGAAGCTTAAAAATGTAAAACTAATTACTGGAGGAAAAAATAGACAACAATCTACGTTTAACGCTCTTAAGTATTTAATTAATCAAAAAAAAGCATCGAAAGTTTTAATTCATGATGTTGCTAGGCCAAACTTTTCAACAAAATTTTTAGAAAAAATATTAAAAAGTATGAATAACGCAAGAGCAGTGGTTCCTAAAATAAAAGTTCAAGATGCATTAAAACAAATCATAGACTCTAGTAAGGAAGAATACTTAGTTGGTAAAAAAAGAGAAAATTTTTTTTTAACTCAAACACCTCAAGCTTTTAATCTAAAAGAGATCTATTACTTACATAAGTCAAATTCTGGTAAGTACAAAGATGACGATATCTCTTTATATATGGATTTAAATAAAGTTAAGTTTATTGAGGGTGAAAAGGACAATTTTAAGATTACAGATAAATCAGATTTTGAAAATCTAAGGAGTATTTATAAAACTAATCAAAGTGTTGGAATAGGTTTTGATGTTCATAGACTTGCTCCAAAAAGAAAACTTTATCTAGCGGGATTAAAATTTAAATCAAAACTAGGAACATTGGGACATTCTGATGGAGATCCAGTTCTACATTCGATCACTGATGCGATTTTAGGCGCATGTAAGATGGGAGATATAGGTCAAATGTTTTCAGATCAAAGTAAAAAATTTAAAAACATCAGATCTACAGTTTTACTACAGTATGTTTTAAAACAAATTAAATTAAAAGGTTATTTTATAAATAATATTGATATCAATATTATTACTCAAACACCTAAAATCAAAAAGTTTAAAAATAAAATGATTGATAATATTGCTAGACTTTGTGAAATTTCAAAAAGTCAGATTAACATTAAAGGAAAAACAACTGAAAAATTAGGTATCATAGGTAAAGAAAAAGCAATAGCGTGCGAAGTTGTTTGTTCAGTGATTAAATATGATTAAAACTATAAATTACTTGTTTGTAACATGTTTTGGCATTGGATCGTTAAGATTTGCTCCTGGGACTATTGCTTCTTTAGTTACAACTATTTTTTTATACAGTTTATTTCATGTAATTGATCTTTCCAGTAATATAATTTTAACAGTTTTATTAATAGTTTTTATATATTCTTTTTATGCAATATCTGAATTTATAAATCACAAAGAAAATAAAGATCCTAAAGAGGTTGTTATAGATGAATTTATTGGTCAATCTATTCCAATTTACCTATATGAAATCTCACATGGTATAACAAAGGACGCGAAAGAAGCAGTTTTGTTTTATTTATATATTTTTATTTTATTTAGATTTTTTGATATCAAAAAACCATTTCCAATTAATTTCTTCGATAAAAAATTTAAAAATAGTTTTGGTGTTATATTTGATGATATAATTGCAGGCTTATATGTTGTACTTACATTAATAATTTTTATGATAATAAAATCTAAGTTTTTGTGATGGCATTAAATAAAAATATAGTTTCACTACTTTTAAGAAAAAAACAAAAGATTGCAATCGCAGAGTCTTGTACTGGTGGAATGCTTTCTAGTGCTATGACATCAGTTAGCGGTTCGTCAAAAGTTTTTACGATTGGTTTAGTTACTTATTCTAATCAGTCAAAAACAAGCATATTAAAGGTTCCAGAAAAAATAATTAAAAAATTTGGTGCTGTAAGTGTTCAATGTTGTTTGGCTATGGTTAATAACCTAAGTAAAATCAGTAAATCAAAAGTCTGTGTTTCGATAACGGGAATAGCTGGTCCTAAAGGAGGATCTAAACAAAAACCAGTTGGTTTGGTTTATATTGGAATTAGGGTCGGAAAAAAAGTTGTTGTTAATAAATGCAACTTTAAGAATAAAGGAAGAATTTTTATTCAAAAGCAAACGGTAAAAAAGTCTCTAAATTTATTAGCACAACTGATTAAACAGGATAGCTAAACTCAGGGTTAACAATTACATCTAATAGATGGGCTGTAAAACTGTTGAGTAGTAAGAAAATACTGAAGGCTATTAAATATAGTAAAAAGACTAAAAAATTTCTAGCCCTTTTTCTTTGTAATAATTTTTTATCTTCAGGAACCCACTCTTGGTTTTGAGACTTGAAATCATATGAAAACATCCAATAAGTTAAATTTGTTTCATTAGGGTCACCTGTTCTAATCGTTTTGATATATGAGGATAAGAATTTAAAAGTTAAAATAAACAAAATTAATAAAGATGATATTGTAAACATTATTTATATAATTTAATCGCTCTCTCTTCAAAAGCTTTGGCAATTTTATTTAAACCAAGCTCAAAAGATTTTTTCATTATCCCATTCAAAATTGGATTTTTCAATTCAAAATCAATAAAAAATTCAAGCTGTGTCGAATTGTTTACTTCTTTAAATTTCCACTCATTTTTTAAGTGTTTAAGCGGCCCATCAAGATTTGTTACAATAATAGTATCTTTTTCTTTATAATAAGATACGTGGCTTGAAAAAGTCTCGTTCAAAATGCTCTTCCCTACTTTTAAATCTCCATTGAAAGTAATTAAATCAGAACTTTCATTTTTATCATTAACTTTTCCCTCAATACACCAAGGAACAAATTCTGGATATTTTTCGATATCAAGAACCATTTCAACTAGTTGTTCTTTCTTACAAGGGATAATCTTTTTTATTGATGCGGAAGACATTCAAGCTGTTTGTTTCTTGCGTCCTGTAATTTTCTAAAATCTTCGTCTGCGTGATAAGAAGATCTTGTTAGAGGTGATGAAGAAACAAGTAAAAACCCTTTTGTCTTAGCTATTTGCTCGAACTCTTTAAATTCATCAGGATGATAGTAACGATTTAATGGATGATGTTTTGGAGATGGTTGCAAATATTGTCCTATGGTAATAAAATCAACTTCAGCAGATCTAAGGTCATCCATAACTTGAATTACTTCTTCTTTATTTTCTCCTAAACCAACCATTATTCCAGATTTCGTAAAAACTTTTTTATTAGATTTTTTTGCATTCTTTAAAAGCTCTAATGAAGCAAAATATCGAGCCCCTGGTCTAACTGTTGTGTAAAGTCTTGGAACTGTTTCGATGTTATGATTAAAAACGTCAAGATCAGCTTTTAAAATCTTTTTATAAGCTTCGCCTTTTCTCAAAAAATCAGGCGTTAAAACTTCGATCGATGTTTCAGGATTTTTTTCTCTTGTCGCTTTAACAACTTTATAAAAATGCTCCGACCCACCGTCATCAAGATCATCTCTATCCACTGATGTAATAACTACATGTTTTAAATTTAAATCTTTAACAGCTTTAGAAATTTTAGCTGGTTCATAAATATCTAAATCAGTTGGTTTGCCAGTTTTAACATCACAAAATGCACATGCTCTTGTACATGTATCTCCCATAATCATAAATGTTGCGTGCTTTTTACTCCAGCATTCAGTAATGTTCGGGCAGTTAGCTTCCTGACAAACAGTAACAAGATTATTTTGATTAACAACTTGTTTTGTCTGAAAGAAAATTTGTGAGTCAATTATTTTTGACCTGATCCATTCAGGCTTCTTTTTAATTGGATTAGTTGGTTTGTTTACTTTTTCTGGATGTCTAGGTTTCTGGCTCATTTTAATTTGATAATAATCTCATCTTTTGTCCCATACTTAAATTTTTCTCTATAAAGCATATCTAAATAGTCAAAATCATTTTTTTTGATTAATGCTATTTTATGATCTAAATCTTTTAATTTACCTGAAATCTCTTTTTCTTTATTTTTGAGTCCTTCGTAAACTTTATTTTTATCATAATAAGAAATTAGTCCTCTTTCACCTCCAATTAAATTAATGCTTATATAAAGGGTAAAAAAGATATTAAATAATATAAATTTTTTTTTCTTTAAACTTTCAATAAGTCGCATTAGCTAGATTTTAGCCATTTTGGCCTGATTTCCAAGCTCTTCTTCGATACGTAATAATCTATTGTATTTAGCGACTCTTTCGGATCTTGCTAAAGATCCAGTTTTAATTTGAGATGACATTGTCGCCGAAGCCAAATCAGCAATAAATGTATCTTCAGTATCTCCAGATCTGTGAGAAATAATTGTGTTAAAATTAGCTTTTTTTGCAATTGATATTACATCTAAAGTCTCAGTTAAAGTGCCAATTTGATTTGGTTTTACTAGAATAGAATTTGCTGACTTTTCTTTTATTCCTTTGCTCAAACGCTTTTCATTAGTTACAAATAGATCATCTCCAACAATTTGAACATTTTTGCCTATTTCGTTTGTAATTTTTTTCCAAGATTCCCAATCCTCTTCAGCAAATGGATCCTCAATAGATTTAATAGGATAACTCGATGTAAGTTTTTTATAATAACTTATATTTTGTTCAACTGATGTATAACTCTTAGATTGGATTGAATATTCACCTTTTTCATTGATCAATTCATTAGCAGCCACATCTAAACAAATAACTATATCTTTTCCAGGTTTTAAATTTGACTTTTCAATTGCATCTACAATTAAATCTAAAGCTTGTTCATTAGTATTGATTGATGGCGCAAAACCGCCTTCATCTCCTAAATTGGTGAGCATTTTGTTAGATTTTAACAATTTTTTTAAATTTTGAATTACAAGATAACACTTCTCTATAGCATCCATGAAATTCTTGGCTGAGTCAGGTCTAACCATAAATTCTTGAACATTTAAATCATTGTCAGCGTGTGCACCGCCATTAATAATGTTCATCAATGGTATAGGTAAAGAAAAATTATTTCCCAGATGTCTAAATAAAGATTTTTTATTTGATAAAGCTGAACATTTAAAATTAGCCAATGACACTGCTAATGTAGCATTAGCTCCTAAATTTTTTTTATTTTCACTTCCATCTAAATCCCTCAATGCTTGATCAATATTTTTTTGATCATCTGAGTTAAATCCTTTTAGTTTATCAGATATCTTGTTATTTATATTTGCTACAGCAATATTTACGCTTTTACCTAAAAATTTATTTTTATCTTTATCCCTTAATTCATGCGCTTCAAAAGCGCCAGTTGATGCACCAGATGGAGAAATCGCAGTAGCAGAAATATTATTTTCTAGAAAAACTTCTGCCTCCACAGTTGGATTTCCTCTACTGTCAAAGACTTGTCTGCCTTTAATACTTTTAATTTTTACCATCTTTATTTTATTAATTTGTCAATCTCAGTAAGTTTTTTTAACAAAGTTTTAACTTCTTTTAGTGGAACCATATTTGGACCGTCTGATGGAGCGTTATTCGGATCTTCGTGAGTTTCCATGAAAATTGCCCCTACACCAACAGCAATAGCTGCCCGCGCAAGGAACGGAACAAATTCTCTTTGACCTCCACTTTTCTCCCCCATTCCACCTGGTTGTTGAACTGAGTGTGTAGCATCAAAAACAATTGGGAAACCAAATTTTGACATTATAGGCAATGATCTCATATCTGACACTAGAGTATTGTACCCAAAACTTGCTCCACGTTCTGTAATTAAAATATTTTTATTTCCTGAGTCTTCAATCTTTTTTATTACGTTGGCCATATCCCACGGAGCTAAAAATTGTCCTTTTTTCACATTAATTATCTTTCCTGTTTTGGCTGCAGCAATTAAAAGATCTGTTTGTCTACATAAAAAAGCGGGAATTTGTAAAACATCAACGTGATTTGAAATTATAGAACATTGATCTACAGTGTGAACGTCTGTCAAAACAGGCACTCCGACTTCTTTTCTTATCTTATCAAAAATTGGAAGTGATCTTTCTAACCCTATACCCCTTTTGCCTTTAAGACTTGTCCTATTCGCTTTATCAAAAGATGTTTTGTAGATAAAGTTTATACCTAATTCATCAGTAATTTTTTTTAATTCGGTTGAAATTTTAATAGCATGCTCCTCACTTTCAAGCTGGCAAGGACCTGAAATCAAAGTAAAAGGTTTGTTGTTAGCTATTTCGAAATTTGAACATTTTACTGAATGATTATTCATTTTTTTGAAATTGTTTTTGCAGCTTTTATAAATGACGAGAATAGAGGATGTGGTGCTAAAGGTCTAGATTTAAATTCAGGATGAAATTGTACTCCAATAAACCAAGGATGATCTTTTAATTCTACAATTTCAGGTAATTGATTGTCTGGTGATAAGCCTGAAAAAATCATTCCTTTCTTTTCAAATTCCTCTTTGTAATTGATATTAACTTCATATCGATGACGATGTCTTTCTTGTATTTTTAATGCATTATATATCTTACTTATTTTTGTGTCTTTTTTAAGTCTCGCTTCATAACTACCTAATCGCATTGTACCTCCTAAGTTTTTATCAGTTCCCTTCATTAATTTTCCATCTTTTATCCATTCGCTCATCAAACCTACTACCGAAGCTTTTGAGGGGCCAAATTCACTAGATGTCGCTTTTTTCACATTTAATTTATTTCTTGCAAATTCTATAACTGCCATTTGCATTCCAAAACATATACCTAAAAATGGAATTTTATTTATTCTTGCAAAATTTATTGCTGCTATTTTTCCCTCTGTTCCTCTTTTTCCAAATCCACCTGGTATTAAAATTCCTGAAACATCTTTTAATTTTTTGTTAATTTCATTTAGTTTTAAATAATCAGACTCGATTCTAATTAAATTTACTTTTAAATTATTAGCTATTCCTCCATGTGTTAAAGCTTCATCTAATGATTTATAAGCATCTTTTAATTCTACATACTTACCGATAATAGCAATATTAACTCTTTTTTTTGTATTCAAAACTAAATTAGTAATTTTCCTCCACGGGTTAAGATTAACTTTTTTTCTTGATTTTATATTAAAAAACTTTAGCACTCTTTCATCTAGTTTTTGTTTGTTAAAACTTATTGGAGCTTCGTAAATTGTTTTTACATCAACTGTTTCAATGACATCTTCAATTGCAACATTACAAAATAATGAAATTTTCTTTTTTTGATCTAGTGGAATAGTTCTTTCTGATCTACATATAATTATATCTGGTTGAATTCCTATACTTCTAAGTTCTTTGACGGAATGTTGGGTTGGTTTAGTCTTAATTTCATCAGAAGCTCTCATATAGGGAACTAAGGTTAAATGAATAAATAAAGTATTTGATCTTCCTATCTCGTTTGAAAATTGTCTTATTGCCTCTAAAAAAGGAAGGCTCTCAATATCTCCAACAGTTCCTCCAATTTCACAAATAACAAAATCCTCTTTATTCACGTCATTTTTTATAAATTCTTTAATTCTATTAGTAATGTGGGGAATAACCTGTACAGTTTTTCCTAAGTATTTACCTTGTCTTTCTCTTTTTAATACATCGCTATAAATTTTGCCTGTTGTAATATTGTCTGATTTTTTTGCAGAAATTCCTGAAAATCTTTCATAGTGTCCTAAATCTAAATCAGTTTCTGCGCCATCGTCTGTTACAAAAACTTCTCCGTGCTGAAACGGGCTCATCGTTCCTGGGTCTACGTTGAGGTAAGGATCAAGTTTTCTAATCCTAACTTTGTAACCTCTTGATTGTAATAGGTATGCTAATGATGCAGATGATAGTCCTTTTCCTAAAGATGAAACCACGCCGCCAGTTACGAATATATATCGCGCCATGGAAGTATGTTATACTTCATTATTTATTAATTACAAAGTCTTAATTACTTTGATTGGGGTATTTGTGGAAGGTTTGAATTTTCTTCTTCCTCTTTTTCTAAAACTGATTGTGTTTCACGAAACTCGTCTCTTGAAATAGCCACTATTGCTATACTACAAATAATAAATAAAGTTGCGATAATTGAGGTAAATTTTGTCAGAAAGGTTCCCACTGATCTTGCTGACGTGAAATTATCTTGTGAAACACCTAAACCTAAAGCTCCGCCTTCTGATCTTTGTAGAAGAATAACTATAATTAATATTATTGCTAAGATGATGTTAATCAAAATAAGTAAATTTTCCATGAAGTCTATCTATAGTAATTCTTTATTATATCAATAAATTTTTTTGCTGATTTTGATGCTCCACCTATTAAAAAACCATCAATTTCTTTAATTTCTCTAAACATTTTTACATTATTACCATCAACTGACCCTCCGTAAAGGACTGCTGGACTTTTCTTACCAAATATTTTTTTTAGAATTTTTTTTATATGAATTGTGGTTTTTTGTAATTCAATTTTAGTTGGTATTTTTCCTGTACCAATTGACCATACAGGTTCGTAGGCAACAATAATTTTTTTTTTATCTAATTTTTTTTCTAAAATACTAATTAGTTGTTTTTTAAGAACACTAAAAGTCTTTTTATTTCTTTTATCAATCTTATTTTCACCAATACAAAAAACTACTTTTAAATTATTTTTTAAAGCAAAAAATACTTTATTTTTTAACATTGCATCAGTATCTCCCTCACTTCGATTGTCTGAGTGACCTACTAAAGTGTAATTTGCACCTACTTTTTTAATCATATAAGGGCTGATTGCTGCTGTATTGGAAGAGAACCGATCTTTTTGAAAACAATTTTGTGAACCTATTAAAATCTTCTTGTTCTTAAAAAATTTAGCATAAGACTCAATAAGAGTAAAAGGAGGTGTAAAAATAACTCTATATTTTTTACGATTCTTATCTTTTTTGTGAAAAGAATTAACTTTATCAAGTATATTGATAGATTTTGGAACACCAAACATTTTCCAATTTCCAATAAAATATTTCATTATTTGCCTTAATATTAAATTTAATTTATAGGTGTATAATTTTAAAACTTAATAGATTATTATAATGTTAACTTCAATAGGTAAATATTCAAAATCTTTTTTTGTAAAACTCTTAGTAGGTATAATTATTCTTCCTTTTGTTTTTTGGGGAATGGGTGATGTGTTTAGAGGAGGAAATCAAAATGTAATCGCTTCAATTGACTCTGAAAAGGTGAGCACCCAGGAATTTGTAGATTACCTTAGAAGACTAAATTTAAACGAGAAACAAATTAAAAATTTACCCAAAACGGATTTGATAGAAAAAATTTTGTCTGAATACATAGGTAAAAAGGTTATGGCATTAGAAATTAGTCAACTTGGTATAAATGTAAATGATGATGCCTTAAGAAATATAATAAAAAATGATAAAATGTTTTTTAAAGATGATAAATTTTCTAGAACTGAATATGAAAAATTCTTAATTAAAAGTGGCGTTACTGCTCCACTTTTTGAGGCCAATATTGTTGAGCAAGAAAAGAGACGACAATTTTTAAGCTCATTGTCAGGTGGAATAGTAATACCAGAAATATTAGTTGTTAAAGAATACAGAAAGGAAAACCAATCAAAGACTATTAAATATATTGACCTTGAAAAATATCATTCCAAAAATAAAGCTACAGAAGAAAGTAAAAAAGAACTTTACGATAGAAATAAAAATGTTTTTTTTACAGAATTTAAAACCCTCAATTATGTTGAGATTACTCCTGAAAAAATAAGTGGCAGTAATGAGTATAACGAAAATTTTTTCAAACAATTAGATATTATAGAAAATAATGTTTTAGATGGACAATCATTTTTTGATACAGTTAGTAATAATAATTTAAAAACTTTATCTATAAAAATGATTAATTCAAAAAAAGAAGATGAGAACAAAAATAAAATTAATGATTTATCAGATAATTTATTTAAGAAAATTTATAACTTAAATGAAATTAATTCTCCAGAAGTTATCAATGTAGATAACAAATACTATCTAGCAGAAATATCAAAAATTGATAAAAAGCTCAGACCCTTTAATGATCCTGAAGTACAAGAAGCTTTAAATGCTCAATTGAATTTTAAAATTAAAATTGAAAACAATTCTTCAATATTAAAAGATATTAGTATGGGGGCACTAGATAAAGAAAAATTTTTAAAATTTGCATCTGATAATGGATTAGAGGTAAAAGATTTAAAAATTAATAATTTAAAAGAAAATAAAATTTTTTCTGAAGGTATTATTAAAAGAATTTTTCTCACAAAAGATGGTGAAATAGATCTTATTACTAACAATACTCTAACAAAAAGTTTTTTAATACTAGCAATCAAAACGGAGTATAAAGAGCTTAAAAAAGGAAGTAATGAGTATGAACAGTTTGAAGCAAAAGCTCGTTTAAATTTGATTAATAAAATTTATCAGTCACATGATAATAATCTCAATAAAAAGTATAAAGTTGAAATAAATCAAAAAACAATAGAAAGAGTTAAAAATTCATTTTAATGCAAATAAATAAAAGCTTTAAAGAATTTAAAAAAGAACACACTAAAAAAAAACACCAAATTTTATTTAGAACTTTAAAATGCAAAGATTACTTTAAAGTAGAAAATCTTTACAAATTTCTTTTAGCTGAAAAAAATAGCTTTATTTTTGAATCAGTTGAAAAGGGAGTTTCAAAAGGAAGATATACAATTATTGGGCTTAACCCAGACAAAATATGGGATATTAACAAAAATACAGTCACAATAATTTCTGAAAGAAAAAAAACTGAAATAAAAACTAAACCTTTAAGATTTTTAAATAAACTGATTAAAGAATTTAAAATTAAAATACCAGTTCAACTACCGTCTATGGCTTCAATGTTAGTTGGATATTTTTCATACGATATAATACGTTATATTGAAAATATTCCTAATAGATGTTTTGATGATCTTAAGATACCAGACGTAAGGCTTTCTCGTCCACGAAATTTAGTTATATACGATAACTTAAAAAAAAAAATACACTATATTGAAAACGTATATGGTGATGTAAAAATAAAAAATTATAAGGCAGTATACGATTCAATTCTTAAAAAATTTGAATTATATTCGGACTTTGAAAATATAAAACTTCCAGATCAGTTTACATTTAAACCAAATAAAAATTTAATAAAATCCAATACTTCTAAAAAAAAATTTATCTCTTTAGTTAAAAAAGCAAAAGACTATATTAAAAAAGGAGATATTTTTCAGGTTGTATTAAGTCAAAGATTTGAAAGAAAAATTTATAAAAAACCTATAGAAATTTACAATCATCTGAGAAAGTCTAATCCTTCTCCTTTTATGTTTTATTTTAATTATGAAGATTTTAACGTTTTAGGAAGTAGTCCAGAAATATTAGTTAGACTTAGAAAAGGTGAAGTTACAATAAGACCTATAGCTGGTACAAGACCAAGAGGGAGGAATTTAAATGAGGATCAAAAATATGAAAGTGACTTGTTAAAGGATAAAAAGGAATTGGCTGAACATCTTATGCTTTTAGATCTTGGAAGAAATGACGTAGGAAAAGTTGCAAAAGTAAATACTGTTAAAGTAACTGAAAAATTTAAAGTAGAAAAATATTCTCATGTAATGCACATCGTCTCAAATGTAATTGGAAAATTCAACAAGCAAACCTCTATTTTTGAAACACTTTTGTCTGGTTTTCCTGCAGGTACAGTAAGTGGTGCACCAAAAATTAGAGCGATGGAAATAATTGACGAACTTGAAAAAAATAAAAGAAAATTATACGCAGGTGGTATCGGTTACTTCACGCCTAATAGTGAATTTGATACATGTATTGCTTTAAGAACAGCTCTAATAAAGAAAGATAAGTTTTATGTTCAAGCTGGTGCGGGTATTGTAGCTGATAGTAGACCAGAAAAAGAATATGCAGAAACTGTTAACAAAGCTAAGGCTTTAATGAAAGCAGTAGATTAGATGAAAATTTTATTAATAGATAATTACGATAGTTTTACTTACAACTTATTTCATTACATTTCAAAAATTAAGAAAAATGTAGAAGTAGTAAGAAACGATAAGATTGATGCAAAAACAGTTTTAAGAAAAAAATACGATAAAATTGTTATATCACCTGGACCTGGGAATCCTAATCAAGCTGGGAATTGTATTAAGATTGTAAAAGACGTTTATAAAAAGATCCCTATTCTTGGGGTTTGTTTGGGACATCAAATCATAGGTCAGGTTTTCGGTGGAAATATAATTAATGCAAAAAATTTAATGCATGGGAAAACAAGTAAAATAAGGCATAATAAATTGGGTTTGTTTAAGAATATTCAAAATAACTTTGTAGCTACCAGATATCATAGTTTAGTAGTCGATCGTAAAAAATTCCCAAAAAAACTGTTAATTACAGCTGAAACTCAAAATAAGACAATAATGGGATTAATGCATAAAGATTATGATATTCATGGGTTTCAATTTCATCCTGAGAGTATAAACACTAAATTAGGAATGAAATTAATAAAAAACTTTATAACTAATTAAATGTCTAATTTTGTAGAAAGTTTAAAAAAAGGCCAAAACCTTTCTTTTGAAGAAAGCAAAGCTCTATTTAACGAACTTATGGAAGGAAAATACGATGAAAGTTCGATTATAGAAATTTTAGAGACTCTTCTAAAAAAAGGTGAAACTAAAGATGAACTAGCTGGAGGAATTTTTGTTTTAAGAGAAAAAGCTACTAAAGTTAGAACTGATCAAGATACTATAGATACATGTGGAACAGGAGGAGACGGTCAAAACTCTTTAAATATTTCTACTGCTGCAGCTATAGTTTTAGCAAGTATGGGTGTAAAAGTTGCCAAGCATGGAAATAAAGCTGTTTCTTCAAATTGTGGGTCTGCAGACGTATTAGAAGCTTTAAAAATAAATATTAATTTAAAACCAAATGAAGCTGAGGAAAGTATCAAAAACTTTAATTTCGCTTTTATGTTCGCGCCTAATTATCATTCGGCAATGAAACATGTGGGACCTGCTAGAAAAAAAATGGGGAAGAAAACAATCTTTAACTTAATTGGCCCTTTAAGTAGTCCCGCACAGGTAAAAAGACAGGTAATAGGGGTATTTGATAAAAAATGGATGAAACCTTTTGCTGAGGCACTTAAAGAAAACGGAGTTGTTCACGCATTTATCGTTCATAGCGAGGATGGAATGGATGAGATATCTCCGTTTGCAAAAACAAATGTGGTTGAACTTAAAGATTCAATGATTAAAGAATTTATAATTGATCCAAAAACTTTAGGAATTGACTCTTCAAATAAGGAAAATTTAAAAGGAAAAAATGCAGAGTATAATTCTGAAAAAATTATTGAGATATTTAAAGGAAAAAATAATGAATTTTCTCAATCTGTTGCTCTTAATGTAGCAGCAGGTTTAATAGTTTCTGGTAAAGAAAGCGATTTTAAGATGTCGTACGAAAAGGCTACGAAACACTTAAATTCAGGACAAGTATTTCAGCACTTAGTGAAAATCCAATCAAATTAATGACTAATATTTTAGAAAAAATTATCGAGGAAAAAAGACACTCTTTAGACCTAATTAAAAAAGAAAAATCTTTAGGTGTTTTAGAAAAAAATATCAAAGAGCAAAGTTTTTTAAATTTTAAAGAAACAATCCAAAAAAATAGGGGTATTTCTTTAATAACCGAAATTAAAAAAGCTAGCCCATCTGCTGGCGTTCTTGTAGATAATTTTGATCATTTAAACATTGCAAAAATGTATATAGATAATGGTGCTATTTGCCTTTCGGTTTTGACTGAGGAAAAGCATTTTTTAGGAAAACTAGATTATATTCAAGATATAAAAAAACAATTTAAAATACCAGTTCTAGCTAAAGATTTTTTTATAGATCCTTATCAAATCGCTTTATCAAAAAGCTATGGTTGCGATTGTGTTTTGTTAATAATTGCAGCACTTAATGGAACCCAAGCAGATGAGATTTATTCTGAAGCATTAAAACATAATCTATCAGTCATAGTTGAAGTGCATAGTCAAAAAGAAGCTGAAATAGCCTTAAAATTTGATCAAGCATTAATTGGAATAAATAATAGAAATTTAAAAACACTTGAGGTTTCAATAAATAATACTATTTCTATTTTTGAAGTTATCAAAACACATAAAGGGCCTATTATTTCTGAAAGCGGAATTAAAACTGCAAGTGACGCAAAATATATTTATGAAAAAACCGGAATTAAAAATTTTCTTATTGGAGAATCACTTTTAAAATCCGACAATCCTAGTGAATTAATGAAAAAATTAATTCAAATTACTCAATAAATTAGCCATTTATTTGAAGTTGTAATTCAAAAAGAACTTTTATAGAACATAGATGTACGAGGTTTGTTCTATGCTAACAAAAAAACAAAAAAATTTATTAATATTCATCAATAAGAAGATTAGATCTTCAGGGATTTCTCCATCTTATGAAGAAATGAAGAATTCACTCAACCTTAAGTCGAAATCAGGAATACATAGATTAATTTCTGCATTAGAAGAAAGAGGTTTTGTTAAGCGATTAGCACATAAAGCAAGAGCTTTGGAAGTGGTGAAATTACCTGAAAACGCGAGCGCAAATGATATATTTAATACGTTTACACCAAGCGTTATCAAAGGCGGATTAGATAAGAATGATAATAAATCTACTGACGTGTCAGTATTAGGAAGTATTGCTGCTGGTACACCAATTGAAGCTATTCAACAAGAAGTTGATAAGGTTGCTTTACCGGAAGATCTTCAAAATAATGGTGAGCACTTTGGTCTTAAAGTAAAAGGTGATTCAATGATTGAAGCAGGTATTTCTGACGGTGATACGGTTATCATAAAAAAAGTTTCAAATGTAGACAATGGTCAGATTGCAGTAGTCTTAATAGACGACCAGGAAGCTACTTTAAAAAGAGTAAGAAAAAAAGGGAACACTATCGCTCTTGAGGCAGCAAATCGAAATTACGGAACTAAAATTTACGCTGCAAATAGAATAAAAATTCAAGGTAAACTTGTTTCTTTATATAGAAACTTTCATTAAAATAGTCTAATTAATATTAATGTCTTTTAATTGTAGGTTTGCGCCCTCTCCTACTGGGCCTCTTCACATTGGCGGAGTTCGAACAGCCTTATTCAATTGGCTTTTAGCAAAAAAAAATAACGGGAAATATTTTCTTAGGATCGAGGATACTGATAAAGAAAGATCTAAAGATGAATTCAAAAAACAAATTATTGCATCCTTAGCTTGGCTTGGTATTGAGCATGATGGAGATGAATATATACAATCAAAAAATATATCTAAACACATTAAAGTTGCAGAGGAATTGTTAAAAAAAGGTTTTGCCTACAAATGTTATTGTTCTGAGGAAGAAATAAATGAGCAAAAAGAAAAATGTAAAAAACAAGGAATACCATATGTTTATAATAGAAAATGGAGAGATGCCAAAGATTTAAAAATTCCTGAGGGAGTAAAACCAGTAGTAAGATTTAAAAGCAAAATATCAGGGAATACGATTATAAAAGATTTAGTTCAAGGGGAAAGAAATATTTCAAATTCTACTATTGAGGATTTTGTAATTCTAAGAAAAGATAATACTCCAACATATCAGCTCTCAGCCACGGTTGATGATCATGAAATGAAGATAACTCATGTTATTAGAGGAGATGATCATATGATCAATTCTTTTAAACAGAGGCAAATTTACGAAGCTATGGGTTGGGAGGTTCCAAACTTTGCACATATCCCTTTAATTCATAGTGAACAAGGAAAAAAATTATCAAAAAGAGACAATGCTTCCACTCTTGAAGATTATATTAAAATAGGAGTTATATCAGACGCTTTAAGAAATTATCTATTAAGATTAGGATGGTCTTACAAAGATAAAGAAATTTTTACAAAGCAAGAAAGTATTGATTTATTTGATTTAAGCGGGGTTGGTAAGTCTCCCTCAAAATTAGATATGAATAGAATTTATTCGATAAATGAAACATATATAAAGAGTATCGATCAGAAAGATCTTTTTAATTTTTTTAAAGAATATGTTTCAAAATACAAAAAACCTCTAAATCAATCAAAAGAGAGTATTCTTTTAAAATCTATGGTTTTTTTAAAAAATAAAGCAAAAACTTTAGAGGATATTTGGAATAACGCTCAGTATATTATTAATGAAAAAATTGAGATAAGTGCAGATGATAAAAAATTAATTGATGATTTATCAAAAAAAATAATAAATGAATTTATTAATGAATATGAAAAACTTTCCTCATTATCTAGAGAAACTTTAGAACCTTTAATAAAGTCTCTAATTGATAAATATAAAACTAACTTTAAAGGTGTAGGTCAACCTTTAAGGATAGCGCTAGTTGGCTCAAGATTTGGGCCTGGTCTTTATGATGTTATTCTCTCATTAGATAAGGCTGAAGTACTTAAAAGACTAAAACAAATTTAATGAAAGACGCTGTATCTTTCAGAACAAGAAGAACTTCTATTTACGATAAAAAATCAAATACTCCTTTTAAAATTAGTAGGTCTAAATTTTTCAACTTTATGAGCTGTAAAAGGTGCTTTTATCTAGATCGTGTAAAAGGACTAAAAGAACCCTCAATGCCTGGATGGGCTCTAAACGTTGCAGTCGATGAGTTATTAAAGAAAGAATTTGATCAGTATAGAAAAGAACAAAAACCTCATCCAATTATGGTTAAACATAAACTCAACTTTGTTCCCTATAAGCACAAAGATTTAGATGTGTGGAGAAATTCTTTAAAAGGTGGCATTTCATATTTAGATGAAAATACAAACCTAATAATTCATGGAGGTATTGATGATATTTGGTTTGATTTGACTGAAAAAAAATTAGTTGTTGTAGATTATAAAGCCCAATCTTCTACTTATCCCATAACAGTTTCTTCTTATCTCGATGCTGAATGGCATCTTAGTTATAAATTACAGATGGATATTTATGTTCATATCTTAAGAAAAATGAATTTTAAAGTTTCAGACCGAACTTTTTTTTATGTTTGTAATGGGGAGAAAACAAATAATAAATTTGATAATAAGATAGATTTTAAAACTACACTAATCCCATACCGAGTAAATACTGATTGGATAGAGAAAAAAATAATTGAAATGAAAGATGTGCTAAACTTAGATGAACCACCTAAAATTGAAAAAACTTGCGAAAAGTGTGCTTATCTTGAAGGTGGAAAGAAATTTTAATTTATCTGTTATTATTTTCATCATCGTTATTAGATGATTGATCTGTATTAGATGATTGGTCTGTATTTTCTGATTGAGGTTCTTCTTGAGTAGTTTCTGTTGGTGTTTCCTCTTGAACTGGCTGTTCAGGTTCTGGCTGCGGTTCAGGTGTTGGTTCCTGTGATTGAGCTCTTGCAATATCTGCTGCACTTTGTGGAGATGGCTCTCTTCTCATAAAGAAATATATTCCAGCAGCAATAACTGCAATAGCACCTAGAATGTACAACATGATATTTACAATACTTAATCCCTCTTTTTCTTCTTCAATTGGTGTTTCTTCTGTAACCGGTTTCACTTCCTCTTCTTCAGGTTTAGCGTCTTGTTCTTGGTTGGCTTCAGCGTTAACTTGTTCTTTTGGCTCTTCAGTTTGAGGAGCTGGCTCTGGTTCTGGTTCTGGTTCCGGTTCTTTAGCTGGTTCTGGTTCCGGCTCTGGTTCTGGTTCAGGCTCTGGTTCTGGTTCTGGTTCTGGTTCTGGCTCCGGTTCCTTTTTAGGCTCAGGAGCGGGCGTTGAAACTTCAGTTTTAGGAGCTTGGGCTACGTCTTCTTTGTTCTTTATTAGAGGATCTAATGCCCCTGTTACCACAAGAATTATGCCAGCAGCTAAAACTATAATTGGATCCATGAGTCGGATTCTAAACTTTTGGTCTATTAAATCACCTTTATATGTGAACGATTTGGGTGCTGTGTGAATAAAAAAATAAGAAAATATTGAGATTTTAATGATAAAATTTACTCAAAATTTGATAATATCAATTAATGAATTTAATTTTTCTATTTTTTTTGACGGCATATATTATTTATTATCTTTTTAGGCCTGTAACAAAAAAAGAAATAGAGAAATTTGAAAATCCAGATAACTGGTCAAATATGGGACTCTAACCCTTTAAGGTGCTCAATTATACTTTCAGATAAAGCTTGTAAATCATAACCGCCTTCCAGAAAAGAAATTACTCTTCCTTTTGAATGAATATTAGCAATCTCAATTATTTTTTTTGTTATCGTAAAAAAATCACTAGACTCTAAGTTTATATTTGCTAGAAGGTCTCTTTTATGGGCATCAAAACCAGCAGAAATTAAAATAACTTCTGGCTTAAACTTTTCTACAGGAGTTAAAACTTTTTTTTCAAAAATATCATGAAATTCTTCACTTTTTGTGCCAGCTTTTAAAGTGGCGTTATAAATATTACCTACACCAGTTTCATTTTCAGCTCCGGTGCCTGGAAATAATGGAAATTCATGAGAAGATCCATAAGCAACAGACTTATCTTTAAAAAAGATTTCTTGGGTTCCGTTACCATGATGAACATCAAAATCAATAATAGCTACTTTTCCTATATCATATTTTTTTTGTAAATATCGTGCCGCAACTGCTACGTTATTTATGAAACAAAAGCCGTTAGCACGAACGGTTTCCGCATGATGTCCTGGGGGTCTAATTGCACAAAAAACTCGCTCATTATTCTTAATTAAATCATCACAAGCGGCAATACCTGAACCACAAGATCTTAAAATTGCATTTTCACTATCAGGACATAACATTGTATCTGCGTAAGGTTCTTTCTCGACACCAACAATCCCTTCTTTTGGAATATTAGCAAATATCTGTTCAATATGTTTCTTAGGATGCACTAATGAAACTATTTCTAAATCAACCCTAGGAGCATCTTTAAACTCCACTTTTAAATCAGATGATTTGATAGATTCTAGAATACTATCTAATCTTTCTTTTCTCTCTGGATGACCTTGTCCATTAAATTTTAGTAAACAATCTGGATGACTGTATACAATCATCTTAAATTTTTAATTTTTCCGCCGTCTATTGAAAAGTTTTTAAAATTTGAATTTTTATCTTTAATTAGTTTATAAACTAAATTTGCGACTTCTTCAGGTTTTGTAGGTCTTTTAATTTTCTCAATTTTGCACCTTTGTTTTAAAATTTGTTTAACGCTTCTTTTAAATATTTTTGCGTCTGTTTGTAAAAGTTTTTCTAGTCTACTTGTTAAAGTCATACCTGGATGAATTATCGATACAGAAACTTTATCAATCTTACCTTGCATAGCTAAAGCTTTTGAAAAATTATTTAATGCTGAATTAACAGCGCCGCCTATCATAAATGTGTTTGAAGGATTTCTAGCGGCCCCTCCTCCAATATTAATAACTTTTCCTTTGCTCTTTTTGAGAGCAGGCCAAAAAGCTCTGCTTAATCTTACTGCAGCTTTAAATTTTAAATTAAATCCATCTTCCCAGATATTGTCATTCAAATTTAAAAATTTTCCTCCCTTTGTTGCCCCTGCTACATTTATGAGGTAATCCAATTTTTTAATTTTTTTAGCAACTGAATTACATGCATGTAATGATCTCAAGTCTTTAGAAATGATTAAAGAATTTTTAGGAAATTTTAAATACTTTTGAAAAGTTTTTAATTTATTTCTTGATCTTGAAACTAAAATAACTTTAATTTTTTTGTCATTAAGCTTATCAGCTATTGCTGCTCCGATGCCTTGGCTAGCCCCTGTGATTAATGCTGTTTTCATAAGATCTTAATATTAATATCTCTTAAATTTTCGTAAGTCACAATAATTTTGTCTTTCATATTAATTTTATATGGTTGAGTCAAAGAACCACAAAGTAGATAATCTCCTTTTTTAAAGCTTATATTTTTATCTTTAAACTCATCAACAAAAGCTTTTAATGAGACTCTAGGATCTATTCTCTTTGTTCCAGTGAAATAAGGTTCAGTAACTTTATCGTTGATTTTTAATCTAATCTTAATTTTATTAATATCTTTTATATGCCAATTCTTTATCTCTTCTCCTATAATAATCTTACCTCCATTTCCATGGTCAGAAATTCCAAGATACATTTGAACTAGTTTATCAAATTTATTTTTTGAACTTTGTACATATCTAGAAGATGTAATATCAATAGCTGTATATAATTTAAAATTATCTATCTTGTTTAGTAATTCGTCATCAATTTTTACATCTTGATCAATTTCAAATGCATATTCACATTCCAAGTTGGAGTAAGGGATTTCTGAATATTTAATCGAGCAATTAGAAGGTAAGATAGTTTCTTTAAAAATTTTACCTGGAACAGGCCCATCAAAGCCTTCCTCTTTTTGAACTTCTTTTGCGACTGCCCCTATTTTCCAACCTACTGTTTTTTTATCCAATTCTTCATAAAATAAATTTAAAGCTTTGTATGCTTCATCTCGATTTTTTGGGATTTCATTTTCGCTGAACCCATTTAGATCAACTAAAGTTTTCTTCATCCATGCATTAGCTAGTTCTGTGCCCAACTTGTTCATAATAAAAATTATATTTAATTGATAAACTTCTTTAAATGATATTAATAGATTATGGAATTAACAATCGAAAAAGCTAATTTTCATCAAATTTCCTTAAAACAAGTAAGCGAAGCTTTAAAAAAAGGTTTATCTAAAAACTATGTTGAAGTTGATGTTTCGATTGTTGAATGCCCTGATCTAAGAAAATGGGATTGCCCTGCTGAAGGTATAAGTGGAAACCAAAGAATTGTTGATGTTGGAGGCGAACCATACATGCACGATAAAAGGTTCATAGGTACAGAATTTGATTATGAAGAAATAGCAAAAAGAATAGGCTCTGAAAAATCATATGCTTTAGGTGCAGGTTCAGGAGCTATGTCGTGTTTAGAGGGTCACTGTGGAGAACTTATCATTAATGAGAATTTAATTACTAACGAGTCAAAATCTATAATTGCTCAAGTAGATAAAAATAATAAATGTAAATCAACTCCTTACAATCACCGAAAACATGGCGGACTAGGAAATATCTATTACTCTGAGGGGAAAAAAGGAGATGTTATAAAGATTAAAATTAAAGGAAGGTCAGGTGAGCAAGGCTCTTTACCTCAATCTATGAGAACTGCACTAATTGAAAATTTACAAACAAACTTTAGTGTTGCGCTGGGTGGTGTGTTTAGGATCTTAAATGGTAAGATTAAATCGCATGTCCAACCAGACTATGCAGATATAAAACACGAATATTATGATCCAAAACAAATGAAATGTGTTAGGGATTTTTTACAATTTTACGATCCTATAGGGCCACATTTTCAATGCTATTCAGTTTTATGGACTAATGATCCCTCTGGAGGAAAATTAGATTTAAGAGAATCAGGAGAACACACTCATTTTCATTCTTATAAAGGTGCTCAGGATGCAGGTCATTATCATTTCGATGTAACCCCCAATGAAATTGAATATGAATGCTATTTCAATACCGCCGAAGAAGTCCATAGAGTAAACAATATTTACAAGGAATTGAAAAATACTAATTAGTTTGATTAAATATAAATATGAAAAATATTTATACGTGGGCAGCTAATCCTGCAAAAAGAACTGTCACTGTCGGTGATATTATTGAAGCTAAAGGAAAAAAAATTCTTACACAAGTAACTGCAAATAATTCATTAGAGGCAAAAGCAGCTGAAGAAGCAGGTTTTGACATGATAATAGGAAGTGCTTCAAATGTTAAGAAGGTTCGGGAAGGATCCAAGTCTCTTTTTTATACGGCAGCACTCGAACTACATAATTATCCTACAGCCGAGGATGTTTTACGTGGAGCCTTTAAAGCTTTAGAGAATGGTGCTGATGCGGTTATGACTGCCAGAAGTATGGATGTTGTTTCTATGCTTGCAAAAGAAGATGTTCCAGTTATGGGTCATTTAGGTTTGGTTCCTAGAAAATCTACATGGATTGGTGGCCTAAGAGCTGTAGGTAAAACTGCTGATGAAGCATACGAACTATTTAAAAAATTTAAACGTTTAGAGGATGCTGGGGCCTTTTCAGCCGAATGTGAAGTTATTCCTGAAAATATTATGGGGGAAATATCAAAAAGGACGAGTATTGTAACTGTATCTCTAGGATCTGGAAAAAAAGCTGATGTTATGTATCTATTCATGAACGATATCTGTGGAGAGCAAGAAAAGTCTCCTAGACATGCAAAAGCTTATACAAATTTAAAAAAGATGAAAGATGAAATTGAAATCGAAAGAGTTAAAGCCTTAAAAGCATTTATCAAAGATAGTTTAGAGGGGAAATTTCCTGGGCCTGAAAATTCAGTAAATGTTAGTGAAGAAATTCTAGAAAATTTTAAAAAGAAACTTTAATCTTTTTTAATAGGAATAGTTGGGTGTCTTGCTGTTGAAGTAACAATGTTTTTCTTTAATTTTACTTCTCTCAAAACGATATATACACCTGCTGCAATTATTATTAAGTTTCCTATATAATTATTAATTGTAGGTATCTCATTAAAAACAACATAACCCAAAAATACACCTGCAAAAATTTGAGTATATAAAATTGATCCAAAAATTGCTCCAGGCAGGTGTCTAGCAGCATTGATAACAAATATCATGGCTGTTCCTCTAGAAATTCCAGAAATAGCGTTCAACACTAAATCATTAAAAGTCATCTCTTTGAAAACAAAGAATACAAATATACCAGAAAACAATATCATAAAAATTTTTCCGAAAATTAAAAATGAGAACAAGCTCTCCTCATAACCATATTTTCTTACTATTAAATAACTTGCAGACGCAAAAATTGGGCACAACAAAGCTATAAATGCGTAACTATTAATTTCGGCTCCAAAAGGATTAATAGAAATAAGTGTTCCGATAAAACCAATTACTATAGCAGTAAATCTTTTCCATCTAACAACTTCACCTAAAAATAAAACTGATCCGATGGTAATTAATAATGGTATTAAAAATACAATACTGTACATAGTAACCATTGGTAATAAATAGAATCCTGTGTAGGCAAAAAAAACGGCTAATACCATCGTTAAAGTTCTAAAAAAATGAATTTTTAAATTAGCACCCTTTAATTCTTTCCAGCCGTCGAGGGTTTGGGTGTACAAAATAATAGGTATAAGAGCGAACAAGGAGTTGACGAAAATTATCTGTATTATGTCGTAATCTTCAGCAATATATTTTACTATTGCATCTTGAGTTACAAATAAAAAATATCCAAGACAAGCTAGAAAAAATTCGGGAAGATAATTCTTCTCCGATAATTTTGAATTCATTAAATAATATTTGCTAAATCTCTTTTAGTTCCTTTGAAAGTAGGAAGAGGATATTTATAAGACCATTTTCTTGGAATACATTTTATTTTAGCTTTTTCCCATAAAGCTATCCATTGTTTGTAATTTTGTACTTTAATTTTATTTTTGTTTTTGCTTTTGACAATAAAATTAGGTAATGGGTCTCTTCCAGAGGGTTGGCCTGCTTTATTATATCTCAAGTCCATACTTATTCTAAAATTTTTTGATTTATTTGGTAGTGAACAATGAAGTAGATATCTATTTAACAATATTATATCGCCGACATCAGCTTCAAGAGGCACGGTTGATAATTTATCGATTATTTCTTTGCCTCTAACTTCTACTTGTCCCTTACTTCCAAAATCGTGGTTAACAAGTCCAAATTTATGACTTTCTTTTACAGCAAGCATACAACCATTTTCTATTCTTGTTTTTGTAAAAGGTATCCAACACGTTACTAATTCAGTACCCTTCTGTCCTTTTTTATTCATAACGCCAGCATCTTGATGCCAAGGTGTTCTTCCAACTAAGCCGTCATTTAAATTCTTTTTTGCAACACCTTTTTCAGGTTGTTTAATTCTTGAATTTTGACAAGGATTAGAAGCTATCTCGGGACCTAGAATTTTTTCAATCTTATCTAAAATCTTTTTATTTTTAATTAAATTCCATATTGATTGACTCGCAAAAAAATCACTATTAGCGTTTATGTTTTTTTCAGGAAGTCTTATGTTAAAATATTGATCAAGTTCAGGAATATCTAAAGAAACCAAATATGAATATTTTTTCTTAAACTCATAATTTAGTACTTTTACTTTATCACTTTTAGGAACAAATCTATGAATAAGCCTATCCATGATAAAAGCCATATCATTTAAAATTGGTTCTAAATCTTCTTTATAATCTAAAACACCCTTTAATTTTATGAAACCTTGTTTCTCAAAAATTTTTTTTATGTTTTGAACCATTGAATCGATTTAAGTGTTAAAATATTACCAAATTCATTTTAGACTGCAAGGGCTTTTCTCATCTCTTCATCGTCCATTTTTTTACCTAAATACGCCTCGATTACAGCATTGTCATCTTTTACTTGAGCTGGAGTACCCTCTGCAATTTTCTGACCATGGTCAAAAACAGTTACTGAATTACAAGTATCCATTACGACTTTTAAAATATGCTCTATAATAATAAGAGTAAGGCCATATTTTTCTTTCAGCTGCATTATAATTTTCATTAAATTGTCTACATTGACTGGAGATAAACCTGCGGCTGGTTCGTCTAACATTAATAATTTTGGTTTCATAGCGATTGCTCTTGCTAAAACTAATAATCTTCTCTGACCTCCAGAAAGCTCACTAGCGTTTAGCTCTGCATAGTCTGCTAATCCCACAAAAGAAAGAAGTTCCATCATTTCTTCTTTGATAGCTCTTTCTTGATCCCAGATTTTTTTTCTTCCTATGACTGCATCGAAAAACTTGTAAGGCACTCTAGTATGATATCCCGACATAACATTATCTATAACTGTCATATCTTGGTAAAGTCTTAGTAATTGGAACGTTCTTGATAAACCATAGCTAGCAATCTCATGTGGAGGTGCAAAAGTAATATCATGACCATCAAACTCAATATAGCTTCCAGGATCGCTATCATAGATTCCTGAAACTAAATTAAAAAATGTACTTTTGCCTGAGCCATTGGGTCCAATTATTCCTCTAATTTCATTTTTTGGAAGTTCAAAATCAACTTTATTTATAGCTTTCAAGCCACCAAATGATTTAGATAATTGTTTAGTTTTTAAAATCATGTTGTTTTTTCTGTTCCAGTTTTCTTTTTAAATCTCTTTTCTAAGAAATATCTGTCAATAAAACCGCCTAAACCCTTAGGCATAAATAAAATAGTTAAGACTATTGTTAAACCAAATATTAAAAGTTGATATTTATATAATGGTCTAGTTAAGTCATAAACAATTGTAATTACTATAGCTCCAATAATTCCACCCCAAATATGGCCGAGACCTCCTAGGACAACCATAGCTAAGAAAGTTACCATTTCTATAACTGTGTAATTATTAGGATGTATGTATCCTGGAGGCATGTGAGCATAAACTGCACCTGCCGCACCAGCGAACATAGCGCTCAAAATAAAAGCTAAGATTTTATATTTTTTTACATTAATTCCAGCGGCTGCAGCACAAATTGGATCCTCTCTGATAGACATAAATGCTCTTCCAACTCCAGATCTTAAAATACTGAATGAGAAGTAAACCGCTATAATCATTATTGTCATTGAGATGAAATAATATCTATCCGGAGAGTCGAAGTTGTAACCCATTAAAGAAGGTGTTGGAATATCAGAAATACCAAATGTGGATCTAAAAAAATTTCCGTTTTCAATAAATAATCTTATTGCCTCACCTCCTCCCAGTGTCGCTAAGGCTAAATAAGGACCTTCCAATCTAAAAGATGGAATTCCCATTGCTACTCCAAAAAACGCAGTAACTATTATGGCTATGGGTAAAGTTGCCCAAAAACCAAGTCCTAAATATAAAAACAATGTTCCAGCGGTATAAGAACCAACTGCAAATAAGCCAACGTGTCCAACTGTAACTTGACCGCAATAACCCTTAACAATGTTTAGTCCTGCGGCAACCACAATATTCACAAATATTAAAGTAGCTAAATGTGACTGATAAACATCCGTGAAAACTACTGACGGTACAAAAGCTAAGATGATGAAAGCTATAATAAAAGCAATAAAAGGATAATCTCTGATAATCGATTTAAATTTTTCCATTATCCAACTTCTCTCATTAAATAATCTGAGTCATGTGAAGATGTGAGCATTCTTTTGTTTGTTTTTTTAATTTTAGGTAAATAGCTTACGTTTTTATATCTCCATACAACAGGTTTACTTAAAGCATAACTTCCATAAATGAAAAATCTTTTTTTGCCTTTGATTTCTCTAAATAAAGATACACCATGGTAAGAGTTAGGTGTAGATTGGAAAAAAATTACACTCCCTTTTGACGGAGTAAATTCTTTAACTTTTGCTAGTTCAGAAATACCAGGAAATCTTTTAAAACTTTTTCTATATTTCATATCAGTTTTCTTTTTAAAAATTGATAAAGCTCCGCCATTTTTTTTTGGTATATCGTTTAAATAAATAAGAAAATTATAAAGTCGTGTTACATCATCTCTGTGCGGCCTTAACCTATATCCGCCCCTTGAAACAGAAAAATCTATGTCTAAATTTACATTCGGGTTTTTATAAGTTTTACCTAACATTTTCATTAATTCTTTTGAATTCATCAATTTTTTATTTGTAAATTTTTCCCTCAAAAATTTGCTAGGCAAGTATGCATTTGACCATCCGTAATCCTTAAAAGTTTTTTTAAATCTATTTTCAACTTTTTTGTAAAAAGATTGGCTATTAAATTGTTTATATAATTTGTTAGATAATTTTGATTTTTTTAAATAATTTTTAAAATTACTTGACCCTTTGTTAATTCTATTTCTGCCACCTTGTATTAAATCATCAAATGATTTTGCATTTCGAATTTCGTGTATAAGTTTTTCACAATCTTTTTTTGAAATAGCGCCTTTGCCAACCATTACAGGAAAGTTGCTTTTTACTTTCTTCAATTTATTAACGTTTATCATTTTTGTGGTTTCCTTGAAAAAAAGAGCGGTAGTTTTACCTACCGCTCACAATTTTTTTAACTATTATAAACCAGCGCTAGCATTAAATGTTACAGTACCAGCAACTTTTGTCTTAAAGTTTTTTCCACCTTTAGTGTACTCAATCATAACAGGAGTTCTGTTACCATCTCTACACTCAGGCGTTCCTGATTTACAGAAATTGATTGGACCAGAAGCTAAACCTCTAAAGTCAGTTGTCGCAGCAATTGCGTCTCTAACTTTATTTCTGTCAGCTGCTAAATCTCCAGTGAATTTAACTTTTTTAAGAGCTATCTCTAGAATATCTAGTAAGTCCATCATTTGTGAAAAGTCGTGACCAGGTACAACACCATATTTGTCTTTTACCATTTTCACAAATTTCTTAGCTACAGGTCTAGTGTCAGATGCAGCGAATGCAGCTGAGAAAGTTACACCTTTTGCAGCAGAACCAGCATTTATTGGTATCTCTACTTTAGAACCAATAGAAGCTGTTACTCTGTGAACAGATTTTGGTATTCCAACTTCATACGATTGTACAAGTCCTCTAACTGTTTCATCCAATAAAGCTGAAATTACAAGAACTTCTGGATTAGTAGCTTTAGCTTTAGTTAAGTAACTTCTAAAGTCAGTTTCTTTTTCTCCAGATTGAACCATATAAGTTGGCTCAACGTTGTAGTTCTCTCTCATGTAATCAGCTAAAGATAATGCAAAATCTTTACCAGCAGCATCTGGACCATAGATATACGCTATCTTAGTACCTTGATTTTCTGCAGTAAATTTACCTTGTACGATTTTGTAAAATCTTGATGATACAGGTACTCTAAAAATGTATTCACTACCTTTTTTAGTAATGTCAGCATTTGTTGAGTGAGGTATGATTTGTGGAACTTTAGCTTTAGCTGAAACAGGTACCATAGGTAATGTTACAGAACTACAGCTAGATCCAATTATAACGTGAACTTTATCTTGGTAAGCAAGTTTTGTTGCGTTTGCTACACCTTTTTCAGATTTACACTCATCGTTATAAAGTGTTAAGTCGATTTTTTGACCGTTGATAGTGCCTTCTTTATTCCACTTTGCAACAGTATCAGTAATTAACTCTCCGTGTTTATAACCAACATCTGATAGCATTCTAAAAGAAACACCAATTTTGATTGTTTCTGCTTGAGCTAAAGTTGTGATTACTAAACCTGCGGAAAAGACAATTGCTGAAAAAACAAATTTAAGTTTATTCATTATTTCCCCCATTTGTTATTTAATTGTTGCTAAGGCTATAAAATAATAGTTATAATGTCTATGACTAATAGTTACATTTTTGGTAAATCAGAAAAAAAAATTGGAGGATAATTGCTTAAGATTAATCAACTTATTTCTGGATATGGCTCGGTGCAAATTTTAAATGGAGCTAATATGAAAGTTGAAAAACAATCTATAGTTGCATTGCTCGGTGGTAATGGAACAGGCAAATCAACAATTCTAAGAGCTGCATCTGGATTAATTAGATCATGGAAAGGTACGATCGAATTTAATGGTGAACAAATTCAAAACTTGCCTGCTCACGAAATAGTTGGAAAAGGATTAGTGCAAGTAACTCAAGGAAAGGATGTTTTCCCTGCAATGTCTGTCACTGAAAATTTAAAATTGGGCGGCTTTATTTTAAAAAGCAAACAACAACTTTTAGATAATTTAGAAAAGGTTTATAACTATTTTCCAAGATTAAATGAGAGAAAAGATCAGTTGGCTGCAACTTTATCAGGTGGAGAGCTGCAAATGTTATGTATTGGAAGAGGATTAATGTCTAATCCTAAAATGATAATGCTAGACGAACCTAGTGCTGCTTTAGCGCCTCAAATTGTTTTAGATATTTTTAAAAATATTAATAGAATTAGACAAGATGGATTAACAGTTCTAGTCGTTGAACAAAATGTTAGGATGGCATTATTACTTGCTGATTACGGATATGTAATTAAAGACGGTGTGATCAATGTTGAAGGCGATAGTAAGAAATTAATGTACGATGAAAGTGTAAAAGAGTCATATCTTGGAGGGACTAAAGCCAATGTTTAATAAACTGAGAATTGGAAAAAAAGGTGAAAATATCATATTCGGAACATTTGTGCTTCTCTATATCGGTTGGTGTGTGAATAGCCCCGATATGAATATTGAATCGCTAAAATCAGTTTTAACAATTGGTCTTTCTGTTGGTATTATTTACGGCTTAGTAGCACTTGGAATTTCCTTAATCTACACAGGTCTAGATGTAGTTAATTTTTCTCACGGCGAATTTTTCATGATAGGTGCTTTTGCCGGTCTTACCATGTTTAATCTTTTGGGAAATCAAGATTGGATTTTTAATATATTTCCTGATGCTTATGGTTGGATAATTTATGTCGTTTGTTTATTTACAGCCTTTGTTTCAATGGGTTTATTTGGGGTTTTTATTGAAAGAGTTTTCTTAAGACCGCTAACAAAAAAAGGTGGTGGTTACACAGTAGCTGGAATGGGAATAATCATATGTGGATTTGGTCTTTCAGTAGTTTTAATTAATGTTGCTTATTTAATTTGGAATCCAGTAGCAAAACCTTTCCCTGCTGAATTAGGTTTGCCAATGGAAATTGGAGGACTATTTTTACCGATTACTTATATTTGGATGATTGTAGTTGGTTTATCTGTAGCTGCAGGTCTTTGGTTCTTTTTAAATAAAACAAAAATGGGATTAGGTATCAGAGCTGTAGCATACTCCAAAGATGTTTCAAATCTGGTTGGGATAAATGTACCACTATACATATCAATTATTTTTGGTATTGCTTGTGCCATAGCAGGTATTGGAGGAACTTTAGTAGGCCCAACTTATCAAGTTGTTGTATTCATGGGTTATATCATTCTTATGAAAGCTTTCGCTGCTGCGGTCGTAGGTGGTTTTGGTAATCTGCCTGGTGCAATAGTTGGAGGTTTTACAGTTGGAATATTTGAAACAGCCTCATCTTTTTATATTTCTGGAAGTCACAAAGATTTATACGCCTTTTTACTAATGATAGTTGTTTTAATGATCAAACCAACAGGCTTCTTTGGTGTTCAAGTAAAAATGAAAGCTTAATGATAAAGAAAGATACAAAAGTTGCAGTATTAGGTGCTGGTGCTATGGGCTGTCTTTTCGGCGGGTTGTTAGCTGAAAAAGGTTTAGAGGTTCATCTTATTGATGTTTGGAAAGAACATGTGGACGAAATTAATAGTAAAGGTTTAAAAATGATGGGTCATGGCGGAGATAGAACAATTAAAATCCATGCTACAACTGATCCAAAAACATTAAAGCCAGTCGATGCAATAATTATTATGTGTAAAGCTACAGCTTTAGAGCAAGCTTTATCTAATTCAAAAAATATTATTGGTGATAATACATTGCTGATGTCATTTCAAAATGGCATTGGGCATGAAGAAATCATGCAAAAAATAGCTGGTAAAGAAAAAGTTTTAGGTGGATCAACAACACAAGCCTCTAGTATTCAAGGTCCTGGAATAATCCAAAACCACGCAAGTTTGCCTTCATGGATTGGTGAATACGAAGGTGGTTCAAGCGATAGAGTAAAAGATTTAGCTGAAACTTTTACTGCACATGGCTTAGAAACTATTGCAGAAGAAAATATCAAAAGAAGAAAATGGATGAAATTATTTGCTTTAACAGCAATTGGTCCATTATCAGCAATATTTGATTTACATCATACGGATTTATACATTTCTAATAAAAATCAAACTATGTCTCGAAAATTAGGTAAGGATATAATCCTTGAAACTAGAGAAGTAGCTAAAGCCGATGGAGTTGATGTAAGTGAAAACGATTGCTTAGAAATGTTCAATAGAATAGTAGACTCAAGACAAACTAATAAATCATCTATGGCATTCGATGTTGTAAAGCATAGAAAAACAGAAATTGATTTCATAAGTGGAGCTGTTTCTAAAATTGGAAAAAAACATGGGATTAAAACACCTTTAAATGACCTCATGTATAATATTATTAAGATTAAAGAGGGTATGTACGTATAAGACTTGTGTCTAAAGAAATTATTTGGCAACCATCAAAAGAACTAATTGAAAATTCAAAGCTAACTAAGTTTATACAGCATTGTAAATTAAAAAATTATGATGAGTTAGAAAAAAAAAGTTTTTCCGATCCAGGATGGTTATGGGACAGTGTAATAAAATTTTCAGATTTAAAATTTTATAAACCCTATTCAAAAATATTAGATGATTCAAAAGGTATTCCTTGGACTAGATGGTGTATAGAGGGAAAAACTAATATAGTTTTAAATTGTATAGATCGACATAAAGACAAGAAATTTTTCAAAAACACTTTTATTTATGCTGAAAGAGAAGATGGCAAAGAAAGTTCAATCACTTATGAAGAATTTGAAAAGCAAATCTCAAAGGTTGGAAATACTTTAAAAATAAATGGCTTTAAAAAAGGTGATGTAATCGCACTTTACATGCCTCAATTTATAGAAACTTACATTGCTTACTTTGCTATTTTAAAAATTGGTTGTGTGGTGCTACCTTTATTCTCTGGATATGGATCAAAAGCAGTTATTGAAAGACTCAATATAGCAAAAGCTAAAGGTATTTTTACTGTTGAAAAAACATTTAGAAAAGCAAAAGAAATAAGAATGTTTGATCAAATTAAAAATGAATTAGATCAAGTCATTTCTTTAGAAAAAATTTTTTTATTAGGAAAAGAGAAAGGAAAGAAAATCTTTAATTGGGAAAATTTTCAAAATGTTTCTGATAATTTAAAAACTGAGGAAACCGATGCTGAAGATCCTGCTATTATCCACTTTACATCAGGTACAACCGGAAAACCGAAAGGATGTGTTTATACTCATATTGGTTTAGTTGCTAAGATGTCTTTTGATGAAGGAGTTTTAGCAGACTTTAGACAAACCGATATTCATTTATGTATGGCTGATATGGGATGGATGGTGGGTTCAAAGTCTGCAACAATAGCTTCTGCACATGGAGCACAAATGGTAATCGCTGAGGGCGTTCCTGATTTTCCTGATGAGGTTCGTTTTTGGAAGCTTATTGAAAAATATAAGGTTTCCTGGACAGAGCTTTCCCCTGCTCTGATCAGAGCGCAAATGATTAAAAATGAAAAACTTTTTAAAGATTTAGATTTAAGTTCATTAAGAATGATTTGTACTGGAGGAGAACCTTGGACGGAAAAACCTTGGAAATGGTTATTTCAAGTCATAGGTAAATCTAAAGTTCCTATAATGAATTCAGCTGGAGGCACTGAAGTTTCTGGTTCTATTTTACATTGTTGTTTACATCGTCCTTTTAAAGTTGGATCTTTTAATGCTCCTATTCCCGGAATGAGCGCAGATATCTTAAATTTAGATGGACAAAAAGTTTCCACAAATGAGATGGGTGAATTAGTCATGAGAAAATCATCAATCGGATTAACTAAGAGCTTATGGAACGATGATAAACGTTACATCGATAATTATTGGAGTGTAATTAAAGATTATTGGGTGCATGGTGATCTTGCAAGTAGAGATGCTGATGGTCATTGGTATTTACATGGAAGATCTGATGATACTATTAAAGTATCAGGAAAAAGAATAGGTCCTTCTGAGCTAGAGAGTGTTATAGTAAAAAGTGGAAAAACAAAAGAGGTTGCTGCTGTTGGAATACCTGATGAAAATAAAGGGTCAAAAATTATTTTATTTATAGTTCCTGCAGAAAATAATGATCAAAAAGAAAGTTTTTTTGAAGATTTAGTTATAAAAGATTTAGGGAAATCATTTAAGCCTGATAAAGTAATTTTTGTAAAAGATTTGCCTAAAACAAGAAATATGAAAATTATGAGAAGAGTTATAAAATCATGTTTAGCAAACCAAGATCCAGGTGATTTATCAACGCTATTAAATCCAGAATCTATAGAGGAGATTAGATCTCATGCAATTTAAAGATATATTATATGAAGTTAAAGGTGATTACGCTCATGTCACTATTAATAGACCTAAGGTATTAAATGCTTTTACACCAGTAACTCTTCAAGAACTTAAGGCAGCTCTCGACAATGCAGAAAAAGATAAAGCAGTTGGAGTAATTGTTTTATCAGGTGCTGGAGATAGAGCATTTTGTTCAGGTGGAGATATGAACTGGGAAAGCTCTAAAGAATTTCAAGATCATGAATACGAATTTCACATTCACTTAACAAAATGTAGCAAACCAATCATAGCTAAAGTGGATGGATACGCGATTGGCGGTGGAAATCATATGGCTTATTTTTGTGATTTAACTATAGCAAGTGAGAATTCTATATTTGGTCAAAATGGCCCCAGAGTTGGTTCTCCAGCCGGAGGAGCTATCGTTGCCCACTCTGCAAATATTTTAGGACACAAACGTGCAAGAGAAATGTGGATGACTTGCAAAAGATACTCAGCAAAAGAGATGATGAATTGGGGCTTGGTAAATTCAGTAGTAAAAAAAGATAAATTAGACGAGGAAGTTAAAAAGTATGGCGATGAAATATTAAAAGCTGCTCCAACTTGTTTGAAGATATTGAAAGCCAGTTTTAGAAAACAATTTGAAGAAATTTTAAAGATTACCCAAAAAGGAATGGTTGAAGAAGTTGCTCCTGGTTATTTTAAAACTGGTGAACAGGCAGAAGGCGCCAAAGCCTTTCTAGAAAAAAGAAAGCCAAATTTTAAAAAATTTAGATAATGAAAGTTAAATCAATCAAAGCAATCACTTTGAGTATGCCGTTTAGCCATGGAGGAAAAAAGGTAATTTTTCATGGAAAAGAATGGAAAAGTTTAGAATTTAACTTAGTAAAAATTGAAACAGATAAAGGTATCACTGGTTGGGGTGAAGCCTTTGGTTATACAAGTTGGAAAGCAGTAAAAATAGCAATTGAAGAAATGGTGGCTCCCTTACTCGTTGGAAAAGATATGAGTAATATACCGGAACTTCTTTTAACCCTTCAAAAATCTTTGCACTTATTTGGTAGATATGGGATAACAATGTTTGCAATATCTGGTGTTGAAATTGCATTATGGGATGCTTTAGGCAAAGAAAAGAATAAGCCAATTCATGAATTGTTAGGAAAAAAAAATAAAGATTTATTCAAAGCTTATTCAAGTCTTTTTAGATATGGAGATCCGAAAATTATAGAACAGAAATGTAAGCAATCATTAGATGATGGTTACCAAGCTATAAAACTTCATGAAATAGAAAATGATTGCATTGAGGCTGGAAGAAAAGGAACAGGTAATCTTCCTTTGATGTTAGACACTAATTGTCCTTGGACTTATGAAGAAACACTATCCAAAAAAGATTTTTTAAAAAGCATGAAACTCACTTGGTTAGAAGAACCTATTTACCCACCAGAAGATTATGAAACTCTCGCAAAATTAAATAAAGAACTAGGATTACCTATAGCTTGTGGAGAGAATGCATGTACAGAATTTGAGTTTAAATCAATGATTAAACAAAAAGCAGTTACTTTTGTTCAACCGTCAGTAATAAAAGTTGGTGGTATTTACGAGATGTTCAAAATAATTCAGCATGCAGAAAAAAATGATATCTCTGTAATGCCTCATACTGCTTATTTTGGACCAGGTTTTTTAGCTACACTTCAATTAGCTGCGTTAATGGAAAAGGACACCTATATAGAAAGATTCTATTTGGATATTGATCAAGAATTTTATCCAAATTTTAAAAGAGCGTTAAATGGAAAGTATAAATTACCTTCAGGACCAGGACTTGGAATTGATTTAGATTTTAATAAATTAAGTAAGTATGAAATATAGATCTGTTTTATTCGTTCCAGGACATGAAGAAAAAAAAATTAAAAAGGCTTATACATTAAATGCAGATTTAATAGTTCTCGATTTAGAATCAACAGTTCCTGAGGATCAGAAAGAACATGCAAAAAAAATAATTAAAGAATGCAATGTTAATAAAGATCATACATATATTAGAATAGATAAGAATTCTGATTTAGAATTTGTAACTTCTGAAAAATTTCCTGGTATATTCTTGCCTTTTACAGAGTCAAAAAAACAGTTAGTTGAGATAGATACATTATTAAAAAAAACAGAAAGATTGAAAACCGATGTAATACCAATTTTGGAAAGTATAAACGGTCTAGCTAATCTTGAGGAAATTTGTTCTTTTTCAGAAAGAATTCAAATAATATCTTTTGGTTCTCATGATTTAGCAAAATCAATAAATCTGAAAGTTTCAGAAGATGAAAATGAAATACTAGAATTTAGAAAAAATATAGTAAATAAATCTAAAAATATTAAAAAACCGATTGATACCTCATATTTAAATTTTAAAGATTTAAATGGGTTTGAGACCTCATGTAATATAGTAAAAAAATTAGGTTTTGGTGGTAAAGCATGTATTCATCCAAATCAAGTTGATATATCAAATAAGATATTTACATGAAAAAAAAGATAAAAATAGCAGTTGTTGGTATTGGACTGATGGGCAGTCAGCATTTAAAAGCTTTAAATCTTTCCAAAAGAGCTAAGCTACATTCAATTGTTGATTTAAATAAAAAATCAGAATTACATGCCAAAAAATTTAAAGTTCCATTTTATAGGTCATCAAAATATTTATTAAAAAAAAATAAGCCTGATGCAGTAATTGTAGCTACTCCTAATCAATTTCATGAAAAACATACAATCAGTTTCTTAAATGCTAAAATACCTGTTTTATTAGAGAAACCAATTTCAAATAGTATCTCAAAAGCAAAAAAAATTATTCAAAGTTCCAAAAAAAATAAAACACACCTACTTATTGGCTATCATAGAAGGCACAACAGTATTGTTACTAAAGTAAAAAAACAGATTGATAGTGGAAATCTTGGAAAAATTGTTGCTGCTAACGTTATGTGCTGGTTATATAAAAATAAAGATTGGTACAAAGAAAAATGGCGTATTAAAAAAGGAGGAGGACCTTTAGGTATTAATTTAGTCCATGATATTGATCTTATTTGTTACTTGCTAGGTCCTATAACACATGTTCAAGCAACAACCTCAAATAAAATTAGAAAATATGAAGTTGAAGATACCGCAATTGTTAATTTTACCTTTAGATCAGGTGCTTTATGTACATTAAGTGTTTCTGATACAATTGTAGCTCCTTATAGTTATGAGCTTACAGCTGGAGAAAATCCGGCCTACCCTGTAACAAATCAATCAGCGTATTTTATTGGAGGAACTAAAGGCTCGATACAATTTCCTAATTTAAAACATTGGTACAATAGAGGTGAGAGAAGTTGGTGGAAACCAATCTATCATAAAGATTTTAATATTCGTTTGAGTAGATTTACTTTAATAAATCAAATTGATCACTTATGCGATGTTGTGTCTGGAAAAGCTAAACCAAAAGTAAGTGGAAATGATGGCTTGCAATCGCTTAAAATATTTGATGCCATACTAAGAAGTACTAAAACTGGGAAAAAAATAAGAGTAAACTAATGAAAAGACTTAAACTTGGTATCATTGGTGGTGGCCCTGGATCTTGGATTGGTCATGTACATAGAATAGCTTCAAGATTCGATGATAAATATGAAATTGTAGCTGGCGTTTTTTCAAGAAATTATAAAATCAATCAATCTTTTGGGACAAGTATAGGAATAAAAAAAAATAGGTGTTACAAAAATTATAAAGATCTTTGCTATTCTGAAAAAAAAATTAAAGATGGTATTGATGTAATTGCAATCATGACACCCCCTGGGAGTCATCAAGAAATAGCGGAATTATTTATTAAAAACAACATTCATGTAATATCTGATAAACCATTTGCAGGTTCTCTAGCTCAAGCTAAAAAACTTTATAAAACAATTAAAAATAATAAAAAAGTCGTTTACGGGCTTACACATAATTATTCGGCCTACCCAATGGTTAGACATGCTAAAAAATTGGTAGAGGATAAAAAACTTGGAAATATTGAATATATTAATGTCGAATATATTCAGGATTGGTCTAATGGTAAAAAAGTTACTCCTGTTTCAGCAAAAAAAATATTTAAATGGAAATTAGATAAAAAAATAGCCGGAGTTTCTACAGTGCTAAATGAAATAGGATCCCATGCATATCATTTATGTAATTACATTACTGGGCTTAAAGGAAAAAACTTATTTGCAGATATCAAGCAATATTCAAAAAAAATTAAATTTGATACAAATGCTCAAGTTTTCATAAATTACGAGAATGGAGCTAAGGGTTTATTTTGGGCATCAACTACTGCTAAAGGTGGTGTTTATGGATTACGAATAAGAATATTTGGTACGATGGGAAGTTTAGAATGGGTACAGAATGATCCTAACTATTTAAGATATAATGCTGCTAATGGTGCTACAAAAGTTTTAGAAAGAGGTTTCAATGAAAGTGGTTTCTCAAAAAACTTCTCTAGAATTAAGTACGGACATCCTGAGGGATATTTAAGTGCTTTTTCTAATTTATATAAAGAAATTGCTTTAAAAATAAATTCAAAAAAAAGTAAAAAAAGATTTTATTATCCAACTGCTTACGAGGGTTTGCTTACAGCAAAATTTATAGATGGTTGTGTTAGATCTTCATCTAAAAAAAAATGGGTCATTTTTTAAATAAGATTTTCGGCTTTATAAAAATTTCACTAAAGCTTTACTCGCGAGTTTTGCTGAAGAAATTTCAGTTTTGAATGAATTTAGTATTGATTGTGTTTTTTCTATTTGCTCCTTAATTTTACTTGGATTATCGATAAAAGAGCTTACAGATTTAAATAAATCTTTTGGATTACACTTAGATTGAAGTAATTCAGGTATTACCTCCTTACCTGCTGCAATATTTATAATATTAGCGAATTTAACTTTAATCAAAGATCTAACAATTAAATAGTTTAAAAAATTCATTTTATAGAGAATGATGGATGGAACTTTAGATTTGCAAATTTCAAGCGAGACCGTTCCTGATTTAGCAACTGCAAATACAGATTTCTTAAGAGTGTGAGACTTTATTTTATCATCACTAATAATTTCACAGTTACCTATATTTTGAGATTTTATGTAAGATTGAATTAAATCATAATGTTGCTTTGTCGAGTGAAATATATAAATAAAATCTTGATAATTTTTGTTCATTAATTTTATAAAATCTAAGAGTATAGGCATTAAGACATCAATTTCAGTTGTTCTACTTCCTGGAAAAATTGATATTAACGCTTTATTTTTTTCAAATATTTGATTGATGTCGATTTTACCTTCAGAAGTTTCATCTAATAAGGGATGGCCCACAAATTCATTGCTCATATTCTCTTTATCAAAATACGGTTTTTCAAAATTAAATAATAATAATATATGATCAATAAAATTCTTAATTTTCTTAACCCTCCCTTCTCTCCAAACCCAAACTTGTGGTGCAACGTAATGAATTGTTTTTATATTTGAATTTTGTTTTTTTACGCGTTCAGCAACTCTTAAAGTAAAATCAGGACTATCAACTGTAAATAAAATATCTGGATTAAAATCTTTTATAGCTTTTACAGTTTCATTAATTTTTTTATTAATTTTGAAAATATTTTTTATAACATTTGTAAAACCTATGTAGGTAACCTCTTTTAAATCATAAATCGATTTTATACCTAAAGCTTCTAAATTTTCACCTCCTACACTTAAATACTCGATTTCGGAATTATCTTTTTTAAATTCTTTAATTACTTTTGATGCGAGTTTGTCTCCAGAAGGCTCGCCTGTTAAAATAAATATTTTTTTCACTTGTACATTCTCCAAAGTTCACCCTTGTCAGATAGTAAATAAAGATCTCCACTCTCATGTGTTTTGATATCTCTTATTCTTCCTATATCACCTTTGAATAAAATTTTCTCATCAATAAAATTTGATTTATTAAATCTTATTTTTCTTAAAGATTGGTCTTTAAGAGATGTAATTAAAGCCTCACCGTTCCATTCTTTAAATGTTTCACCTTTATAAATTGTCATTGCACTTACTGCGATAGAAGGAACCCAGTACTTAATTGCTTTTGTAAAACCAGGTTTCCATTTTGGACCAATTTTAGTCCCTGAGTAGTTAGTTCCTCCCCAACCTAAAATCTTCCAACCATAGTTTTCTCCAAAATTAGCTGTTCCAAACCAATCACCACCTCTAGCACCATGATTGGTCAAATATATTTTGTCATCAAATGGTGAAAGAGACATTCCTTGAGGATTCCTTACACCAATTTGATAAATTTCAGGTAACCAATCTTTTTTATTAATAAATTTTGGATTATCTTTTGGTATCGATCCATCTAAATTTATTCTTATAATACTACCAGGGTGTTTATTATGATCTTGGGCTATCATCCCTTGTCCTCTCTCACCAGCGGTTACATACAAATGTTTATTTTTTATGACTAGTCTAGATCCAAAATGATATCCTGAATTTATGGGGGGTTGGGCTTGAAAGATGTTTTCAAAATTAAGTTTCTCAGTATTAAGTTTTGCTCTAGCAACAGAGGTGCTGGACATCCCGTTTGATCTATTTTCAGAGTATGAAACAAATACAATGCTGTCATTGTGAAGTATATCTAATAACCCTCCCTGGCCATCTTCTAAGACCTTAAGATTATGGCTTATATCTTTTATTTTTTTTTCTTTTAAATTTATAAATTTTATATTTCCTGGTTTTTCTGTAATCAATAAATTTTGGTTGTCTATAAATGTTAAGCTCCATGGGCTATCAAACCCTTGAACAATTTTCTCTAATTTAAAGTCTTCAGCGCTTAAATTTGTGAATAGTAGTAGAAAAATTGATAATAATTTTTTCATTTAATTAAAATAAACATTTTATTTCTATTTGCATATTGAATACTTTGACTTTTATTTAAAAAAATATTTAATTTATGTTTTAGAACTATTCCTTTTAGTCCTGCCATTTTACATTGTTTCAAAGTTCCTAGTCCTACGGTTGGAAGATCGACTCTCAAGTCTTGTCTTTTTTTTGGGAATTTTATTAGTACTCCATTTGGGAATTTAGTTATTTTTTTCACTTTTTTAATCATTTTTTGTGTTCCTCCACTTCCCTCAATTGTTAAAATCTTATTATTTCTACAAATAGCGCCTTGGGTAAATGAAAAATTACCAGACTTTTTAAGAGCTTTTTGCCCGCAAAGAATATCTTTTTTATCAGAAGCATTTGGTTTAATTGTTGTGTAATTTCCCTTAGGCAGACTTATTTCTGGAGTAAATTTGTTTGAGCTCACAGTTTGAATTTTTTCTCTTTTTAAAATATTTATTATTTGTTTTAAAATTGCTGCATCCCCTAATTTTGAACTTTTTATAATTTTTGGGATATAATACATCCCTTTGAAATCTAATTTTAAAGATTTGAAATTTGGTTTTGTTACTTTTCCTGCAAATAAAACTTTTTTGCAATTTTTAGATTTTAGAATTGAAATTATTTTCCCAAACTGTCCAATTGATACAGAGTAAGAATTTTTATCCTTTTTGAATATCTTTTTTTTTGTTAAGTCTATTATTAAGTATTTTTCTTTTTTTTTAATCTTTTTTAAAATATATTTTGGAAATTCTGTTTCCCCAAAAATTAAACCGATCATAAATTTTTTAATTTTCTGGCAAACAAATTGGTCTTTTTTTATCCTGTTCTATAAATTTAATGACTTCGCCTACCAGTTCGTTATCTTTATATTCACCATTAATTTTAATTAAATTTTCATGTAAATTTTTTGAGGAAAAAATTTCTTTATAGGCTTTATCTAAACCAATAATTTTTTGATTTTCATACTTATGACGTCTTAGACCTATTAAATTAAGCCCTTGTAAAAAATTCCTATTACCTATTGATAAACCAAATGGAATAACATCTTTTAAAACACCTGTCATTCCTCCAATCATTGCTAATCTACCAATTCTTGTAAATTGTTGAACTGCTGAATTGCCACCAATCACGACTGAGTCTTCTATAGTAACGTGTCCTCCTAATGGAACATTGTTAGCTATTATTACATTATTTCCTATTTTACAATCGTGAGCTATGTGTGATGAAATCATAAATAAACAATTGTTTCCAATTGTTGTTTTTGAACCGCCTCCCACCGTGCCAGGATTTATAGTAACATATTCTCTAATTAAATTATTTTCACCAATAACTAAATAATTTTTTTCGCCTTTGAATTTTAAATCTTGTGGCTGAGTTCCAATACAAGCAAAAGGGAAAATTCTTGTACCTTTTCCAATTTTTGTATTTCCTTCTATATGAACGTTAGAAACTAATTCTACATTTTCAGCTAATTCGACATTTGGTCCTACGAAACAAAAGGGCCCTATTTTTACATTTTTAGAAATCTTAGCTTTCTTATCAATTACACTAGAATAATTTATCATTATTTTCTATCTACTATAGTTGCTGACCACTCAGCATCTGCCATTTTTTTTCCATCTACTTTTGCGATACCTTTATATTTCCAAACTCTTCCGTGAGATCTAATAGCTTCTATCTCCAGATGTAATTCACAATCAGGTATAACTGGATTTCTAAATCTAGCTTTATCCACTGCCATTAAATACACTAATTTATTTGCATACTCCTTTGGATCAATACCGTGTGCTGTCAAAGCAGCTGCTGCTTGGCCAAAAGCTTCAACTATTAAAACACCAGGCATCACTGGTTGATCTGGAAAATGGCCTTGGACATAGAAACCGTTTTTTTTGACGTACATGATTGCCGTTGCTGATTTAAGATTAACAATATTAGTTAATTTATCAATTAATAGCATTGGCTCTCTATGAGGCAGCAATTTTTCTATCTGTTTTTTATTTAATTCTTTGTCGCTCATTTTTTTTTTTGACCTTTTAAAAAATCTCTTAAAGAAACTGCTGGATAGCCCATAACAATTTGACCATCATCTATGTCATTGACTACTCCACTCCCCCCACCAATTTTGACATTATTTCCTATTTTCAAATGACCCGATATACCTGCTTGACCACCAATTGAAACATTATCTCCGATAAAAGTGCTTCCTGCAAAACCCACTTGACCAGCAATCATGCAGTTTGAACCTATTTTTACATTATGAGCAACGTGTACTTGATTATCCAAATAAGTATTTTTACCGATAATTGTGTCATCTACTGAGCCTCTATCAATTGTACAAGACGAAGCTATTTCAACATCATTTCGAATTATAACTTTTCCTATATGTGGAAATTTAATGTTTTTTAATTTTTGAGGGATAAATCCAAAACCTTTTTGACCAATTTTACAACCGTCCTGTATCACCACATTATCTCCTATAACTGTATTTTTTATAATCACACCTGACCCAATCACACAGTTTTTTCCAATCAAAACTTTTTTTTCAATAACTGAATTAGGCCCTATAATAGAATTTTTACCAATTTTAACATTTTGTCCAATTAAAACATTATTACCAAATTTAACAAATTTGTGAGTTTTTTTTGAAGGAGATTTAAGAGTATCATCTGGATAATCAATATCTGCAGTGGGGTAAATCTTTTTTAATATGCTTGCAAGTTCAAACAAAACATTATCAACGATAATTTTATAGGTTGTTTTAGGTAAATGGCTCTCAAGTTTCCTGGTAGTTATACATACTCTAGATTTTGTTTTGTATGCATCGTTTTTGTATTTTAAAGTATCAAAAAAAGTTATGTCATTTCTGTTTGCAGAATTTAAAGGCTTTATATCGTTTATTATGAAATTATCTGATAATTTTAAATTTGGAAAAATTTGTTTTACTTTAAGTTTTTTTTTTTTAAAAAAAAAATTTGATTTCATTCAAATTTAATTTAGTTTAATTGACTTTAATTTTTTATTTAGTAATCCAATTATATCATTAGTAATATTTAATTTTTCATCAGCTAATAGGAGGCTTTTTTTATCAACAACCATTCTTATATTTTTTTTGTTCATATAATCTTTAATAATTGGATTTAAATTTTTTAATAATTCGTTTTTAGCTTTTGCTCTCTGCTTTGCAACACTTTCTAACAAAGTATTTCTCTCTTTTTGTAATGATGAAACTTTTTTCCTAAGCTCTGTTACTTTATCTTTATAAGCTTCTGGTGAAATAATTTTTTTTTGTTGGATAAGTTTTTTTTCCTCTTCTAGAATTTTTTTTTCTTTCACTTGTAAATCTTTGATACCTTTTTGTAACTTATTTTGTAAAAAAGTTTGAGCTTTTTTCCCGGCATCGCTTTGGTTTAAAATATATTTAAAATCCAAAAAATGCGGTACTTCTGCAAATAATGGTTTTTGAAATAGTAAGCAGAGAGCTATTAGTAAAAATAATCTTTTTGTGTATTTCATTATTTAAAATGTTGTTCCTAGATTGAAATTAAAGCTTTCAGTTTTGTCTGTGCTTGCTTTGGAGAGATTTTGTGATAACACAAAAGTAATGGGTCCTAAAGGAGACATCCAATTGGCCATAACTCCCGTACTTGACCTAATTTTATTACTATCATCTAATGAACTGTCGTAATCTACACCCCAAACATTAGCAAAATCTAAAAATAAACTAATATCTGTATTAGTATCCTCTGGTAGAATTTTTAATAAATTTGCCTCAAAGTTTAATGCAGCAGCATAATTTCCTCCAATATGATCCGAACCATCTACTGGACCGATTTTATTTCTTTCAAATCCCCTTAATCTTTTACTGCTTAAACCTTTTCTTTTGCTTAGTCGCACATCATCTGAACCTAGTCCGTTCACTGCAGCTAAATAAAATCTACCAGCGCCAACTATATCTTCATTTAAACTTTTGTAAGTGCTTGCGCTAAAAGTATTAGACCAAAAAGATTTATCAGCATAAACAGGTAAACTTTGTCTAAAAGAAACAATTGATCCACTTGTCGGCATGAAAGCTCTATTTCTTTTATCAAATGTAAAACCGTAATTTGCTGCAATCTCATCGTAAGAGCCTTTTTGCTTTTTTAAAGAGTCTGAAGCACTATCTAACGTTCTTAGGTCATCATGAGAAAAACTCAAGCCTAAGCTAGCTATTACATCTTTGTATTGCTCAAATGAAGTGCCAATACTTCCTGATATAATTGAGTTTTCATAACCCTGATCTGGTTTATCATTTTTTTCACTTGCTAAAGAATAGTTTAATGAATTGCCAAGAAAATCATAGTTTGGATTAGAGTAGCTTAACTGGCCAGCTAGTGACTCTTCGTCTATTTCTAAATCAAATCCAACACGTTTACCTTCACCTAACCAATTATTTTCTCTAATGCCTATTGCAAAATTACCTCCACTTGTTCCAACTCCTGCTCCGGCACTAATTTCACCTGTGGGTTTTTCCTCTACTACAATATTTATAACTTTAAGATTTTTTTTACTTCCTTCTTTTATTTCATAATCGACTTCTTTAAATATATTTCTAGCCTTAATTTCGGCGATAGATTTTTCAAGATTTAAATTTGTAAATGGATCACCTTCATCTAAAATCAATTCTCCTCTTATTACATCCTCGTTTGTTATATTGTTTCCTTTTATATTTATTCTTTCAATTAAAACTTTTTGCCCTTCAAAAACATTAAAAACTATATTAATAGAGTTTTCTTGAACGATTTCTTGAACGTTATGTTCAACAAACTGTAAGTTATTCTTATCTATTAACTCATCTAATTCTTCTAATAACTTTTTTATTTTAAAGGGAGAATAGTATTCACCAACATATTTTAAATAAATTTGATTAAGTGGAAGAAATAAACTTTTATCAAATACAGGATCAACATTTGTCGAAATTTTATTAATTGTGAATCTATTACCTTCATCAATTGAATATACTAGCTCAGCGTTACCTTTTAGATTTATCTCTGCAAAGTTTGAAGTAATTTTAACATCATAAAATCCTAATGATTTGTAATAATTAGATAAGAGTCTCCTATCTAGTTCAACTAAACTTTCGTTAAAATTAGTGTTTTTTGAGATTATTTTATAAAATTTATCCTCTTCACTCACTATCACGTCTTTTAATCTTTTTGATCTAATGCTGTCATTGCCAATAAATTTTATAGATGAAATTTTAGTTTGATTTCCTCGCTCTATTTCAATTAATAAATCTAAGTTATTTTCGTCTATCTCTTTTAATTTAGTTTCTATTTTGGGTGAATTGTACCCTAAAGATGAGTATAATTTTTTAATTATCTCGATATCTTTAGATAAGTTTGATTTTATAAATGATCTTCTTTCTTTAGTAGAAATAATCTTTTTTATTTGATCTAAATATCTTTTATTTTTTTCACCTACTACAATAAGTTGATTAATAATAGGATATTCTTTTAAGTTTATAATTAGTACATTATTTTCCAATGAAATTTGCACATCTTCAAAAAAATTTGTGGAATAGAGATTTTTTAAAACTATATCAATATCCTCATCTGTATAATTTTTGTTATTTTCAATCTCTCCATAAATTTTTACTGTTTCATCTGATATACGTTTATTTCCCTCAATTGTTATTTGTTTGACTATTTCTGCCTTTGTTGTTGAGAGGCATAAAAAAAATATAGATATTATTACTGAGATTTTTTTCATAATTGTATTTTGCTCAAAGTTAAATTTCTTGCCCATTTGTCGATTTCTATGATTTGATCTATATTTTTAGGGATCTTTATAGCATATTTTAAATAATTTCTATCATTAAGAATGCCCAAAATGATTTTGGAAATACTTAAAAAAGGTAACTTTTTACCAAGAAAATGATCAACTAATATTTCATTAGCAGCATTCAAAATTATTGAAGTGGATGTATGTTCATTGGCTCTATTTTTAAGCCTAATTACCGGAAAAGTTTTTTCATCAACTTTCTGAAATATTAAGTTTTTATTTTCAGCAGATATTCTGTTTTTTTTAAGTTTGATAAATTCTTCAATATCTAATCTATTATCAAATATTGCATTTGCTAAAGGTATTATCATCGTAGTTTCATGAAAGATAAATTTGCTCAAACCGTTTTTTAATTCGACAATAGCATGAACCAACGAGTTAGGGTGTATCAAGATATCAAGCTTATTACTTGGTATGTTAAATAATTTTTGAGCTTCTATTATTTCTAGAATCTTATTCATCAATGTTGAGGAATCTACACTTATTTTTTTTCCCATTTTCCATTTGGGGTGTTTAATTGCTTGACTAGGTGTTATTTTTTTAAATTGATGGCTTTTATATTTTAAAAAAGGGCCACCAGACGCTGTAATATAGATTTTTTTAATCTCATTTAGATTGTTGTTTTCTAGTAATTTCAAAATGGAAAAATGCTCTGAGTCGACTGGAATTATTTTAGTTTTGTTTTTTAATGCAATTTTTTTAATAATACTCCAACCACAAATAATCGACTCTTTATTTGCAATTAAAATTTTTTTACTTATTTTAAGCATTTTGATTGTTGGTTGTAAGCCAACTAATCCGGGTATAGCTGACACCGTGATATCAGTTTTTCTTTTTGATTTTATTTGATTAAAGTTGTTTAAAATAATAATTTTTTTTTTATTTTTAAATTTTTTCTTTATTTTTTCAAATATTCTATTATTTGAAATTACAAAAACTTTAGGTTTATATTTTCTTATTTGGGAAACTATAGAGACATAATTTTTGTGGGCTGATAATAAATCTATACTAAATAAGTTTTTTTTTTTATCTATTATTTTTAAAGTTGATAATCCTATTGATCCAGTAGATCCTAGTATTGAAATTGTTTTTTTCATTTAATAGAATAATATAAACCCAAAATATCCTAGCGGTAAACCAATTAATATTCCATCTAATCTATCCAAAACACCTCCATGTCCTGGTAAAAAATTTCCTGTATCTTTAATTTTTGCTTTTCTTTTTAAATATGAAAAAAATAAATCTCCTAATTGACATGCTAAAGAGGTAAACGCGCCAATTATCATAACAATAAAATTTATATTATTTGAAAAAAAATATATTAAAATTGAAAATATAATGCTGGAAAATATTATAGATCCAATGGCACCAGAAATAGTTTTTTTTGGGCTAATTTTTGCTAATTTTGGACCTCCTATCAGATTACCAATAATATAACCGCCTGTATCTGAAGCAATACAAGCAAATAGTATGCAAAAAAGAATAATTTTTAGTTCATAAGAATTTGAAAAAATAAAGAACATTAAAGAAAATATAAATAGGTAAATTATAAAAATTAGATTTAAAAAAAAATAATTTAATTTATTTCTTAAAATATTTTTTGTTAAATTAAAAAATTCAATAATTGCTAATATTCCTAATATTAATAAGCTAGATAGGAGTATCAATTTATATTTAAATATAAGGGCTAGTAAAATTATTAAAGAGAACGCTGTTAAAGTTCTTTTTTTTAAATTTTTCATTATATTGATCCAAAATTTCTTTTTGTTTTTTTATATTTCTTAATAATATTATTTAAATCTTTGGCATTAAAATCTGGCCAGAGTTTTTTGACAAAAAATAGTTCAGCATAAGCTAATTGCCATAACATAAAATTACTCAACCTATAATGACCTCCTGTTCTGATCAATATTTCTGGATCTGGTATATTCTTCGTATAAAGATTTTTTTCAAAATTTTTAAGATTAATTTTTTTAGTTTTTTTAAAAGCGTTGATTATTTCATTTTTTGAACCGTAGTTAATAGCTAAATTTACAACTATTTTGTTATTCTTTTTAGTTTTTTTTATAGTATCTCTTAATATTTTTTTAACGTTCAAAGGCAGTTTACTTATTTCACCAATAATATTAATTTTTATTCCCTGAGAAACTACATTAATAATTTCTCTTAAAAAATAATTATTAATCAATTTAAATAAATAAGATATTTCCTTTTTAGGCCTATTCCAGTTTTCTGAGGAAAATACATAAAATGTAATATATGGAATTTTCAATTTTAAAGAGGAAGTAACTATTTTTTTTACTGTTTCTACGCCTTTTAAATGTCCAAAATTTCTACCTTTTTTTCTTTTCTTTCCCCACCTTCCATTGCCGTCCATAATAAAGGCAACATGGTTGAGTTTATTCATATTTGAATGATCTCTTTTTCTTTTTCGGTTAGAGCCTTTTCAATTTTGTTTATATTTTCATCAGTCAATTTCTGCACTTCTTTTTCAAAATTTTTACTTTGGTCTTCAGTTAAAGTTTTTTCTTTTAATTTTTTTTTCAATTCTTCATTCGCTTCTCTTCTAACATTCCTAATTGAGACTTTTGATTTTTCACCCATATTTTTAAGTATTTTAATCAAGTCTTTTCTTCTCTCTTCTGTTAAGTCTGGTATTCTCAATCTAATTATTTGGCCATCAATTTGGGGGTTGATTCCTAAATCTGACTTTTGTAAAGCTGAGTCAATTAGGGCTAAGTTCGCTTTATCCCAAACCTGCAAAGATATTAATCTTGCTTCAGGAACACTTATTGTAGCTAGTTGATCGATAGGCATTAATTGGCCATAAACATCGACTTTTATAGTATCGAGCATGCTTTTATTTGCTCTACCAGTTCTTAAAGTAGCCATATCTTTTTTGAGTGAATGGAAAGTCTTATCCATTTTAATTGAATAATCTTTATTATTAAACTCGTCGTTCAATTTATATCCCTTCTCCCACTTTATACTTCACAAATTCTAGTACATTTATTTTTTTTTCAGAAGAGCTGTCATTTAAAATGTCTTGGACAGTTTTTTTTGGGTCCATAATCCATATTTGATTAAGTAGTGAATTTTCATTGAGGAATTTAGAAATTTTTCCTTTAGAAATTTTCTCTGCTAATTCGGGTGGTTTTCCTGAGTTAACTATTTCTGCTTTAATTATTTCTAATTCTTTCTCTACAATATTTTTATCTATTCCATCTTTGTCTATAGCAAGAGGATTAGAAGCTGCAATATGCATAGCTAACTTTGAGCCTAAATCATTATCTTTGCTGTTTGAAGCTCCATCTAGCTTAACAACTGAGATAATTTTACCGATATTTTTTTCTATAGCTGAGTGTACGTAAAAATAATTTTGTCCTCTAGATTTGTCAAAAAAGTGAGTCCTCCTAATTGTAATTTTTTCTCCAATTTTCGAAATTAGATTTATAAGAGCATCTTTTACGGTTTGCCCGTTGTTCATTTGAGAATTATTAAGTTTTTCAAAATCACCTCTTACATTAAAATTTATGTCTGATAATTCTTTGCAAAAAATAATAAAATCACTATTTTTTGCAACGAAATCGGTCTCGCTGTTTATTTCAATTAAAGATACTTCACCATTTTGTTCATTAACTAAAGCTAAGCCTTCTGAAGCAGTTCTATTCATTTTTTTTGATGCCTTGGCTATACCTTTTTTTCTTAAAAATTCGATCGATTTATCTATATCTCCCCTATTCTCGTCTAAAGCCAGTTTACAATCTTTAAAACCAACTCCTGTCATTTCCCTAAGTTTTTTTATGTTATCTAGTAAATCTTTGTTAGACATTTGTAATCTTATTAAACTATTTTTTTTTTGAATTTGGAATTTTAGTTTTTTCCTCTTTAGCTGGAGCGTCTTTTATAAATTTTTCCGCATCTTTAATCGTGCTTTTTATCAGCTCACAATAGAGATTTATAGATCTCCTTGCATCATCGTTTCCTGGAATAGGGAAATCTATATCTGTTGGGTCCGAATTAGTATCTACTATAGCGATTATAGGTATTCCTAATTTTTTTGCCTCTGCCACTGCTAATGACTCAATATTTGTATCAATTATAAAAATAAGATCTGGTGTTTTTTTCATTTCAGTTATACCGCCAAGTGATCTTTTTAATTTTTCTCTCTCTTTACCAAACTTTAAAATTTCTTTTTTAGTAAATCCTAAATTTTCTTTTGACAATTGATCTTCCAGTTTTTTTAATCTCTTGATTGAGTTTTGTATTGTATTCCAATTAGTTAACATACCTCCGAGCCATCTATAATTAACGTAATACTGACCCGTATCTTTTGCCAATTCGCTAATTTGTTCAGAAGCTTGTTTTTTTGTGGATACAACAAGTAACTTACCCCCACTCGAAATAACATTATGAACTTGGACTAGGGCATTTTTTATAAATTCTACTGTCAGAGTTAAATCAATAATATGTATCGAATTCTTTTCGCCAAAAATGAACTTTTTCATCTTTGGATTCCATCTAAGGGTTTTGTGTCCTAGATGAACACCAGCTTCAAGTAATTGTTTGATATCAACTTTTGGTACATTCATATTTTTTTCCGGTTATTCCACCACAGTAATTCCAATATAATGGACCGGTAGGGTACAACCCTTAAACTGTGTGCGTATTTATTCACTGATATATACAAACACCTTAAAAAATCAATACTCTAAACTATTATTTTTTCGACGTATTTCTTAGTTTTTAACATCTTGAGGAGCTCTAAATCAAATTTTCTATTATTTTGTAAAAAATAATTTACTTTTTTATTCTGATTTTTTATTATTAAATTTATTTCTGTGTTGCCATTTTCTGACAAAATTTCTTTAATTTCCTCTATTTCAAAATTTTCTTTTAATTCAATAGTAACTTTAGAATAAGGCCTATCTATCATTTCATTAAGATAAGTAATTTTTTTTACATTAATTCTTTTCTTTGTATTTTCATCTTTTGCTCTATCTTTTTGCAAGTTTAATACAAAAGACTCAGATTCTTTTAATTTGTCCCTATTATTTACAAGTATTTCTGAAAACAAAAATAATTCGAATTCTCCTTTTTTATCACTAAACTTAACAATTGCATATGGAGTGCCTTTTGCACTTTTTTTTTCTTGTAATGACATTATGGTTCCTGCGACTAAACCTTCGTTTTTATCGTTTTCAACAAATTGATTGAAAGAAATAATATTTAATTGATCAAAAACTTCATTATACTCACTTAAAGGATGATCTGAAACATAAAAGCCTAACGACTTAAACTCTTCGTATAATAATTCTTTTTGTTTCCAAGGAGTTGTTGGTAAATAATCAAACTCGTCCATTCCACCATCTTTAATATCAAAAAGGCTTGACTGATTGTTGAGCTTATCATCATTAATATTTTTGATTTTTTGAATAATCTTAGGAATTGAGTTGAAAATTTTATTTCTATCTTTATCGAATTCATCAAAAGCTCCAGCTTTTGTCAAACCTTCTAATTGTAATTTATTTATATCCTTTGGATTTACTCTGTTTACAAAATCTACTAATGATTTAAACTTTCCTTTGCTTTCTCTTTCCTTAACAATATTAGATATAGCTTCAAACCCTACGTTTTTGATTGCACCTAAACCATAATATATCTTGTTATTTTCTGCCTTAAATTCCGCAAAACATTTGTTGATTGAAGGTCTTACAATTTCAACATTTAATCGTTTTAATTCCTCTACAAATTCTCTTAACTTTGAAGTATTTGTTAATTCAGTAGTCATTGTAGCTGCAATAAAATCTTCTTTATGATATGTTTTCAAATAAGCTGTTTGATAAGCAATTAAAGCATAAGCTGCAGCATGACTTTTATTAAAACCATATTGAGCAAATGGTTCAATTTTTGTAAAAACAAAATTAGCTACATCTTTGGAAATGCCTTTTTTAATAGCGCCGTTTATGAATCTTTCTTTTTGCCTGTCAAGCTCGGCTTTTTTCTTTTTTCCCATCGCTCTTCTTAAAATATCTGCCTCACCTGCAGTAAATCCTGCCAGTGTTTGTGCAATTTGCATTACCTGTTCTTGGTAAATTATTATACCGTATGTTGGTTTTAAAATTTCTTTCAAAGTTGGATGAATGTAGTCAGGTTGTTTAATACCATTTTTACAATCGTTGTATATTGGAATATTGCTCATAGGGCCAGGACGGTAAAGTGCAACCAAAGCAATGATATCATCAAATTTATTTGGTTTCATCTGTTTTATAGCTTCTCTCATTCCAGCGCTTTCTAGTTGAAAAAGTCCAGTCGTTTCTCCAGTGGAAAGAAGAGAAAAGACTTTTTCATCACTCTGATTAATTTGACTGATATTCAAATTTATATTTTTTGTTTTAAGTCTTTTTAAAGTTTTATCTATAACGGTTAATGTTTTTAAACCTAATAAATCAAACTTAACTAAACCTGCGTTTTCAGAGGAATACATATCGAACTGCGTTGAAGGTAGAATTAAATTTGAATTATGATCAACATAAAGTGGGAATTTCTCAGCAAGTTTATCACCAGCAATTACAACTCCAGCTGCATGAGTTGCCATATTTCTATTAAGCCCCTCTAATTTTAAAGAAAGCTCTAAAAGTTTTTTAACCTTGGGATTATTTTTTACCTCATTCTTAAATCTTGGCTCTCTATCAATGGACTCCTGTAGTGTTAAAGGACGTGAAGGATCGAAAGGAACCATTTTACAAAGTCTATCTACATGTCCATAAGATAAACCTAAAACTCTTCCTACATCTCTCAATGCCATTCTAGCTTTAAGCTTTCCAAATGTAATTATGTGAGCCACACCATCCTTGTATTTATTTTTTAAATAACCGAAAACTTGGTCTCTTTTTTCCTCACAAAAATCAATATCAAAATCTGGCATAGAAATTCTGTCTGGATTCAAAAACCTTTCAAAAATTAAATTATACTTAATAGGATCTAGATCAGTAATATCCAAACTATAAGCGACAAGTGAACCTGCTCCGGAACCTCTTCCTGGTCCGACGGGTATAGAGTTTTTTTTTGCCCACTTGATATAATCAGATACAATTAAAAAATAACTAGCATAATTCATTGAATTAATAATATTTATTTCATGATCTAGCCTATCAAAATAAGTTTTTTTTGTTTGATCTTGAGTATTTGATTGATTTTTTTTTAATATAAAATTTTCTAATCGTATTTCTAAACCCTCTTTAGCCTGTCTCAAAAGTTCATTTTCAGGGGTACTATCATGAATACCGGCTATTGATGGTAATATAGGACTCGATTTTTTCAATTTAAAATTAAATCTTAAGTGAAAATTGTAATTGTTTTCAAGTGCTTCAGGAATGTCCTTGTATAATTCAGCTAAGTCTTTGCTTTTTTTAAAATAATGCTCATTTGCTAATTTGAACCTATTTTTATCATCAATAAAATTTTTTTCTCCAATGCATCTCAATGCATCGTGTGCCTCATACATCTCTTGATTTAAATAAAAAACTTCCTGTGTTGCAATAAGTGGTACATTTAAAGATTTGGATTTATTTAGAATATAACTTTCAAAATTTTTTTCATCAGTTTCATTGTGCCTTTGAACCTCAAAGTATATTCTATCTCTAAAATTATTTTTTAATAAATTTATTATTTCATCAAATCTTCTAAGCTTATTTGAAAGGAAAAGCTTACCAAAAAAATCTCTATAATTACCAGTAAGTAAAATGACGTCTTGACTATTTTTAATTAAATCAGAAATTTTACAGTTTGGTTCTTCTATTTCTTTGCTTTTAAGGTAACTTAAAGATGACAATTTTGTTAAATTTTTATAACCCTCCTCGCTTTTTGCATATAATGAAATTTTCCCAATAATATTGTCTTCTTTAAAGTTGATTTGAGTTCCAATTATTGGTTGAGTTCCAACCTTAGACAATTTTTCAGAAAATTCTAATGCTCCGCATAAATTTAAGCTATCTGATAAACCGACTGATTTTATCTTGTTAGATTTACAATATTCAGCCAATTCATCTATTTTGATAGCACCTTCACAAATTGAATATTGAGTATGTATCTTTATATTGTTAAAATTTTTATCATGAACGAGCATTAACTCGTTTTATATTACCATCAGAAATAAACAACTTGTAATCTGCCCTGTTGGCAAGTTCTCTATTATGGGTTGCAAAAATAATTGTTTTATTCAATTTTTTTAATTTTAAGAAAAGGGAAAAAATTTCTTTTGAAGTTTTAAAATCTAAATTACCGGTAGGTTCATCTGCTAAAATTAAATTTGTCTCTGCAATTAATGCTCTTGCTATAGCCGTTCTTTGTTGTTCACCTCCCGATAACTCATTTGGAAAATGATTTGATCTATCATATATTTTTACGTCTTTTAAAATTTTTTTTGCTTTTGCTGTGATTATATCTTCATCTTCATCTTTTATTATTAATGGCATTTTAACGTTTTCTATTGTAGTAAAATCTGTCAATAAATTATTATCCTGAAAAATGACTGAAATATTCTCTCTTCTCATATTATCTTTCTCTATGTTTGTTAATTTTCTTGTATCTTTTTTATTTAAAATAATTGTGCCATTTGTTGGTTCATCTAATAGTGCTAGAAGATGAAGCAAAGAAGACTTGCCTGATCCTGATGGGCCAACTAAGGCAACTAGCTCGCCTTCTTTTATTTTAATACTGAAATTATTAAAAAGTGTAATAGACCCACTGTTATGCATAAAGCTTTTTTTTAAATTCGAGATTTCAATATGAACTTTACTCATATCGTAAACCCCTAAACGTATTCATTTTTGATATCTTTGTAGCAGGTAAATATGAAGCTATAGCAGAAATCAATAAGGAAATTATAAAAACTATTAAAATTGAGATAGAATTTATTTCATATGGAAGTTCATCTAAAAAGTATATATCTGATGGAAAAATCTCAAACTTAAATACCTTTGATAAAAAAATTCTTATTTTTTCTATATTCATTGAAAATAAAATTCCTAAAATTATACCACTTAATGTTGCAAAAAAACCGATTGTCAATCCAGTTAAAAAAAATGTTTTTTTTATCGATTTATTACTTAAGCCTAAAGTTTTAAGAATAGCTATTTCTTTTGTTTTATTTTTAATAAGTATTGTTAAACCGGATATAATATTAAATGCCGCTACAACTATTATTAAAGAAAGAATCACAAACATGACATTTCTCTCTACTTTAAGAGCGCTAAAAAGAGATTTATTTAAATCTGACCAAGTATAAATGAAATAATTTTGATTTATGTTTTGAATTTTATTTTTAAAAAAATTTGCTTCCAGAGGATCTTGTAAATATATTTCAATATTTTGATCTTTTACTCCTTTGTCAAATATTGACAATGCATCTTCAATATTGAGAAAAATAATATTTTCATCAAATTCAATAAAGCCTGTAGTAAAGATTCCAGCTACTTCAAAAATTTCTTGCTTTGGTAAATTCCCTAATGGTGTTCCTACAAAAGAAGAGGTCATTAAATTAATAGTATCTCCAATTTCAAGATTAAAGTTGAATGAAAGCTCTGATCCAATAAACACTTTGTTAGAGTTAAAATTATCTAAATTTCCTTGAGAAATAAAGCTATCAAAAAATTCAACAATATTTTTTTCACTTTTATCGATACCTTTTAATATCACCCCTTTAGTGTTTTCATTACTAATAACAATACCTTCACCAGAGTAAGTTCTGCTTATAGTCATTTCTTCAAAATCTTTTTTTAATTTTGAGATATAACTTTCATCTATTTGAAAACTATTTGGTTGCACAACAATATGTGGGTTTAATCCTAAAATTTTATTAGTTAGATCAGTTTTAAACCCATTCATAACAGACATTACTATAATTAAAATAGCAACGCCGAGCATTATTCCTAAAAAAGAAAATATAGAAATTATTTTTAAGAAACCCTCTTTTTTTTTAGGTCTGAGGTTTCTTATAGAGATTAATCTTTCTGCTCTAGTAAACAATGTATCAATTTTTAAGTTTTTTAATGATTTTTTTAAGACTTAATATTTCACTTTTTGAGTTTAATTCTTTAAATTCAAAATTATCTCCAACTGTTTTTGAGCCTACAATTATTTGATAAGGAATACCGATTAAGTCATGTTTTTTAAATTTATTAGACATATTCTCATCAACATCATCTAACAATACGTCAATATTTTGTTTTATTAATTCCTTGTAAATTTTTTCTGCTTTTTCTAAGTTTTCTTTATTATTTTTACTAATACTTGGCATGATTACTACATCAAATGGAGAAATAGTTTTCGGCCATTTCATTACATTATTGTTATAATTTGCCTCTATAATTGCACCAACTAATCTTGAAACTCCAATTCCATAAGAACCCATTTTTACAGATGTTTTTTTTCCGTCTTTGTCATCTATCAAACAATTCATAGGCTTAGAATATTTATCACTAAAATAAAAAATATGTCCAACCTCTATTCCTTTAGTAATCATTTGATTTTCTTTTTTTACATTTTTATTGAACTCTTCCTCTTTATATTTTTCATCTGTAACTGCATATATTTTTGTAAAATCTTCTCGCATTTTTTGAAGAGAGCTATCAATAAATTTATATTTATTTAGATCAATTTTGAAAATATCTTTATCTGCATAAATTTTACTCTCACCAGTTTCTGCTAATATTATAAATTCATGAGAAAGATCGCCTCCTATAGGTCCTGTTTCTGCTGCCATTGGAATTGCTTTTAAACCCATTCTTCTGAAGGTTTTTAAATAAGAATAAAACATCTTATTATAAGATTTTTTTGCCCCCTCATCAGATAAATCAAAAGAATAGGCATCTTTCATAAAAAATTCTTTACATCGCATCACTCCAAATCTTGGTCTAATTTCATCTCTAAATTTCCATTGAATATGATAAAGTATTTGTGGAAGGGATTTGTAGGACTTCACGCTTGATCTAAATACATCAGTAATTAATTCCTCATTAGTGGGGCCGTAGAGCATTTCTCTACCTTGGCGATCTTTAATTCTTAACATCTCCTCACCATAATCTTCATATCTTCCGCTTTCTTTCCATATCTCTGATGATTGAATAGTTGGCATTAACATTTCTTGAGCGCCTATAGCATTTTGTTCTTCCCTTACTATTTGTTCTATTTTTTTCATAACTTTAAATCCTAAAGGGAGCCAAGAGTATATTCCTGCAGAAGATTGTTTTATCATACCAGTTCTAAGCATAAGTTGATGAGATTTTATTTTAGCCTCTGCTGGAAGGTCTTTAGTAATAGGTATAAATAATTTTGAGAGATACATTATTCTAAAAATTTTCTTAAATTTAACAAATCAATATTAACTAGATAATATATGACAGAAAATATTATAGTAGTAATTATTGTAGTTACTAAAAATTTTTTTCCTATTTTAGGATTTTTTGGAGCCCCAGGATCAATTCCCCCCAATTTTCCCTTGAAAACTTCTTTATTTGATTGGATGCCGATCGGTAATACTGAAAAAAATATGATCCACCATATCATTACATAAACTATTATAGAACCAGTTATACCCATTAAACTCGAGCAATATTTATATTTGTAAAGGGTTTTTTTCCAGTTTTTTCCTTTACTATTCTTCTGCAGTTTTGTTTAAGTGTTTCAATCAAGTTCTGCTGTTGTTTTTTATTATCCATGGAGAAGGTTCTGCAAATATTCATTATTTCATCTTCCATGTCAAAAATAAAGGTATCATCCTCGTTTTTTTCAGGTATCCCTTTATATGAAATTACAGGTCTTTTTACACTTCCATTATTAGAAATAATTAAAGTAATTTCTAAATATCCGTTTACAGATAAGTTTTTTCTATCTTTTATAGATTTAGAATCTGTATCGACATTTATATTTCCATCTAGGTAGACTTTTCCTGATGGTGCTTTATCTATTATTTCTGGATTATTTCCAGGAAGAATTTTAATTATATCACCATTTTCAATCAATAAAGTTTTTGGAACTTGCATTTCCTTAGCAAATGATACGTGTTCAGCCATATGACGGTGTTCTCCATGAACAGGTATAACACACTTAGGCTTTACCCACTTGTACATATCTTTTAAATCATCTCTATTTGGATGACCAGAAACATGAACGAAAGCATTCTCTTCACTTATCATTTCCATTTTATTTTTTACAATTAAGTTTTGTAAGTGGTATAATTTTTTTTCATTGCCTGGTATAATTTTTGATGAAAAGATAACACAGTCTCCGCTTTCTAAATGAACATCTGGATGAACTCCATTAATAATCCTTGTCATTGCTCCCATCGGTTCTCCTTGACTACCGGTTGCTAAATATAGAATTTTATTTTTTGACACTTTCTTTGCGTCTCTTGGTTCTAAAGGTTCAATTAATTCTTGAAGATAGCCGCATTTTCTTGCCGCCTTATAAATCCTTTGCATAGACCTACCTACCAAACAAATATTTCTTCCTGTTTTTTTCGCACAATAAAAAATTGTCTCCATTCTAGCTACATTCGAGGCGAAAGAGGTAACAAGAATTCTGTTAGTTTTAATTTCCATAATTCTACATAGACTATCTCTCACTTCGGACTCTGAACCTGCTCTTCCTGGACTAAAAATATTTGTGGAGTCACAAATCATTGCTGAGACACCACTATCTCCGATTGATTTCAATTTTTGCTCATCGATTTGGCTTCCAATTAAAGGGTTTGGATCTATTTTCCAGTCTCCAGTATGTAAAACAGTTCCTAGAGGGGTTTTTATACTCAGGCCGTTAGGCTCCAAAATAGAATGTGTTAAGGTAACAAAATCAATTTCAAAACTCCCAAGTTTAATCTTGCTATTTAAAGGTACAACTTCCAAATATGAGGAAATATCAATTCTCTTTTCTTTAAATTTTTCTAAAACTAAAGCTGCAGTAAATGGTGTGGCATACATTTTACATTTAAGCTCTGGCCAAAGATGAGCCACAGCTCCTATGTGATCTTCATGTGCGTGTGTTAGTACAATACCCAGTAGATCATCTTTTTTATCGATGATAAAACCTGCATTTGGTAATATAAGATCTATTCCAGGAACAGAATCATCTGCAAACGAAACTCCCATATCCACTATAATCCATTTTTGATCATTCTCTTTTCCATAAGCGTATAAATTCATATTACCGCCTATTTCTCCTGATCCGCCTAAAGGACAAAAAAGTAATTCCTCTTTGCTCATAAAAATTTCATGTATACTTTTGATATGCCTTTAATTGTTATATTTTGATCAATAAAAGTTTTCTTCTTAATAATCTTTTTAAATAAGTTTGCGTATCCGCCTGTAAGTATTATCTTATAATTTTTTTTCCAATTTAACGTTATCTTATTGATTATATTATTTATCAAACCATCATATCCCCAAATAAAACCTGCATTTAAAGCATCTTTTGTGTTTTTTCCATAACTCTTTTGATTATTTTTTAAATCGATAGTTGGTAGTAAAGCTGTAGATTTGCTCAAATTTTCAATAGATAGTTTTATACCAGGGGCTATAACTCCTCCTTCATAAACTTCATTTTTAACAATATCAAAAGTTGTAGCAGTTCCAAAGTCAATTATTAAACAATTTTTAAATTTTTTGCCTTCTATTGAATTTACAATTCTATCTGAGCCAAGTTGTTTTATATTTTTTATATTAATTTTAATCAATTCTTTTAAATTAAAGCTTTTAACTTCCAAAACTTTATAATCTGTTTTCCGTAAAGTTTTTTGAATTTCTTTTAAAGCGAAAGGAACTACGCATGAAAACAATATTTCATTTTTCATATCTTTTTTAAAAAACTTATTTAAAATTTTTTTTAGATATCCTTTATAGAAAATATTTCTTGTGTCAAAAATAGTAGATTTTAAAATTTTTGATTTATTCAATAAACAAAGTCTTGTTGAGGTATTTCCGATATCGCCAATTATATAATACATTTTTTATTATCTATATTTCTTTTTTAAATCTGAAAAGGATAATCTATCTTTAATCCTTAAAAATTTTTCATATTCAAATATAATATTCTTTAAAATTTTGAGATTATTAATATCTTTATTCAATATATTTTTTAAACTTGTTGATTTAAAGCTTTTGTTTTGTGGCTCAATATTAGTATTTAAACCAATTCCAACTATTAAATAATAATAGTTATCAAATTTAATTACTTCCTGTAAAATCCCACAAAATTTCTTTTTATTAATTAACAAATCATTAGGCCATTTTATTTTAATTTTTTTAGGAATTATTTTTGAAATTACTTTTTTCATTAAAAATGCATTTAAGGTTGCAAATTGCTTGAAATTTATTTTTCTTTGATCAAATTTGAAAAACAAGGAAATAAAAAGATTCCCTTTTTTTGAAACCCATTTTTTTCCTACTCTACCTCTGCCATGTGTTTGTTTCTCTGTTGTAACTAATGTTGGCGCTGAAACATTTTGTTTAATAAGCTTTAAAGCAATATCGTTGGTACTCTTTATTATTTTATACTTTTTAATCTTTATCTTCATTAACCAATGAATAAAGTATTTATTAAATTATTGAACAATGAGGGATATAAAAAAAATGTAATCAAAATCGTACAGCTAGTAAATATTGACACTTGAGCACTCCTATTTTTAGTTGACTCAAAAGTGATGGAGTTATCATCAAAATAAATAGTTTTTATAATTTTAAGATAATAGAAAGCTGACATGACTGTAGTTAACAACCCAATAATTGCTAGTGCATACATTTCTTTCTCTAATACAGCAACAAAAACATAAAATTTTGCAAAAAAGCCACCGAGTGGTGGGACTCCCGCTAAGGAGAATAAAATTATCAATAATGAAATTGCTAGAAGAGGATGTTTTTTTGAAATTCCGGACAAATCGGAAATATTTTCTTTATATTGCCCATCTTTTTTTAATAGATAAAGACAAGAAAATGCTCCTATATTCATAATTACGTAGATTGATATGTATACTATTGAACTTTGATAACCTGATATTGCTCCTGTAGCTACTCCAGCAAGAGCATAACCAATATGGCCTATCGAGCTGTAAGCTAGAAGTCTCTTAAAGTTTTTTTGAACCATGGCTGCAACAGCTCCTAGAATCATAGATGCAATAGAAATAAAAATTATAATAGTTTGCCATTCCAATAAAATATTAGAAAAAGGAACAAACATAAACTTGATCAATAATGCTAAACCAGCAACTTTTGGAACAACTGCAAAATAACTTGTTATTGATGTTGGGGCTCCTTCATAAACATCAGGAGTCCACATGTGAAATGGAACTGCAGAAACTTTGAATGCAAGACCAACTAATATAAATACCATTGCAAAAACTGCACCTGTGTTTTCTTTGTTAAGTTGTTCAGCAATCAACTCAAAGTTCGTAGAACCAGTAAATCCATAAAGTAAGGAGCATCCATACAACAATAATCCAGATGATAGCGCGCTTAGTACAAAATATTTTATTCCAGATTCTGTAGATCTTAAATTATCTCTATCAATCGAAGCAAGAATGTAGAGAGACAAAGACTGTAGCTCTAATCCTAAATAGAAAAGTATTAAATCGTTAGAACTTACCATAAAGAACATCCCCAAAATGGATAACAAAATGATTATTGGGTACTCAAACTTATTTAATTTATTATCTATGATAAAAGATTTAGATGAATTCAGAACAAATAATGATGATAAAAGTATTAAAATTTTGAAATAATTTGAAAAAGAATCTCTTATAAAGCTGTCTAAAAATATTTTTTCTTCACTACTTGGATTTGTCAAAATAATTAAAATCGTCACAACCAAAATTAAAGATGTAAGATTAAATACTAAATTAAAACTTTTTTTAATAAAAACACCAACCATCAAAATAGAAAAAACTGATAAAGCTAAAAAGATCTCAGGTAACATTATGTTTATATTGTTAATCATATTTATTTTGAAATTAGAGCTGTTTCATAATTTTTTATCAAGCTATTAACCGAAACATCGAAAGTCTCTATTAATGGTAGTGGATAAAAACCAAAAAAAAGAATTAAGAATGCCAAACTGACTAACATTAAAATTTCAGATTTATTTACATCGTTTAAATTTTTAATTTCTGAATTATTTGCATTACCAAATATTACTCTTTTAGTAAGCCAAAGCATATAGGCAGCTCCTAAAATTACTCCAAATGTTGCAAGCATAGCGGCTAAAAAACTTTTTTGAAATGTTCCTGTCAAAACAAGAAACTCACCTAAAAATCCAGAAGTTCCAGGTAAACCCAGCGCTGCTAAAGCAAAAATTAAAAATAAGAAAGAGTATTTTGGAATATAATTTACCAAGCCTCCATAAGTACTAATCATTCTGGAATGTAACCTGTCATAGACTACTCCAACACATAAAAATAAAGCTGCGGATATTAAACCGTGACTAATCATTTGGTATATGCTTCCCTCTATTCCTTGTTTTGTTAGAGTGAAAATTCCGAGTGTCACATAACCCATGTGTGCAACAGAAGAGTAAGCAATTAATTTCTTCATGTCATCTTGCATCAGCGCAACTAAAGAAGTGTAAATAATTGCAATAATACTTAAAACATAAATTAACGGAGTAAAATATTCCGAGGCGATAGGAAACATGGGAATTGAAAATCTTAAAAAACCATATCCAGCCATTTTTAGTAAAATAGCAGCAAGAATAACAGACCCAGCTGTAGGGGCCTCAACATGAGCGTCTGGCAACCATGTATGAACGGGCCACATAGGCATTTTAACTGCAAAGGAGCTAAAGAAAGCTAACCATAATATATTTTGATATTCTTTTGGTATTTTTATTTCATAGATCTGAGTAATATCAGTCGTGCCTGTTATCCAGTAAATAACAATAATGGCTACAAGCATTAAAACTGAACCAAGTAAAGTAAATAGAAAGAATTTAAAAGCAGAGTAAACTCTTCTTGGTCCTCCCCAAACTCCGATTATCAAAAACATAGGTATTAAACCTGCTTCAAAAAATAAATAAAAAATAACAAGATCTAGTGAACAAAATACACCAATCATAAATGTCTCTAATATTAAAATAGCTATTAAGAATTCTTTAATTCTTACCTTTATGCTGTTTACACAAGAGATAATACAAATTGGAGTAATAAACGTCGTTAATACAATAAATAGAATTGATATACCATCTACCCCTAATTTAAATTTTATAAAATTATTTATCCAGGATTTTTCTTCCACAAATTGGAATTCAGAACTATTTACATCAAGGGAGTACCACAAAAATAACGAGAGTAAAAATGTAGCAACACTGCTGAACAAAGAGATATAAATAGAACTGTTTTTAGATGTTTTGTCCTTTGTTAATAAGATAAAAAAGGAGCTGATTAAAGGCAAAAAAATTAAAGTTGATAATATTGGAAAATTCATTTTATTTTAAAATCAAATAAGTTAATAGAATAGACAAACCTAATAACATTACAAAAGCATAATCGTAAATAAACCCGGTTTGAAGACGTCCAGTTTTATCTGAAATGATCTTTACTAGTTTTGAAATTCCATCAGGACCGAATTTATCAATTATACCAATATCTCCCTTTTTCCAAAAAATAGAGCCAATTCTTTTAGCTGGGTTTACAAAAACTTTTTCATATAGTTCGTCAATGTACCACTTATTAAGTAAAAAATTATACAAAGGAAGATTTGTTTTTTTAAAATCCTCTAGAACACTAGGGTTCAAAATATAAAAATAAAGTGAAACAGGAATTGATATTATTACTAAGACTGGAGTAATCAATAAAAACCATAACGGCAAAACATCATGTTTTATCTCATTTAAAAAAAAGATTGAACCTTGCCAAAACTCATTGCTGTGATGTCCAATAAATGTGCTTTTAAAAAGGTATCCAGAAAAAATTGCTCCAAGACCTAGGAACATTAAAGGTATCAACATTATAAATGGTGACTCATGAGTCTCATTTATTAAAACTTTTTTATTGTTATAAGATCCATGAAAAGCTTTAAAAAACAACCTCCAAGAATAAATTGATGTTATGAATGCAGTAAGAATACCTATTGTAGCTGCATAATTGCCTAAAGTTGAGTTTCTTAGGTATGCGAATTCAATAATTGAATCTTTTGAATAAAAACCTGAGAGAAATGGAAAACCAGTTAATGCTAAAGTGCCTACTAACATGAAAGCATATGTAAAAGGAAGTTTTTTTCTTATGCCTCCCATATTTCTTATATCTTGTTCATCTTTGAATGCATGTATAATAGACCCAGCTCCTAAGAATAATAATGCTTTGAAAAATGCATGTGTAAATAAGTGGAACATCGCTACATGATAAGCTCCTACTCCTGCAGCAAAAAACATGTATCCTAGTTGACTACATGTTGAGTATGCTACTATTTTTTTTATATCATTTTGTACTAATGCGACTGATGCAGCAAATATAGCAGTTATCATCCCAATAATTGTTACTAAATTTAAAGCTACTTGAGAATACTCAAACATTGGTGAACATCTAACAACTAAAAAGACACCAGCTGTAACCATGGTAGCTGCATGAATTAAAGCTGAAACTGGAGTTGGGCCTTCCATTGCGTCGGGTAACCATGTATGAAGTAAAAATTGCGCTGACTTTCCCATCGCACCAATAAAAAGGAATACACATATTAAAGTTATTAAATTTAATTCAAAACCAAAAAATATTATTTTTTTTTCGGCAAATTGAGGAGTGGCTTGAAAAACATCTTGAAAATTAATAGACCCGAAAAAGAAAAAAATTAAAAATATTGCAAGTGCAAGCCCAAAATCTCCTACTCTATTCACTATAAAAGCTTTTATAGCTGCATTATTAGCAGAATCTTTTTTGTACCAAAAGCCTATTAATAGATAAGAACACAATCCAACACCCTCCCATCCAAAAAAAAGTTGTAAGAAATTATCTGAAACCACTAAAGCTAACATTGAAAAAGTAAACAATGAAAGATAGGACATGAATCTTGGTTTATGAGGATCATGACTCATATAACCAATTGAATAAATATGTACTAACGCTGATACAAAAGTTACAACTACTAACATTACTGAACTCAACGGATCGATATTTATTGACCAGTTTGCAGTGAACCCGCCCGAACTAATCCATTCAAATATTATAAAATTTCCATAATTATTATTTTGTAATCCATCCCAAAAAATGAATATTGAAAGAATTGCTGAGATGCTTACGAAAAAACTTGTAGATATTTCAGCAAAATATTTAGTTAAAGATCGACCAAAATATCCTACCAGAGAGCCTAGTAATGGTAAAAATAATATAGCGTACTCCATTTAGCCTTTCATTCCATGAATATCTTCAACTCTAATGGAGCCTCTATTCCTGTAATATACCACAATGATTGCAAGCCCAATCGCTGCCTCCGCTGCTGCAACTGTTAAAATAAGCATTGTAAATATTTGACCAACTATATCACCAGAAAAAATGGAGAAAGATATTAAATTGATATTTACGGCAAGTAGAATCAATTCGATTGACATTAATATTACTATTACATTTTTTCTGTTTAAAAAAATTCCAATAACTCCTAAGAAAAAAATTATTGCTCCCAAAGATAAGTAATGACCCAAACCAATCTCAATCATCAATTTTCACTCCTTGATATGATTTTACATCTTTGAGCTCAACTGCAGTAGTTGGGTTTCTAGATATTTGATTAATATAACTTTGTTTCTTAACGCCTACTCTTTCTCTAAAAGTTAAAAGAATGGCCCCAATCATTGCAAGAAGAAGGACTATACCCGCTAATTGAAAATATAAAATATAATCAGTGTACATAACTAATCCTAATTGATGCGTGTTTGAAACATTTGATAATACTAGCGTACTACTAGACATTAAATCTTCTTTATATTTCCATCCTCCTACTACAACTAACAACTCTAATAAAATTAAAACACTTACAATTAATCCAGTAGGTATATGCGTCGATTTTTTACCAATGAACCAAGATTGTTTTTGCTCAGCAACGTTAAGCATCATAACTACAAATAAAAATAAAACTGCAACTGCTCCAACATACACAATTAGAAGGATCATTCCTAAAAATTCAGCTCCTACCATGATAAATAAACAACCCACAGAGATAAAATCCAATATTAAAAAGAAAACTGAATTTATTGTGCTTCTAGATGTTATAACCATCAATGATGAAAAAATGGCTATTATTGAGAAAAAATAAAAAAAAATTGAGTGTATTATCATCTATCTATAAGGCTTATCTAACTTGATGTTTTTTGCCAAGACTGACTCCCACCTATCCCCATTGTCCAAAAGCTTTTGTTTGTCATAATAAAGTTCTTCTCTGGTTTCTGTGGCAAATTCAAAATTTGGACCTTGCACAATTGCATCCACGGGACATGACTCTTGGCACAACCCGCAATAGATGCACTTAAGCATATCTATATCGTATCGTGTTGTTTTTCTGCTTCCATCTGATCTTTCAGTTGACTCAATTGTAATGGCTTGTGCAGGACAAACAGCTTCGCATAACTTGCAAGCTATGCATCTTTCCTCTCCATTTGGATATCTTCTTAATGCATGCTCTCCTCTCATACGAGGGCTGATTGGTCCTTTTTCAAATGGGTAGTTTATTGTTTTTGACTTCCTAAATACTTCTTTAATCGCCAAAAAAAGTCCGGAGATAAACTCTACTAAAAATATGGTTTTGAAAAATCTATTAAGGTTCATTAAAAATTTACCTTTGGAAGTTTGTCAAAATAAAATAAGAAACTTGAAGTCAAGACTAGGTAAATTAAAGAAAATGGTAAAAATATTTTCCAACCAAGTCTCATAAGTTGATCATATCTATATCTTGGAACTATAGCTTTAATAAGTGCAAATAATATAAAAAGAAATAATATTTTCGATATCATCCAAATAGGTGCAGGTATAATATTTAATGGATAAATGTCCATGACAGGCAACCATCCTCCTAAAAAAAGTATCGAGCCCATGGCACACATTAAAAGAATATTTGCGTATTCTCCAAGCCAGAACATTGCATACATCATTCCTGAATATTCTGTTTGGTAACCTGCAACTAACTCAGCTTCAGCTTCTGGTAAGTCAAAAGGTGGTCTATTAGTTTCTGCTAATGCAGAAATAAAAAAAATCACAAACATCGGAAAAAGAGGTATAACGTACCATAAATCTTTTTGAGCGATCACAATATCATTCAAATTTAAAGATCCTACGCATAAAAGTACATTTATAATAATTATGCCGATTGATACCTCATATGAGACCATTTGCGCTGCAGATCGAATAGCTCCTAAAAAAGGATATTTTGAATTGGAAGCCCAGCCTCCCATAATTATTCCATAAACACCTAGAGAAGAAACAGCAAACAAATATAAAATTCCAACATTAATGTTTGATAAAACTAAATCTTTACTCATTGGTATTACCGCCCAGGCAATTAAAGCTAAAGTCATAGTGACTATTGGCGCTAAAATAAAAACCACTTTATTTGCGCTAGCTGGAATTATAATTTCTTTAAAAATGTATTTCAAAGCATCTGCTAAAGTTTGAAAAAGACCAAAAGGACCTACAACATTCGGGCCCCGTCTTTTTTGAACTAATCCCCAGACCCTTCTATCCAACCAAACTATCATTGCAACAGAAACGAGAATTGGAATGAGTAAAAAAATAATTTTATAAATTTCTTGACCTAAAATTTGTAAATACTCTATCATATGTTATCTGTTCCAGTTTTTTTTGCGTTTTGTCTTATTTTACGACACTCACTCATAGTTTTAGATGCTCTTGAAATAGAATTAGTATAAAAATAGTCCAACTGCTTAATAATTATTTCCTCATTTATAAAATCACTTGATGTTTTCTTAAATTTGCTTTCATGAAAATTAGGCAACTCATTTAATTTTGTAAAATTTTTTATTGATTTTAAAACTTCTTGTCTCAGTAAGTCGAAATTTGATAAGCTATCTTCTTTATTAAGTTTCTTTAAAATTAAATTAAATATTTTCCAGTCTTCTAACGCATCACCTATTGGATATGAAGCTTTTTTGCACTCTTGAACTCTTCCCTCTAAGTTTTCATATAATCCATTTTGTTCAGTAAATGCAGCGCTCGGAAGAACTAAATCTGCAATCTCGGCTCCTCTATCTCCATGGCTTCCTTGATAGACAATAAATTCGTTATTTTTTTTAATTTCTAAATTATCTGATCCTAAAAGATATAGTAGTTCAAATTTGTTGTTTTTTAAATTTTCAAAAAAAGCATAGTTTTCTTCTTGATCTTTAGGTAAAATTTCTAGGTCAATTAAACCTACTGTAGAGGCGTTTTGTGGCAAGAAATTAAAAGCGTTCCATTCTTTGTTTATAAAATCTTTCTTTTTTAAAAAATCTTTAATTTCCTCAAATAAAAACTTAGCGCTTTTAAGTTCTAAAGCTGATTCTCCAATTATTATTAAAGGTTTTTTTGATAGAGACAATTTTTTTGAAAACTCACTCTCCCCATTTAATATTCTTTTCAAATCCTCTGTATTGTTTCCGATTTTAGTATATTCGTAAGTCAATTCACCAGGATCCCCGAGTGAGAAAATTGGTATTTTTCTTTTAACAAATACTTTTCTTATTCTTGCATTCAACATGCTGGCTTCAAATCTTGGATTAGTACCAATTAAAAAGATAAGATCAGAATCTTCTATTCCTCTTATCGAAGAGTTAAATATATAATTAATTTTTTCAGATGAATTGATATAAAATTTTCTTTCTCTGAACTCTAAATTATTTATTTTTAGACTTTTAAAGAATTTTTTAAAACTCAGAGCGTTTTCGAGGTTAACCATATCACCAATGTGGCCACCAATTTTATTTGGGTCTATTGATTTAAATTTACTAGCCAATAAAGAAATAGCTTCGTCCCAAGTTGATTTTTGAAGCTTGTTATCTTTTTTAATGTAAGGGACGTCTAACCTTTGTTTGAGGAGTCCATCGCAAGAGTATCTTGTTTTATCAGAAATCCATTCCTCATTAATATCGTTGTTTAGTCTTGGTAAAATCCTTTTAACCTCCCAATTATAAGTATCAACTCTTATATTAGATCCAACTGCATCCATTACATCAATGCTTTCAGTTTTTTTAAGTTCCCAAGGTCTTGCCTCAAAAGCATAAGGTTTTGAAGTGAGTGCACCTACTGGACATAAGTCGATTACATTTGCAGATAGTTCTGACTCCATGGCTTTTTCCAGATAAGTTGTAATTTCCATATTTTCTCCTCTACCTATCGCTCCTATCTCAGGAACTCCAGCGACTTCAGTTGCAAATCTCACGCATCTTGTGCAATGAATGCATCTAGTCATTTGTGTTTTAATTAAAGGGCCCATATATTTTTCCTTAACCAGCCTTTTATTTTCAACAAATCTTGATTTATCTACCCCATAGTACATTGACTGATCTTGTAAATCACATTCACCTCCTTGATCACATACTGGACAATCAAGTGGATGATTGGCCAATAAAAATTCCATAACTCCTTTTCTAGCTTTTTCAACAAAAGTTGTATTAGTTTTTATATTCATACCCTCTGCTGCAGGCATCGCGCATGATGCAATTGGTTTTGCAGATTTTTCCATCTCGACTAAACACATTCTGCAGTTTCCAGCTATTGATAATTTTTCATGATAACAAAATCTTGGAATTTCTACTTCAGCTAGTTCACAGGCTTGAAGAACAGTCATCCCTTTTTCAAATTCTATCTCTTTTCCATTAATGGTAATTTTAGGCATTTTTATTCTCCAGAAGATGCTGGTCTACCAAATAAGGATTATTTGTTTTCTTTTTAATTAAAGGTTCCTCTCTACAACGACTTTCAATTTCTTTCCTAAAATGTCTCAATAAACCTTGTACAGGCCAGGCTGACCCTTCTCCAAACGCACAAATAGTATGACCCTCTATTTGTTTTGTTACATCAGACAATAAATCGATATCGGCAAAGGTAGCTTTTCTTTTTACTACTCTATCTAAAATTCTCCACATCCATCCTGCTCCCTCACGGCATGGGGTACATTGACCGCAACTTTCATGTTTATAAAATCTTGCTATTCTTGCCATGCATGCAACGATATCTTGATCTTTATTTATTACAACTATACCCGCTGTACCTAATCCACTTTTATTTTCTATTAAAGTGTCAAAATCCATCGTAATTGTATCGCATATTTTTTTTGTTAATAAAGGCATCGATGAACCGCCAGGAATTACTGCTTGAAGGTTTTCCCAACCTCCAATTACTCCACCCGCATGTTTTTCTATTAATTCTTTTAAAGGAATTCCCATTTCCTCTTCAACATTACAAGGAGAGTTTACGTTTCCAGATATACAAAATATTTTTGTTCCGGTATTTTTTGGTTTACCTAATGAAGCAAACCATTTGCCGCCTCTTCTTAAAATTGTAGGAACTACTGCAATGGTCTCAACATTATTAACAATGGTTGGACAGCCATATAAACCTACTAGAGCTGGAAAAGGTGGTTTTAATCTTGGTTGTCCTTTGTTTCCCTCTATACTTTCTAATAGAGCAGTTTCCTCACCACAAATGTATGCGCCTGCACCATAATGAATATGAATATCAAAGTCCCAACCTGATCCACATGCATTTTTTCCTAAAAAATTTTTTTTATAAGCTTGATTAATTGCTTCTTGAAGACGCTTTCCTTCGTTGAAATATTCGCCTCTTATATAAATATAACAAGTGTGTGCATTGACAGCATATCCAGCAATTAAACATCCTTCGATTAATTTTTGAGGTTCGAATCTTAAAATATCTCTATCTTTACATGTACCTGGTTCTGACTCATCTGCATTTATGATTAAGTAATGAGGCCTAGATCCGACTTTTTTTGGTGAAAAGGACCATTTGAGACCAGTTGAAAAACCCGCTCCTCCTCTACCTCTAAGTTCAGAAATTTTGACCTCATTTATTATCCATTCTCTACCTTTGGAAATAATATTTTTTGTGTCTTTCCAGTCATCTCTTCTAATTGCATCATCAATTTCCCATCCATAATTATTATAGAGATTTTTGAAGATTTTATTTTCGGCCTTAAGCATGATTTTCTCCATTAACTTGTTGTTTTTTTTCTGGTGCTGTATTTTTACGCCCTCTATAAGATCCGGGTTTTAAAGGTTTGTCGTTTATTAGAGAGTCTAGTATTTTTACAGTATTTTTTTCATCTAAATCCTCATAATAGTCATCATTAACTTGTATCATTGGACCATTAACACAAGCTCCTAAGCATTCTACCTCCATCCATGAACAGCTTCCTTTCTTGGAAAGTTCATTTTCACTTGATGAAATTTTTTCTTTACATAGTTTAACAATTTTATCAGCCCCACGGATTAAACAAGGAGTGGTAGTGCAAACTTGTATGAAGTGTTTTCCTACTGGCGCTAAGTTATACATTGTATAAAAAGTTGCTACTTCATAAACCGATATATATGGCATAGACAAAAGGTTTGCTATATATTTCATTGCAGATAGAGGTATCCAGTTATTATTTTGCTTTTGAGCTAAATAAAGAAAAGGCATAACAGCACTTTTTTTATTTTCTTTTGGATATCTGCTTAAAATTTCCTCTGCTTTTTTCAAATTTTCATCAGAAAATTCAAAACTATCTGGCTGGTCGTCATGAACCTTTTTTAAACTCATCGGTCTACCTCTCCAAATACAATATCTAAAGAACCTAATATTGCCGGAACATCAGCTAACATGTGTCCACGAATTAAATAGTCCATAGCTTGAAGATGAGAAAATCCTGGAGCTCTAATTTTACATCTATAAGGTTTATTACTTCCATCTGATATCAAATAAACACCAAACTCTCCTTTAGGCGCTTCAACCGATGTATAAACATCTCCTTTTGGAACCCTATAACCCTCTGTAAATAATTTAAAATGATGTATTAAAGCCTCCATTGACTGTTTTAAGTCATCTCTGTTGGGAGGGGAAATTTTTCCATCAATTGATTTAATAGGTCCCTTAGGAAGATTTTCAATACACTGTAAAATAATTTTAACACTCTCTCTCATTTCTTCAATTCTACAAAGATATCTATCATAACAGTCACCATTTTTTCCTACGGGTATTTTAAAATCTAAATCTTTGTATATTTCGTATGGTTGAGATCTTCTTAAATCCCACGGTACACCAGAACCTCTTAACATTACTCCAGAAAAACTGTGATCCAGAGCCTCTTGTTTAGAAACTATTCCAATTTCTACATTTCTTTGCTTAAATATACGATTGTCAGTTAGTAAACCTTCAAGGTCATCTATAATTTTTGGAAATGACTTACAAAATTTTTCAATATCATCGACTAATTTTAAAGGAATATCCTGATGTACTCCTCCAGTTCTAAAGTAATTCGCATGAAGTCTTGACCCAGAGGCTCTTTCATAGAAAGTCATTAAAGTCTCTCTCTCCTCAAAGCCCCATAAGGATGGCGTTAAAGCGCCCACGTCAAGAGCTTGGGTTGTAACATTTAAAATATGGCTAAGTATTCTTCCTATTTCACAAAAAATAACTCTTATATATTTTGCGCGAATTGGAACTTCAATCTTTAACAATTTTTCAGCAGCTAAAGCGAAAGCATGCTCTTGGTTCATAGGGGCTACATAATCAAGTCTATCAAAATATGGCAAAGCTTGAGTATAAGTTTTTTGTTCTATAAGTTTTTCGGTTCCTCTATGCAGAAGTCCAATGTGTGGGTCTGCTTTCTCTACTACCTCTCCATCTAACTCTAAAATAAGTCTTAAAACACCATGTGCTGCAGGATGTTGGGGGCCAAAATTAAGGTTTAATGATTTAATTTTTTTTACCATCGTTTTCTTTTTTTTTAATTTCTTTTATATAATTTGTTCCCTCCCATGGGCTTTCAAAATCAAAATTTCTATAATTTTGTTCAAGTTTGACTGGTTCATAAATTACTTTTTTATCTTTTTCGCTGTATCTTACTTCGTTAAAACCAGTTAAAGGAAAATCTTTTCTTAATGGATGTCCTTTAAAACCATAGTCAGTCAAAATTCTTCTTAGGTCAGGATGATTTTTAAATTTAATACCATACATATCAAATACTTCTCTCTCCATCCAATTTGCAGAAGGAAAAATTTTTGTGATCGAGTCTATGACCTGTTTCGGTGGAAAGTTTATAGATAGTTTAATTCTATAATTATTTTCATGAGATAAAAAAAGATAAATGAGTTTAAAACGTTTCTCCTCATCTGGGTAGTCTACTCCAGCTATATCTATTAGTTGCCTAAATTTTATTTTTTCATTTGACTTAAAAAATTGGACAACTTGCGCTAAATCGGTTTCACTTATTTCAATAGTCAATTCATTATTTTTAATGAAGGAATTAAGAACTTTGCTCGCTAGTTCAGAATTAATTACATTTTCTAACTTTTTTAAACTTTCTGTCATGTATTATCTCTGTAAATTTCCTTCTCTTCTAATTTTTTTTTGAAGTTGTAAGATACCGTACAAAAGAGCTTCTGCAGATGGGGGACATCCAGGAATATAAATATCTACTGGAACAATTTTATCACATCCTCTTACCACCGAGTATGAATAATGATAATAACCACCACCATTAGCACAGCTTCCCATGGATACAACGTATCTTGGTTCAGGCATTTGATCATAAACTTTTCTTAAAGCTGGTGCCATCTTATTAGTTAATGTACCTGCTACTATCATAACATCTGATTGCCTAGGTGAAGCTCTCGGAGCTGCACCAAATCTTTCTAGATCGTACCTAGGCATAGATGTTTGCATCATTTCAACTGCACAACAAGCTAGACCAAATGTCATCCAATGTAATGAGCCTGTTCTAGCCCAATTTATTAAATTTTCTGATGAAGTAGTTATAAATCCTTTTTCTGCAAAATCTTTTGCAAGGTCTTTGAATTCTTCTGGAATTTTTTTTTGTTTATCTTCATTAAGATTAAATTTTATTCCCATTCCAATGCTCCTTTTTTCCACTCATAGATAAATCCTATAGTTAAAATACCTAAAAAAATCATCATCGACCAAAAGCCAAGGGCTCCTAAATTTCCTAAAGATATAGCCCAGGGAAAAAGGAAAGCAATTTCAAGATCAAAAATAATAAATAAAATAGCTACCAAATAAAATCTAACATCGAATTCCATTCTAGAGTCATCAAAAGCCTCAAATCCACATTCATAAGCTGATAATTTTTCCGGATCAGGATTAGAAGGGGAAGCTAAAAAATTAGCGACTATAAACCCTATACTTAAAAATAGAGATATAAATAAAAATATTATTATTGATAGATAGTCTGATAAAAAGTTGTAAATCATATTTTATTAACACCTACCTCAATACCGTAGTTTGAGGATTCTTATATTAATATTAGTTATTTATAACATTTACAGTTAAAGAGTACAGGACAGAAGGAAGCATTATGTTGATTGATAAATGTTGATTTTTAACTTTCTAGATGAAAATGATTATCAAATAGTGGCGGGAGTGACGGGACTCGAACCCGCGGCCTCCTGCGTGACAGGCAGGCGCTCTAACCAACTGAGCTACACCCCCTAATTTAATGGTGGGCGGTAAAGGACTCGAACCTATGACCCTCTCGGTGTAAACGAGATGCTCTACCAACTGAGCTAACCGCCCAAATTAAATAAAATCGAGATATACAATAAAAATTTTATAAAGTAAAAAAGTATTTAAATTGTTATGTAATTTATATAAATAGCAGTATTATTGTAAGATTATGATTATAACTTGTAACTGTGGCGAAAAGAAATTTACGCTTCCAGATAATTCCATACCTGTAGCTGGAAGAATGGTTCAGTGTGGTTTTTGTGGATTAAAATGGAAACAATTCCCTGTAGGAGATATTGAAAAAACACAATCAATCGCTCGTCCAAAAAAGGTGGTTTCAAGACCTCAGCCTGTTCAACAAAAAATACAAAAACCAAAAAAAATAAAAAGGACTGCTCCAAAAAAACCAAGAGAAATCAGTTTGTACTCACCCGAATATTTAGCAAAAAAACATGGTATCAAAATCAACGACGCACAATCTGAAAAAAATTTCAGTAAACAGGAAAAAAGAAAAGTTTCATTTGGATTTTACAACTCACTTATTATATTTGTTTTTTTTGTGATCGCTTTGTCACGAATTTTATATTTTTCACAGGAATTTATAGTTTCAACTATACCAGCGTCTGAGTATTATTTGGATTATTTTTTTGAAAGTATAAGAAATATCTTTGAAATTTGGAAAAGTTTAATCACTTATTATTAACTTCTAAATCTTTAATATTAATAATATTTTCTGAAAGTTCAGAATTATTCTTTTTAATATCGTTATAAAAATTCCAAGCCAAAACTATTAATGTATTTTGTTTATTTGTAATTTTAGATTTATCTTTAATAGGAATATTTACTCCTGGAATATATTTATTATGTTTTAATTTATTATCCTCTACTACAAAGTCTATTTCTTTTGAAATGCCAAAAAAATTAAGAGCTGTAGTTGCCTTTGCAGGGGCACCATAACCTATAATCAGTTTACTATTTTTTTTAATCTTTTTTAAATTTCTTCTTATGTTTTCTCTAATTTCGTAAACTTTTTCACCAAATTTTTTGTAAGTATTAAATTTTTTAATGCCGAATTTTTCTTCCTCTTTCAACATTTGCTTAACACTTTTTTCAATTTTAGTTTTTTTGTTTTTTTTAATATAAACTCTTATCGACCCACCATGCGTGTCAACTTTTTCTGATCTAAATATTACACTATCAAATTTTTTAAAAAAATTAGTAAGGGAGGTTAGCGACCAGTAGTTATAGTGCTCGTGATAAATATTATCAAATGTAAGATCTTTCAATGTGTTCATTAAATATTGAACTTCTATAATAATTGTCCCTTTTTTACTTAACAGTTTAAACATACACTCAGCCATTTCCTGTAATTTGTCAGAGTGAGCAAAAACATTTGATGCTAAAATTAAGTCTGCACCTTTTTTTATTTTTTTTAAATTTTTTTTATCTAAGAATCCATTGAAAGTTTTTATTTTTTTTTTATTCGCTAATTTAGCCAAATTTTTTGCTGGTTCGACTCCAAGTATCTTTTTGAATCCTTTGTCTACGAATGGTTTTAATGCAATTCCGTCATTGCTTCCTATGTCAATGATGTATGATCTTTTTTTATTTAATTTAAAATCTTTGATATATTTTTCTGATGCTTTGACAAAATGTTCTTGAAATATTTTCGAAGTTGATGAAGTATAAAGATAATTAGAAAACATTTTTTTGGGATCAACAGATACAGATAGCTGACAGTTATGACATTTTTCGCAGTAATTAACTTCGAGGGGATATAATTCACATTTTTCGTTTTGTTTATTAAGAAGATTGTTTGCTAATGGTTGATAACCTAACGACACAACTCTTTTTAATTTTGTGTTTTCACAAGATCTACATTCAAACTTATAGCATTTTAATAATAAATTTTTTTCTTTTTCGTCTACAAGATCATGCTTTATTGTATGAGTGATCCCATAATTTTCATGGTCTCTTTCTCCTCTTACTAGATTTAAAAAAGTAGTATCTTTTGAAAATACCATTGTGTGTGCAACATTAGGTTTTATTATAGACAGTTCTCCTTCATTTACTATTTGTGTGATCTTTGGTGATCCAGGATTTATGATATCTTGAAAGACCTCTATAATTTGTCCTTTGGTGAATAAGCATTTCTGTTCTTGTTGAGGATGGTAGTGATTAGCTCTCATCGTTCCTTTTTTAGAGTCTATTAGTCCAATTAAGTTTATTGGCTCTGTAAGCTCATGATTGCTTATTGATCCTCTTTTATCAATAAATAAGTTTTCACCATTTTTTACATACTCTAAATCTTTTTTAAGTTCTTGTTTTGACCATTTTTGTATCATCTCTTTAATGCTATGATCTAAATTATAAAGAAATTTAAAACCAGTTTTTAATAGTTTTTTATTTGATAAAGAAAATCCTAAATTTGGTATTTCGTCATTTGTTTCTTTTAAATTAATTTTTGAATTATATTTTTTACAGATTTCTGCTACTTTTTTTACTGTAACTGTATCTTTTGTTAAATTAAAAATTTCTGAGTTAATTCCATTATTTTCCTCCATAAATTTAAAACATCTTGCTACATCTATCAAAGGGACTAAACTTTTAATTTGCCTCCCTCCGGCAAACAATTTAAGTGTTCCATTTTGAGAAGCGGTTTTAGAAAAAAAGTTCGTCATGATATCAAGGCGCATCGTATCTGTAGAGTATCCATAAACAGATCCTAATCGTAGTATGATAAAGTTTTTTCCAGACTCTTTTAATTGAGTTTCGTTAATTGCTTTCGAGGTTGAATAAGACAAAACCGGTTTCGTTGACTCTTCCTCATTTATATCACTCTTAACTTCCTTAATACCTTCAAAAACTACGTGAGTGGATGGAAAGATAATTTTACATTTATCATTGATGGCATCTAATATATTTTGTGTTCCTTCCACTCCAACTTGTCTAATTTTTTGGTCCTGTAAGTTTGTTGCTTCACTTTTGGTTCTAGGAACGTCAGTAACTCCTGCGAGATGATGGACAATATCGGCATTTTTTAAATATTTGTGAATTAAACCTTTGTCTAAAATACTTCCGTGAACAAATTCCATATTCCAGTTTCTAAGTTGATTTACTCTTTCTGAAATAAAGCGATTATCAATAACTACTATTTCATGGTTCCAACTTACTCCGGAATAAATTTTACACAACTCAGTCCCCACGTAACCGAGTCCTCCGGTAATAATTATCTTTTTTTTCATTAAGAAATTTAATTATTATTTACTTACAATAGATTTTATTATAACTCAAATATCATGAACATATATGATTGTTTTATGTATTTTGACGAAGATTTGTTGCTAGATTTACGTCTAAATATACTTGATAAATATGTAAAAAAATTTGTTATAACTGAGTCTACTTACCTTCATAGTGGAAAGAAAAAAAAACTTAATTTTGACATAAAAAATTTTAAAAAATTTAAAGATAAAATAATTTATATTATTGTAGATAAACTCCCAAATGGTATAGAAGAAATTAATCCAAATGATGAAATTGGGATGAAAAATAAAAAAATTTTAGATAATTCTCTTAAAAGAGAGAATAATCAAAGAGCTCAACTCATTAAAGGTATTTCAGAGGCACATGGTGATGACATAGTTTTTTCTAGCGATTTAGATGAAATTCCTAACATGAAAAATTTTAAAATAAAAAAAAAAATTACACTTTTTGAGCAAGATGTATTTTATTATAAGTTTAATCTTTTACAGCCAAATTTCAAGTGGGTTGGAACAAGAGCTTGTAAAAAAAAACATTTAATTGGATTTCAGTGGTTAAGAAATATTAAAAGTAAAATTTATCCTCCTTGGAGAATTGATACTTTATTTTCAAAAAAACGTTATATGGACGTAAATATTATAAATGATGGAGGTTGGCATTTTACCTCAATAAAAAAACCGAAGGAAATTTTTTATAAATTATCAAATTTTATGCATCATTTGGAATTCGAGGAAAGTGGGTTAACTGAAAAAGATATGGAGAATATGGTTAATCAAAAAAAAATATTATATGACCATACGGTTGCTCAAGAAGATAAAAAGTATACTGGTAATCTTTCTTTAGAAAAAATAAGCGTAGAGTTATTGCCTGATTATTTGAGAGAGAACCTAGAAAGATATAAGGATTGGCTAGATTAATTTTTCTAGTGAGTGCTCAATTCTTCTTTATTTTTATTTTTGGCTTTGTCTGTAATAGGGTCAACTTCAACCCACTCAACACTTTTTAAAGGCTTTGTTAGAGCTACTTTTAAAACATCATCTACATTTTTAACTGGTATTATTTCCATGTTTTCTTGGATCGTTTTTGGAACTTCGATTAAATCTTTTTTATTTTCCAATGGTATGAGTACTTTTTTAATTCCAGCTCTATGAGCAGCTAGTAATTTTTCTTTTAATCCGCCAATTGGTAATACTAATCCTCTTAATGTTATTTCTCCTGTCATAGCTACATTTTTATTAACAGGTATTTCAGTTATAGCTGAAATTATAGACGTAACCATTCCAACTCCTGCGGACGGACCATCTTTTGGTGTAGCTCCCTCAGGAACATGAATATGAAAATCTTTTTTATCAAAAATAGGAGGGATAATTCCGTAATCTAAACTTTTTGATCTAATATAAGATTTCGCTGCTTTAACAGACTCTTGCATTACATCTCCAAGCTTTCCTGTGATTTGCATTTTCCCTTTTCCAGGCATTACAACGGACTCGATTTTTAAAATTTCTCCTCCAACCTCTGTCCAAGCCAAGCCAGTAACAACTCCGATTCTATTTTCCTCTTCTATTTCACCATAATTAAATTTTTGGACACCTAAAAAATCTTTTAAATCTTTTTCAGAAACAGGATTACTTACTTTCTCTTTATTATCGATCTTTTTAACTAGTTTCCTTGCAATTTTGGATATCTCTCGTTCTAAATTTCTAACGCCTGACTCTCTTGTGTAATTTCGTATTATTTTTCTAATAGACTCCTCACTAAGATCCCATTCATTTTTTTGAAGACCATTGTTTTTGCTTTGGTTTGGAATTAAAAATTTTTGGGAAATATTTACTTTTTCATCTTCAGTATATCCTGATAATCTTATCACTTCCATTCTATCAAGTAGTGGTGGTAAAATGTTTAATGTATTAGCTGTTGTGACGAACATCACATCAGATAGATCATAATCAACTTCTAAATAATGATCATTAAACTCTTTATTTTGTTCAGGGTCTAGCGCTTCAAGTAAAGCCGAAGAAGGATCACCTCTATAATCGTTACCAACTTTATCAATTTCATCAAGTAAAAAAAGTGGATTTTTTGTGCCGGCTTTTTTCATCATTTGAATTATTTTTCCAGGTAATGATCCGATATAAGTTCTCCTGTGGCCTCTTATTTCAGCCTCATCTCTAATGCCTCCCAGTGAGATTCTAATAAATTTTCTGTTAGTGGCTTTTGCAATAGATTTACCTAAAGATGTTTTTCCTACTCCCGGAGGTCCAACTAAACACAGAATTGGGCCCTTCATTTTAGTCATTCTTTTTTGAACTGCTAAAAATTCAATTATTCTCTCTTTAACTTTCTCTAATCCGTAGTGATCTTCATCTAAAATTTTTTGGGACTGAGTTAAATCAGTGCTTATTTTTGATTTATTTGACCAAGGTAGTTCGGTCATCCAGTCTAAATAATTTCTAACAACTGTAGCCTCAGCAGACATCGGGCTCATAGATTTTAATTTTTTTAATTCAGACAAACATTTTTCTTTAGCTGACTTTGGCATTTTAGCATCTGTTATAGCCTTTGATATCGAACTTAACTCATCTTTACCTTCATCAATTTCTCCAAGTTCTTTTTGAATTGCTTTTAATTGCTCATTTAAATAATATTCCCTTTGAGTTTTTTCCATTTGATTTTTAACTCTACCTCTAATTTTTTTCTCTACCGATAAAACACTTATTTCTTTTTCAATAATAGAATGGATTTTCTCCAATCTTTTTTTTAAATCTAAAATTTCAAGCAATTCTTGCTTTTCAAATATTTGTATGTTTAAGTTAGATGAAATTGTATTAGCAATTTTAACTGGGTCTTTTAAATTTTTAGTACCAGAGACATCATTTAAATCTTTTTTATTTAATACTTGAAGTCTTTCAAATTTTTTAAGTAATCCAATGGCTAATTGCTCAAGGTCTTTTGATGCGTTCTGATCCTCAACAATTTCTACCTCACATACTAAATAACTATCTGGATCTTCATTGTGCTTTATAATTTTTACTCTCTTCTCTCCCTCAACTAAAACTTTTACCGTACCATCTGGTAACTTAAGTAATTGTAAAATTTTACTAACACATCCAAATTGATAAAGATCTTTGTAGCCTGGATCATCAACTTCTGAATTTTTTTGGGTAACTAAAACTACAGATTTATCTGACTTCATAGCTTCTTGAAGAGCTTTAATTGATTTTTCTCTACCAACGAACAATGGAACTACCATTGAAGGAAATATAACTATATCTCTCAAAGGCAATAGAGGTTTTAAATATGAAGTTTTCATAAAGTTATTATATGACAATTAATTTATTAATTTCAAGAAGCAAATTATGCTTATGCTACAGATGTTGATGTTTTTTTACCGTAAGTTATTATGGGTTCAGAATTTCCCTTTACTGAATTGCTGTCTACAGTTACTTTAATTACGTCTTCCATGTCAGGTAATTCAAACATTGTTTTAAGGAGTATATTTTCTAAAATCGATCTTAATCCCCTAGCTCCTGTTTTTTTAGTGATAGCTTTTTTAGCTATTTCCAGGATTGCATCATCTTTAAATTCCAACTCTACGTTTTCAAATTCAAAAAGTCTCTGATATTGTTTTATTAATGAATTTTTTGGCTCTTTCAAAATTTGAACTAAAGATTTTTCATCTAAGTCATCTAAGGTAGCTATTATTGGCATTCTTCCAATAAATTCTGGTATAAGTCCATACTTTATTAAATCTTCAGGCTCTAACATCTTCATAGTTTCTGATAGAGTTTTGTCCTTAAGGTTTTTCACTTTTGCTCCAAACCCGATTGATGTTCCTTTATCTCTGCTATTAATTAATTTGTCTAAGCCAGCAAAAGCTCCACCACAAATAAATAGGATATTAGTCGTATCAACTTGTAAAAATTCCTGTTGAGGATGTTTTCTGCCTCCTTGAGGAGGGACACTCGCAACCGTACCTTCCATTATTTTTAATAGTGCTTGCTGAACACCTTCACCAGAAACGTCTCTTGTGATTGAAGGGTTTTCAGATTTTCTACTAATTTTATCTACTTCATCTATGTAAACTATTCCCCTTTGTGCCTTATCAACATTATAATCGGCAGCTTGTAATAATTTTAAAATTATATTTTCTACATCTTCTCCAACATATCCAGCTTCTGTTAATGTAGTTGCGTCTGCCATTGTAAAAGGAACATCCAGAATTCTTGCTAAAGTTTGAGCTAATAAGGTTTTACCGCAACCTGTTGGACCAACTAGTAAAATATTAGATTTAGATAGCTCTATATCTTTATTATTTTTTGTCTCATGATTTAATCGTTTATAATGATTATGAACTGCGACAGATAAAATTTCTTTTGCGAGTTTTTGGCCAATCACATATTCATCTAATACATTACAAATTTCTTTTGGCGAAGGAACTCCATCTTGATGTTTAACTAAAGAGCTTTTATTTTCCTCTTTAATAATATCCATACAAAGTTCAACGCATTCATCACAAATAAAAACTGTAGGACCAGCTATAAGCTTTCTTACTTCGTGCTGGCTTTTTCCACAGAACGAACAATAAAGAATATTTTTGTTATTTTTATCTGTCATAACGAATCAATACACTTAATATAAATCTCTAACTATTTCTTATCAAGGTGAAGTTGTATTAATATCTATATATTGTGATTTAACTTCTTTTTTCCACAACTGAGTCAATCAAACCAAATTTTTTTGCTTCATCAGCTGTCATAAAGTTATCTCTTTCTAAAGCCTCTGAAATTTCTTTTAAAGATTTTCCAGTGTGCTTTGAATAAATATTATTCAATCTTTCCTTTAAAGATAAAATTTCTTTAGCATGTATTTGAATGTCAGTGGCTTGACCCTGAAAGCCTGCTGATGGTTGGTGAACCATAATTCTTGAATTAGGAAGTGAATATCTTTTCCCTTTTTGTCCAGCTGCTAAAAGAAACGAACCCATTGAAGAAGCTTGACCGATGCAAAGGGTTGAGACTGGGGAATTTATATATTGCATTGTATCATAAATTCCTAAACCTGCAGTAACCAAACCGCCAGGACTATTTATATAAAAATTAATTTCTTTATTTGGGTTTTCAGATTCTAAAAACAATAGTTGAGCTGTTACTAAAGATGCAACAGCATCATTAACTGGACCCACCAAAAAGACAATTCTCTCTTTTAACAGTCTAGAATAAATATCATAAGCTCTTTCACCTTTGCTTGATTGTTCAACAACCATAGGAATGAGACTGTTCATTTTTTCCTCTAATTCGCGACTCATAATTGTTTTTATACAACTATTGATTACTTTTTACTAATTTTTTTTGTTTTTAACTTATTTTTTACAGGTGATGTGGTTTTAGATTTTTCAGTGTCTATATTTGGTTTATTGAATGCAGTAATTATTTTTTCAGCTTCTTTTGAGTTAATCTCTTTACTAGAAAGATTAATTTTTGATTTAATAAGATCAATAATTTTTTCTTCATACAAAGAGCCCTTTAAACTCTGAGATGCACTTGGATTTTTTTGATAATACTCAACTACCATTTTTTCTTGTCCAGGCATTCCTTTGATTTGTTTCTGTATCTCATTTCTAACTTCTTCATCTGATACTTTTAAATTGTTTTTTTCTCCATATGCATTCAATAATAATCCAAGTTTTATTCTAGATCTTGCAAGTTTTTCATTATTTGATTTATGTTTCTCTTTTTCATCAGGTTTAAGATTTTGAGTCATTATTGAAACTTCTTGATCAATTAAGTTTTGAGGTAATTCAACTTGATGATTTTTTTCTATTTGATCTAAAATCTCTTTTTTGGTTATTGAGTTTAATGCTTGTGAATATTGTCCTGTAATTTGTTTTTCAATCAAAGACTTCAAATCTTTAATATCTTTTGCTCCCATCAATTTTGCAAAATCGTCATCAATTTTACTTACCATAGGTTTTTTTATATTTAAAATTTTGCATTCAAATTTAGTTTTTTTATTTGCTAGTTCTTTTTTTGGATGATTAGCAGGAAGTGTAGCACTTAAAATTTTAGTATCATTTATTTTTACCCCTATTAATTGTTCGTCGAATCCTTTTAAAAAAAGATCTTTGCCCAACTCCAGCTGTACACCCTTGCCCTCGCTTCCTTCAAATTTATTGCCATCAACTGTTGCAGAGTAATCAAAAATCACCTGGTCACCACTAATCGCTTTTTCATTTTTATTTTTATTTTCAAACTGTTTGTTTTGATTTGCAATTTCTTTCAATTTTTCGTCAATAATTTTTTCCTCAATTATTAATTTAAAACTTGTTGCTTTGAATTTATCAAAACTTTTTAAATTTACGTTTGGCAAACAATCTATCTGAAGTTCATAGTTCAAATCTTTTCCTTCTCCAAACTGTTTTAAGTCAATTTTTGGTTGACCCGCAACTTTTAATTTTTTTTCATCAATAGCCTTAGTAGTCGTATCTCTTAAAATCTTGTCCACTACTTCCCCATAAATAGATTTTCCAAATTGACTTTTTATTACTTCTGCTGGAACTTTACCGGGTCTGAAACCTTTTAATGATACCTCCTTTTGAAGCTCTTGAATTCTTTCATTCATTTTTGCCTGTATATTTTTTTTATCAACTATTACAGATAAAATTGTTCTTAAACCTTTTTTTGATTTTACTTCTACTTTCATAATATTTTGGTGGGCAAGAAGAGACTCGAACTCTTAAGCCTTGCGGCACTGGTTTCTAAGACCAGCGCGTATACCAATTCCGCCACTTGCCCAATTAGTAATCGTTTTTATATATCAATTTAATTTTCAATTAAACGATAAAGTCTAGAATATATTATTAGATAAATTAACAATAAGATGAAAAACCAATACCTGCTTAATTGAGGATCATATAAAAAATACAACCCAGGAATAATTAGAACCAAATAAAAAAGATTTATAATAACTGAATTAAAATAATTACCTTTATTTTTTCCATAAATGCTTGAAAATTTATAAAAGCTAAGCATGTGTAAATGTTTATTGTCTGGATAAATAGGAGATTTTTTTTGAATTAATTTTCTTAAAAAAGAGAAAAATACCTCAAAAAAAAGATAAAATAAAAGAGTGCAAAAGAAGAACGAAGATATACTAGGATTTAAATTATTTGTAATTATTGTATTTAAACCAGTCAAAGCTCCCATTGTATAAGCGCCACTGTCACCTAAAAAAATTTTTGCATTTGGAAAGTTAAATAATAGAAAAGATAAAAGAATTATTATTTGAGAAATAAGTAAAATTGAAAATTCTAAATTTTGATTATCAATATTAATATAAGTCAATATTATATTAATAATAATTAAATTAATTGATAATAAACCATTAAAACCATCAATTAAATTAGCTCCATTAATTACAAATAAAAAACAGAATAATACAAATATTGAAGAAAATAAATGATTAGCCATTAAAGAGGTTAAGAATGGAATATCGATATTTAAAATCTTTATTGGCAAGAAATATATTGATAAGAAAAGGAGAAATATCATTGCCATCAATCTTTTCAATGGTTTTATATTTATTCTTAAATCATCTAAAAAACCTAGTAAAAATACTGAATAGCTTATTAAGATATAGTCATATAAAATTTTTGAGTATAACAAGTTATAAATTATAAAAAAAATACTCAAACAAATAATTACAGCTATACCTCCGCTTCGTGTGACTGGAATTTCATGAAAAGCCTGTGGTTTCAAAAAATCTTTATCAAGTAAAGCACCTCCTCTAAATTTATGAGAATATTTACTTGTAAGTAAAAAAATAAAAAAACTTATTAAAGCAAAAATTGAAAGAAAACTTGCTTCAATTGACTCTGTGCCCATTTAAATATTTATCCTTTATTGTTTTTTTTAAATATATAAATTCCAATAAGTATTACAACCAATGATACTATTACTTTCCAGGTAATAATTTCATCCATAAGAAAATAACCAAATATAATTCCAAAAATTGGGATTAAATAGGCTACTTGAGTTTGAAAAACTAGACCATTTACTGTCAATATTCTAAATCTAATCAACCAAGCGAATCCAGTTGCTATAACTCCTAAATATAATAATGAAAGAGTAGAAGCTAAAGTTGGGGAAGAATTCCATGGTGTTTCTAGAATTAATGAAAAAGGAAGAAGGAAAATTACTGACCATAAAGTAGTAGAAGTTGTAACATTTTCATTTTTTTTATTTTTTAATTTTAAAGTTAATAAACCTCCAATACAGTAAAATGTAGAACCTAAAATAGTGATTAAGGCATAAATAAAATTGTCATTATTTATGATAACTTTGTCAAAAAATAATAATATAATTCCACTGAAACCAATCAAAACACCCAATGATTTAAGATATGATAATTTTTCATCTTTCGTAAAAAAATGTGCGAGTATTGATCCGCTCAAAGGCGTCGTACTCATTAGTATAGCTGCAAGATAACTATTAATTTCTGCAGTTCCTATGGCAATTAGAACAAAAGGTATTGCAATATTAAATAGTCCTATTAGAGCATACCAACTCCAATTTTGGCTGAACGCCTCAATTTTAATTTCACTAATTTTACATAAAATTAACAATGGTATGCTTGCAAATATTACTCTTACTAAGGCAAGTGTGATTGGTTCATAAGAATATGTAGCTATTTTGATATTAAAAAAAGATGATCCCCAGATCATAGCTAATAAAATTAGTAATGAAAAATCTAATGTATTTGCTTCTCTCATAGAAAGCTTTGAATTTGGATATGTGATAAATGCATAGCTGATATATATTTTTAATTATACTCTAAAGAAGCCCCTTATATATGTTCGTTTCGAAAATAAAACAAATTTTTAAATTAAAGGAGCAAAATGAGTTCAAAAAACATAGTTAAACTAATGAAAGATAAGCAGGTTGAATATGTGGATCTAAGATTTACAGATCCTAAAGGTAAACTTCAGCACTTAACTATGGACGCAACAGTAGTTGACGAGGATATGTTGGATAATGGAGTGTTTTTTGACGGCTCATCGATTGCTGGATGGAAGGCAATTAATGAGTCAGATATGATTTTAAAACCAGATTTAAATAGACCAATAATTGATCCTTTTAATTCTCATACAACACTTAACATATTTTGCGATATTTTAGATGCGGTGAAAAAAAATCCTTACGAAAGAGATCCTAGAGGAACAGCTAAAAAAGCAGAGGCATATTTAAAGAAAACTGGTATTGGAGATAAATCTTACTTTGGGCCTGAGCCTGAGTTTTTTGTTTTTGATGATGTAAGATTTAAGAATGATATGAATGAAACTAGCTTTAGCATTGACAGTTCAGAGGGACCTTACAATACAGGGAAAAAATACGAAAATGGTAATATGGGTCACAGACCAGGAATTAAAGGTGGATATTTTCCAGTACCTCCGGTTGATAGCGCACAAGATATGAGAGGTGAGTATTTAAAAGCACTTAAAGATATGGGTGTCAAAGTAGAAAAACATCACCACGAAGTTGCTCCAAGCCAACACGAATTAGGGATGTACTTTGGAACGTTAACAGATCAAGCAGACAACGTTCAGCTTTATAAATACGCTGTGCAAATGGTAACACATTCTTTTGGAAAAACGGCAACGTTTATGCCTAAACCTGTAAAAGGGGATAATGGATCTGGAATGCATTGTCATCAATCTATTTGGAAAGGTAGTACACCAGTATTTATGGGAAAAGAGTATGCTGGTTTATCCAAGGAAGCATTATATTACATTGGTGGAATTTTAAAACATGCAAGAGCAATCAATGCTTTTTCAAACGCCACAACAAACAGCTACAAAAGATTAATCCCTGGATTCGAAGCTCCAGTTATTTTAGCTTACTCAGCTAGAAATAGATCTGCTTCATGCAGAATTCCGGTGATAATGAACCCAAAAGCAGCTAGAATGGAAATTAGATTTCCAGATGCTGCAGGAAATCCTTATCTAACTTTTGCGTCAATGTTAATGGCGGGTATTGATGGAATTAAAAATAAAATTGATCCAGGTAAAGCTTTTGATCAGGACCTATATTCTTTATCTGAGGACGAAGTAAAAAAACTTCCAACAGTATGCGGATCTTTAAGAGAGGCAATGCAAAATTTAGATAAAGATAGAAAATTTCTAACTGAAGGTGGTGTATTTACTGATGATCAGATCGATGCATACATTGAATTGAAATTCCAAGAAATTTACAATTTCGAACACACGCCACATCCTATAGAATTTGAAATGTATTACAGCGGCTAAATTTTAAAAGACTCTCCGCAACCACATCTCTCAGTTTCATTTGGATTTTTGAATACGAACTGAGAAGAAAATTGTTCTTTTTTATAATCCATTTCAGTACCTAACAAATACATTATAGCTTTAGGATCAATAAAAACTTTTACTCCTTTATCCTCTATAATTTCCTCATTTGGTTTAATTTCTTTTGCGTACTCCATTATGTAGGACATGCCTGCGCAGCCACCAGATTTCACTCCTACCCGTACACCTATCGCAGATTTCTCAGCTTTAGACATAATTTGTTTAATTCTCTCCGCCGCATTATTACTTAATTTAATTACTTGTTCGCTCATAAATTTAACTCTAATTTTGCTGCCTCTGACATTTTATCTTTTGTCCAAGGAGGGTCCCAAACTAATTTAAGATCAACATCCTTTATACCCTCAATTTTTAGTATATTATTTTTTACAGAATTAGGCAAACTTTCAGCTACTGGGCAGTTTGGTGAAGTTAATGTCATTTCAATAATCGCTTTATTCTCTTCATTAACTTCGATTTTGTATATTAAACCTAATTCATAAATATTAACTGGAATTTCTGGATCATAAATTTTTTTGATTTCAGTAATAATTTTTTCTTTCAACTCACTCATTATTATTTTGAACCTTTTTTTCTAGCGCCGATAGGAGCGTATGCCACGCCATAGTTGCACATTTGACTCTCATTGGAAATTCCTGAACTCCTGATAGAGAGGAAATAGTTGTAATCTGATCTTTTGATAAGCTGTTTAAAGTGATTTTTGATTTATTTTTTAACATATTTAAAAAGTCTTCAGTCACCTTTTTTGAAAATTGTAAATCTCTACCTTTTAAAGTATCTGTAAGAATTGAGGCTGATGCCAAAGATATTGCACACCCCTCGCCTTCAAAACTTAGACCTGAAATACTTTTATCTTTGTCTAATTTTAAATAAATATGAACTTTATCTCCGCAAAGAGGATTGTGAGCTTTAGCATCATGATTGTATCCTTCGCATTTACCTTTGTTCCTAGGATTCTTTGCGTGATCTAAAATAATTTCCTGATATAATTCTTTTAACTCCATTTAAATCTGAAATACTTTCTTACATTTTTTAATTGACTCACTTAGAATCTCAATATCTTCTTTGTTGTTATAAACTCCAATTGAAGCTCTCGCAGAAGCAGGGATGCCTAATTTATCATGTAAAATTTGACAACAGTGGTGGCCAGCTCGAATTGCAACACCATCATCATCTAAAATTGTAGCTATGTCATGAGGGTGAATTCCCTTTATTGTGAAAGAAATTATAGATGCTCTATTTTTTGGATTGCCTATAATTTTTACAGAATTGTCTTTTCTTAATATTTCTAAACCATGCTCAAGAATTTGACTTTCATGTTTTTCAATATTTTTTATTCCAAAATCTTGAACAAACTTTATTGATTTTGCAAAAGCTACTACCTCTGCAGTTTGCATTGTTCCTGCTTCAAATTTATTAGGCGAGTCGGCGTAAGTGATTTCATCCTTTTTTACTTCATTAATCATTCCTCCGCCTCCTTGATAAGGAGGTAATTCATCCACCCATTTTTTTTTAGCATATAGAATACCTAATCCATTTGGACCATACATTTTGTGACACGAAATAGCATAAAAATCACAACCTAAATCTTGTACATCTAGAGCTGAGTGAGGCGCACCCTGCGTCCCATCAATTAAAACCGGAATGTTTTTTGATTTAGCTAAATCAGTAACCTTTTTTATAGGCATAATAGTTCCTGTCACATTCGAAATATGAGTAAAAGCAATCATCTTAGTTTTTTCGGTAATTTGTTTTTTAAACTCATCGATATCTATTTCACCATTTTCATTTACAGATGCAAATTTAATTACTGCTCCCTTTTTTTTTCTTAAATAATGCCAAGGCACATAATTTGAATGATGCTCTAACTCAGTCACAAGAATTTCATCACCTTCTTTAATAAATTTTTCTCCGTAAGTGCTAGCAACTAAATTAATTGCATCTGTAGCTCCTTTTGTAAAAATTATTTCTTCCCTATACTGAGCGTTTATATAAGATTTTACTAAATCTCTAGTTTCTTCAAATTTGTTTGTGGCTTTAACTGCTAAGGTATGTACGCTTCTTCCTACATTCGAAAATTCAGTTTCATAAAATCTAGACATCTCATCTATTACTGCTTTTGGTTTTTGAGAAGAATTAGCGCTATCTAGGTAAATTAAAGGTTTACCTTTAATCTTTTGTTTAAAAATTGGAAATTTTGATTTTATATTATCGAATTTCATCAATCTGTACCGCTATGCTTTTTTCTAGAAAAGTTCTAATTTTCTCTTCAGGTATGTTGTCAAAAATTTCATTTAGAAAACCTTTAATCAAAAGTTTTTTTGCTTCCCTAAATTCAATTCCTCTAGTCATTAAATAATGTATAGCTTCCTCGTCTATGCTACCGGAAGAGGACCCGTGAGAACATTTTACATCATCAGCATAAATTTCTAGCTCTGGCTTAGCATTGAATTCAGCTTGATCATTTAAAATTAGAGCTTTGCTTAGTTGATATGCGTCTGTTTTTTGAGCAATATCTTTAACAAATATTTTTCCTTGGTAAACTCCCTTGCTATCACTTTCTAAAACATTTTTAATTTTTTGATAACTTTTACAATTTGGCGCCAAATGATTAATTTGAGTTTTAATTTCCTGATGTTCCTCTTTGCTTAAATTTAATCCAGATAAAATATGACAACTACTTTTCTCTTTTTCCAGGATCATATCAATCTCAATTTTATTAAATTTAAGTCCTGAACTTAATATGAAATTTTGATAGCTCGAGTTATAATCTTGTATACCAGAAATATTCTTATAAAAATAACCGTTAAATTTTTTTTTTTGTAAAATAATATTTTTAAAAACTGCACCTTTATCGATATAAATTTTTTCAAAGGTATTTTTAACAAATTTACTTTTTTCACCAATATTATATTCGATTAAAGTTAGTTCGGAATTTTGACTTACTTTAATCTTATTTGAGTTATTGATAATTTTATTATTTAAGTTTGCGGTAAAATAATTATAAATTATTATTGGTTTTTTACATTTGTAGTTTTGTTGAACTTCCAAGTTAAACCCGCCAATAGATAAAGCTTTATTAAGATAATCGAGATTATTTTTTGACTGATCATGAAAATCCTCAAGTGATTTTAAAGTTTCAATTTTTACTTTTTCTTTTTCCTCGAAATTTAAATCATAAGATTTCAATGATCCATTTACAAGAATAACTTTATTATGATCAAAATCATGAATTGATTCAATTTGTTCATCCAATTTATACTCATCGTTATTTCTGATATTCTTGAAATTCTTACTAATAATATAGTTTAGGTCAGAAAATTTCCAATTTTCATTTTTTTTATTTGGAAGACCTCTTTTTAAAAATAATTCAAAATTTTTTTTTCTATCTGCTGCCTCTTTATCATTCGAGGAATTTATTCTTTTAAAATCTATGTTGAATAATTGTTCCATTATTTCAAATTTTCATAACCTGTTTTCTCTAGTTCTTGACCTAATTCAGCACATCCTGTTTTAATAATTTTGCCTTTTGACAATACATGAATGAAATCTGGTTTAATATAATCGAGTAGTCTTTGATAATGCGTGATAATTAAAAATGCATTGTTCTTATTTTTGTGGGAGTTTACTCCGTCAGCAACAATTCTTAATGCATCTATATCTAAGCCAGAGTCTGTCTCATCCAAGATGGCTAATTTTGGCTCTAAGAGTTTCATTTGAAGTATTTCGTTTTTCTTTTTCTCCCCTCCTGAGAACCCAACATTCAGTTGCCTAGATAAAAATTTTTCATCTATATTCAATTCAGAGGCTTTTTCTTTAATCAATTTTAAAAGATTTAGTGTATCTAATTCTTTTTCACCTTTAGCTTTTCTAATCGAATTTAATGAAGTTTTTAGAAAATTAGTTGTATTAACACCTGGTATTTCTAAAGGATATTGAAAAGCTAAAAAGATTCCTTTTTGAGCGCGCTCTTCAATAGGAATTTCACGTAAGTTTTTGCCCTCATATTTTAAACTTCCACTTACATCGTATCCACTTTTACCAGATAAAATATTTGCTAAAGTACTTTTTCCTGATCCGTTTGGCCCCATGATAGCATGAACCTCTCCGGATTTAATTTCTAAGTTTAGTCCATTTAAAATTGACTTCTCATTTACTGAGGCCTTAAGATTTTGTAATTGAAGCATTATCCGACGCTCCCTTCTAAACTAATAGAAACTAATTTTTGTGCCTCAACTGCAAATTCCATTGGAAGTTGCTGCAACACTTCTTTGCAGAAACCATTTACGATAAGACTTACTGCTTCTTCTTGGTTTAATCCTCTTTGATTGCAATAAAACAATTGGTCCTCGTTGATCTTAGATGTTGTAGCTTCATGTTCAATCGTCGAGGAGGAGTTTTTATTTCTTATATATGGAACGGTATGTGCTCCACATTTATTACCCATCAATAGAGAGTCACATTGAGTATAATTCCTAGAATTTTTAGCCTTTGCTCCAATATCTACAAGACCTCTGTATGTATTATCTGCTTGACCTGCAGAAATTCCTTTTGAAATAATTTTACTTTTTGTATTCTTACCCAAGTGGACCATCTTAGTGCCAGTATCTGCTTTTTGATGATTGTTGGTAATAGCTATTGAATAGAATTCACCTACAGAGTTATCGCCTTGTAATATGCAACTAGGATATTTCCATGTAATCGCAGATCCTGTCTCGACTTGAGTCCATGAGATTTTTGAATTCTTACCTCTACATGCGCCTCTCTTTGTAACAAAATTATAAATACCGCCAACACCATCTTTGTCGCCAGGATACCAATTTTGCACTGTTGAGTATTTTATTTCTGCATCATCTAAAGCAACTAATTCTACATTAGCTGCGTGTAATTGATTTTCATCTCTCATTGGAGCTGTGCAGCCCTCCAAATAACTTACATAACTTCCTTTATCCGCAATGATTAATGTTCTTTCAAATTGACCTGTCTCAGATGCGTTAATTCTAAAGTATGTAGATAGTTCCATTGGACATCTCGTGTTTGGCGGAATATATACAAAAGATCCATCAGTAAAGACTGCTGAGTTAAGAGTAGCAAAATAATGGTCACTTAAAGGAATAACAGAGCCTAAATACTTTTTTACTAATTCAGGATGTTTTTGTATAGCCTCCGATATTGGACAAAAAATTATCCCCTTTTTGTCAAGCTCACCTTTAAAAGTTGTCGCAACAGAGACTGAGTCAAAAACAGCATCAACTGCAACACCGCTCAACCTTTTTTGCTCATTAAGTGGAATACCTAATTTATTATATGTTTCAATTAATTTAGGATCAACCTCATTTAAACTTTTAGGTTTATCCTTCATGCTTTTAGGTGCTGAGTAATAATATAAATCTTGATAATTTATTTTTGGATACTTCGGTTTTTGCCAATTAGGTTCTTTTAAAACTTTAAGTCTATTAAAAGCCTTTAATCTCCACTCTAACATCCATTTAGGTTCATTTTTTATTTTGGAAATAAATCTAATAGTTTCCTCCGAAAGACCTTTTGGTGCTTTGAAGTTTTCAATATCGGTAGTAAAACCGTATTTATATTCTTGATTTTTTAATTCTTCTTTTTTCATATTTTTAATTATTTTTTGTTAAATCTTGCAATTTTACTCTCTCAAAAAAACCTATTATGTGTTGGTCTAATGCATCCCACAAATTGTGCGTAATACATTTAGTAGATTTATTGTTACACCCCCTTTTGGAACTTTTTTTGCAATTAAGAGTTCTTACTTCTTCATCAACTGCAAAAATTATGTTAGACAATTTTATTTCTGATGCTGGCTTTTCCAAAATATAACCTCCATTGGCTCCTCTAGAGCTTCTTACTAGTTTGTTATTTTTAAGTTTAAAAAAAATTTGTTCTAAATAGGCTAGTGAAATATTTTGTCTAATAGATATTTCAGAAAGACTTATAGGTCTTTTCTTACCATTTGATGCCAAGTCAGCCATTGCCATTACTGCGTATCTACCTTTATTAGTTAATTTCATAATTTTATGTTGTAATATAATACTTTTTAAGCAATTCCTACTGATTTAGTCAGGATTAAAAAAAAATATTTGTCGCATAAAAACGTGTTATAAAGCTGTACTTTTTTTTTTAATAATAATCATTATCAATTATGAAACCTAAAAGTTTAGAAATTTTTATTCCCGGTCCAGCTGGAAGACTTGAGGCTAAATATTACAAAAACCCTAAATTTGGCTCTCCTGTAGCTATAGTTTTGCATCCACATCCACAGTACGGTGGCACAATGAACAATCGTATTGTTCAATTAATGTATAACATTTTTTTAGAAAATGGTTTTTCTGTAATTAAAGTAAATTTTAGAGGAGTAGGAAAAAGTGAGGGTGTGTTTGACAATGGCCAAGGAGAACTGTCAGATGCGGCTGCGGCTTTAGATTGGATAGAAAGACAAAATTTAGATTATAGTCAATGCTGGGTATCTGGTTTTTCTTTTGGATCTTTAATTTGCATGCAATTAATTATGAGAAGACCTGAGGTTAATAATTTTATCGCTGTTTCTCCCCAGCCAAATGTTTATGATTTTTCATTTCTTGCGCCATGTCCAACCTCAGGGCAAGTAATATATAGTGATAATGACGAGTTAGTAACAAAGGAAAGTATACTTGATCTTGATAACCGAATTAAAAATCAAAAAGGAGTTGAGGTAATATTTTCTAAAGTAAAAAACTCTAATCATTTTTTTAAAAATAAAGAAAAAGAGCTTTCTGCCGAAATTACAAAATATATTAAAGAAAAGACTGCTCTGATTTAAAAAGAAATTAATTCTCCCCCTTGACATGGATTATTACATCCAGTGGTTTCAGGGAAAGTTATTGGCAATTTTTTAAATGATCTTATAGCTAAAAAGGCAAAAGCCTGGGATTCTATAAAGTCTCCATCGATATCAAAATCATCAATCATAATTACCTTAAAGGTATTTTTTAATTTTTCTTTTATTTTTTTAACTAAATGATTATTTTTTCTTCCGCCCCCAGTCAATATAAGTTTATTATAAAGGTCTTTAGGTAAATCTCTGTAAAAAAAGCTAAATTTAAAGATAGCCTCGCATAATAATTCTGCGGTATACTCTGTTAGTGTAGCTGCTCCATCTTCTAAAGTAAGACCCCTTACAAAACTTAAATCATAATCTTTAATATCTAATGATCTCTGAGTTTCTAAAATACTTCTTCCTTCTGAAATTTTATTACTATGTTCAGAAACCTGCTCAAGAATTAATCGGTTAATTTTTCCATTTTTTGCCAAATACCCCCCTTCATCAAAATTGAAATTTGAATTTTCTCTAACCCACCTATCAATTAAACAGTTGCCTGGTCCTATGTCCCTTGCTTTAAAACTAAGTGTTTTGTGACAAAAAGAGGTTAAATTAGAAATTCCACCTATATTTAAAATATCAAATGGTAGATTTATTTTTTTTTTTTGAGAAATAGCATGGTGGTACAAAGGAGCTAAAGGTGCTCCCTCTCCTCCATTTTTAATATCGTTTTCGCGAAAATTAAATATTACTTTTTTTTTGGCAAGTTGAGATAGAAGTTTTGCATCTCCCATTTGATAGGAAATTTTTTCTTTAGGATTGTGATAAATTGTATGACCATGAAATCCTATTAGATCTATTTCGTAACTCTTTATTAAATCTTTAGTAGCCTTGGCATGAAAAAGAGTAATTTCTCTTTGAATATCGTCGATCTCTTTCTTATAAATTTGAAGATCTTTATGAAAGTTGATTTTATTTCTCAATAAATGAATTTTTTTTATAGTTTTTTTTTCGTATTCAAAAAACTTATCCTCTATTAACTCCAGATTATTAATTTGAGTAGAATTTATATCACCATTAGATTTGATAATTGATGCATCAATACCGTCTCCAGATGTGCCGCTCATTAACCCTAAAGATGTTAATATTTTTCCCATATTTATTTAAATTTATAGTAAGTTGCTATATTAGTAGAGTAAAAAGAAAGGTCTATGAAAAATAAATTTTTAATGGAAATGAGATCTCGAGGTTATTTAAATCAGTGTACTGATTTAGATAAACTAGAAGAAATTTGCAATAAACAATCGATTTCTGCATATATTGGTTTTGATTGCACAGCAAGCAGTCTTCATGTGGGAAGCTTACTGCAAATTATGATTTTAAAACTAATGCAAAAACACGGCCATCAGCCTATTATTTTATTAGGAGGTGGAACTACTTTAATTGGCGACCCCTCAGGAAAAGACTCTACTAGAAAAATATTAGAAAAAAAAGAAATTAAAAAAAATATTGTGAGTATAAAAAAAATTTTTAAAAAGATTTTAAATACATCTAATAAAAAAACAAAACCAATTTTTGTCGACAATGCTTTGTGGTTAACTGAATTAAAGTATATAAAATTTTTGAGAGAGATAGGAATTCATTTCACGATCAACAAAATGCTAACTTTCGATAGTGTAAAATTACGATTAGAGAGGGAGCAATCTCTTAGTTATATGGAATTTAACTATATGATTTTACAAGCGTATGATTTTTATCAATTATTTAAGAAAAATAATTGCATTTTACAAGTTGGTGGGTCTGACCAATGGGGAAATATAATTAATGGAGTAGAGCTTATTCGCAGAATTTTGCAAAAAGATTCGTTTGGCCTAACTTCGCCGTTAATCACAACTGCATCGGGCACTAAAATGGGAAAAACTGAAAAAGGTGCAATATGGCTAAATAAGGATTTATTGTCTCCATATGATTATTGGCAATTTTGGAGGAATACAGATGACAGAGATGTTAAAAGATTTTTAAACTTTTTTACAGATTTAGAAACTGAAGAAGTTGAGAAATTAATCGAAAAAGAAAAAAATATAAATAAATTAAAAGTAATTCTAGCTAACGAGGCTACTAAAATTATTCATGGAAACGAGGCCTCTAAAAAAGCAGAGCTTACAGCTAAAGATACTTTTGAGGGAAAAGGATTAGGTTTAGATTTACCTGAGATAAAAGTAAAACTTGAAGAAATTAAAAGAGGTATAAATATTTTGGATCTATTATCGAATAAAAAAATTATGTCCTCCAAAAGTGAAGCTAGAAGAGCAATAGCTAATAAAGGATTAAAAATAAATAATATATTAATTGTTGATGATAAAAGAATTATAGAAGTTCACGATTTTAAGGAAAAAACACTTAAAATTTCCTTCGGGAAGAAAAAGCATTTTCAATTAAAAATTATTTAGACCGTTTTTTTCTATCAACTATTTTTTGAATGAATCTTGGTGTTAAAGTTCTTATAGGATTTATTGTTGTCTTAATATTTCCCTTTGAACCTTTCATTTTAAAACTTATGCCGAAAAGACCCTCACCAACTTCTTTAGGTATAACTATATCTCCTATAACAGGTATTTTTGATATCATTTTATTAAGAGTTTTTGCTGGAACTAGTGTGCCTCTTAAACTTGTAACTTCTGAGTCTTGATATCCTTCCATCAAAACTGAAATACTTGGGCCAAGGGCAAGTATTTCGTCTAATTTTAAAACTTCTTTTGTTTTTTCCATTTTTATTTCTAAAGTATCAAATGATATACCTTCTCCATCTGCAAGATCGGCAAGTCCTCTTAAATCTGCTAAAGTAAGTAATTTTATCATCCCAGGTGCGTTTGCTACTTTAAAGTTTTCGATTGTAAGTTTTGAACTTGATGATTTTTCATCAATGACTGAATTAAATAATAAGTTGCCGCCAATTAATCCATTAAAAAAGTTAAACTCTGTTAATAAGGGTTTTGGGATATCAGAGTAAATTTCTAAATATTTTTTTCTATTTTTTTCGTCATTTTTCATTGAAATATCTAAAAATTTATTTTGTCCAAAATCTCCTTTAGATGAAATCTTTACAAATTTGCCATTTTTGATTTTTCCTATTAATTTAAAATTCGTGATACTTTCCGACATTGGCGCGATTACATCAGTTATGGTAACTTCAATATCGTTACTTATTTGATTAAAATTTTCTTTATCTGTTTTTCGATTTAAAATTTGAGGGAGATTGGTGGCATCAAATTTAGAACCTTTAATTAAAATTTTTTTTCCAAATAAAATTATAAAATTGTTGTTAATGGTTTTGTTTTTATTTGTTTTTACCTCTATTTTTTCTAAACTACTAAATTTTCCTTTCTCAAATTTTATGTCATGTATTCTTATATAATTTTTTTCCTCTTCTAAATAAATTTTGTTAAAAATTAAATTTTTGCCAATTTGATTTAAATTTATTGAGAAATTAGCAAGTTTTCCTGCATCTTTTTTATAGTTGATCAGATCAATATTTATTGCCTCGTTATATTCAAAATCAAATTTTATATCTGAAATTTTATTTTTGATATTATTATAAACTTTAAAGTTGAGTAAATTTGTTTTATTTAAAGAATATTTACCCAAAATGTTTATAGTATTCTCATTTTTGTTAAAATTTGAATTAATTTCAAGATTTTGAAAAGAAAGTTGGTTGATATTATTTTTTGAAAAAATATTTTTAACCGGTTTATCGAGATTTAATTCTGCATTAGTTATTTTACCACTACTTTTAATATTGTATTCTTTTAGTTTGTAAGTTTTATCAAAATTTAAAGAAATATTATTAGATAGCTCCGCATTTAAATTTTTCAATTCGTGCGCAAATTTAAAATTTTTAATTAAATTTTTATATTTCTCTGGAAAAGATTCAAACTTTATTTTGGTAGTGAAATTTGTAGAAATATCAATATTTTGAGATAAATTTAATTTTATGTCTCCATCTAATATATTCAAAAAGTTCATTGAGCCATAAAAATTTTTCAGAAGAATGTCGGATTTATCTGCAAAAAAGTCAAATTTTACTTTTTTTAAATTAATATCTTTTAATAAATTTGCTTCTAAATTTGTTACTTTTCCTCTAGCAATAAAATTACTTAATAAATTATTCCTGTCTAAATAAATTTCAAGATCTGTATCCAGCAGTCCTTTATTTACATTATTTTGAAAAAATTTAGAAAAATTTGAGGGTTTTAATAATATTGAGTGTCTTTTAAATTGCTCTAAATCAATTTTTTCAAAAACTATGTTTATTTTTTTAATTTTTGTGTCTGTTTTTATAAAAGAGGCAAAATTAAGATATACTTTAATACTTTTCGACGGAATAATAACACCTCTATAATTTACTTCAGGATCTTGTGTTTCTAAAAACAAGCTTAATTCTTTTATATCCAACTTAAATTTTATAGTTTTAAGATTTAGATTAACACTACTATTATTATCATTAATTTTTTGACTTATAATTTTGTTAAATCTATTAGTCTCAACACCAAATGTAGATAGTGTGATAATCAAGATAGTAAGACTTAACAATAATATTAAAGATAATGATAAAAAAATTTTTTTCATTATTTATTTTTTATTCCCTCTTCAATAAATTGATCTATATTCCCGTCTAACACGCTACTAGGATTTGTATTTTCAATTTTATTTCTTAAATCTTTTACAAGTTGATATGGTTGAAGGACATAAGATCTAATTTGATGTCCCCAACCTATATCTGTTTTTGCTTTAATCTCTTTTTGGTTTTCTTCATCTCTTTTTTGTATTTCATGTTCGTATAATCTTGCTTTTAACATTTTGAAACAGGTCTCTTTATTTTTATGTTGAGACCTTTCATTCTGACATTGCACTACTATTTTGGTAGGAAGATGCGTTATTCTCACAGCACTATCAGTTGTATTTACATGTTGACCGCCTGCGCCGCTAGATCTGTATGTATCTACTCTAATATCTTTTTCATCTATTTTAATATTTATATCATCATTGATAACTGGATATACCCAAACACTTGCAAAGCTGGTGTGCCTTCTCGCACCGCTATCAAAAGGTGAAATTCTGACGAGTCTATGTACTCCGGACTCAGCTTTCATCAAGCCATATAAATAATCACCATCTACTTTTAAAGTAGAGGATTTTATTCCTGCTTCTTCTCCTTTGTGTTCGCTAATTATCTCATAATTAAATTTCTTTTTATCAAACCACTTAATATACATTCTTCTAAGCATATCCGCCCAATCTTGACTTTCTGTACCGCCGGCACCAGCATGTATCTCAAGATAAATATTGAGATCGTCATTTTCACCAGAAAGAAAACAATTTATCTCATTTTTTTTAATATTTTTGTGAATTTCTAATAATTTTAAATTACAATCATTTATAATTTCATCATTTTTTTCTTGAGAAGCAAGATTGTATAAATCTTCAAGATTTGCAATTTCTTTTAAAGAACTTTCGTAAGAATTAAAAATATTTTCAAAAAATTTTTTTTGTTTAATTATCTTTTTAGCGTGATCTTTATTTTTCCAAAAATTTTCTTTTATAATAACATCTTCAATTTCTTTAAGTTTTTGCTCAGCTTTATTTTTTTCAAAGATACCCCCTGATGCTATCAAGAGATTTTTTTGAAAATTCTAGAATTTGCTCAAAATTATGCATTAGTAAAATTGTCTAAATTTGATAAGTTTATCATGATCGTTTATTGAAATTAAATTTTTATTTTTTATATTGTTAATATCTTGTATTTTTAAAGCTTCAATTATTGTGTTTTTTTCTTCAATTGATGACTTAAGTCCAGTATCATAATCAAGAGATGTTAAATAAATATTTTCAGGAATTTTGAAATCAGCAAAATCCTCTTTAAAAAGAGCATTTTCGATAAAGTTTTTAAATATTGGTAACGCTGCTTTAGAACCAGTTTCAAATTTTCCTAGAGTTTTTGGACTATCAAAACCGATATAAACTCCAATTACTAAATTTGAGGAGAAACCAATAAACCAAGCATCAAAATTATCATTTGTTGTGCCCGTTTTTCCTGCTAAGGGAACTTTTAGAGTTTTCAGTTTTTTTGCAGTACCTCTCTCAACTACACCAGTTAAAATAGAAGTCATTTGATAAGCTGTTTCCTCACTCAAGACCTGTTCATTAGTATTTTCAATTTTCGGGTAATTTAATTTTTTTTCTATAAATTTGTCACATCCTATACATTTTCTATTTTGCACCTTAAAAATTGTTTTACCTCTTCTATCTTGAATTCTAGAAATCAAATTAGGTTCAATTTTTTTTCCTCCATTTACAAAAGCTGAATATGCAGAAGTTAAGTTCATTAGGGTAGTCTCGGCTGCACCTAAAGATACTGACAACAGTTCTGGAATTTCATCATAAATTTCCAACTTCTTTGATAAATCTAAAATTTTATCTAACCCTAGTATTTTTGCTATTCTTACTGTCATAAGGTTTCGAGAGTACTCAATACCTTTTCTAAGTGTGGTCGGTCCATAAAATTTTTTTCCATAGTTTTCTGGTTTCCAATTTTTTAGTCCCTCTCCTTGGCTCTCAACAAAAGGTGCATCTAAAATGATAGAGTTTGGGGAAAATCCGTGTTCTAAGGCCGCTGCATAGACAATGGGTTTAAAGGCTGAGCCTGGTTGTCTTTTTGCTTGAGTCACTCTATTAAATTCACTCGATTTAAAATTGAAACCTCCAACCAAAGCTTTTACATCACCGGTAAAAGGATCTAATACTACAATGCCACCATTAACTTTTGGATATTGTTTTAAATTCCACGAATTTTTCTCCTTTTTAACAAATATAATATCACCTATTTTATGTTTTGAGGGTATAGTCTTATTTTTAGGTAACGTCCATTTAACTTTCTCATACTTTAAAATTCCATTTTTTGAATTATTTTTTTGAGTGATTGATTTAAATTTTATCTCAAATTCATTTAAATCTGTTATCTGTACTATTTCCCATTTTAAAGTTGGATCTAATTTAAATTTTTTAACTTTATTTTTCCATTTAGGATCTTTTAAACTATTAGTTATTGGTCCCCTCCAACCATGCCTTTTATCGTATTGTTCGATTCCCTCTCTTAATGATTTAATCGCTTGTAGCTGGTAACTTATATTTAATGGCGTTCTTATACTTAGTCCTTGAGAGTAAAGTTTTTCAAATCCATAGTTTTCATTGACAGATCTTCTTACTTCTTCTGTGTACGAATTAGCTTCATTAACAATTTCAATTTTTCTTTTTTTAAGTCGTAATTTTGAATTTTTAAATTTTAAATATTGGTCTTTCGAAATAAAATTATTATCTTTTAAATTTTTTAATACTAAATCTCTCCTAAATTTACCAACTTCAGGAAATTTATATGGATTATATTTACTTGGAGCTTTTGGAAGGGCAGCTAATAATGCAGAGTCAGGATAGTTAAGTTCTTTTATTGATTTATCAAAATATTCTAAACTAGCTGCTGCTATACCATATGTGCCCTGACCCAGGTAAATTTGATTTAAATATAGTTCTAATATCCTTTTTTTCGAATAAGCTCTTTCAATTCTAAAAGCTAAAATTGCTTCTTTAATTTTTCTTTTCATTGATACTTCATTGGTAAGAAGAAAATTTTTTGCTACTTGTTGAGTGATTGTTGAAGCTCCCTCAAGTCTTTTGTTTTGAGATATATTTTTGATATTATTTATAACAGCCCTCAATATCCCTTTTGCATCTACTCCTGGATGATCAAAAAAATTTTTATCTTCAGCAGATAGAAAGGAGTTAATTACAACTTTTGGTATTGACTCGTAAGGTACAAATAATCTTTTTTGTAACGCATATTCAGCAATTAGTTTGCCATCCTCCGAATAAACTCTTGTTGAGATAGGGGGTTGATAATTTGATAATTTTTTGTAATCCGGTAAGCCAATTGAAAAATACCATAAAGTAGATAAGGAAAAAAATAATGTTGCAATTAAGAATAGAATTGTAAATTTAATTGAAAAATTAAGAAATTTGTACATTTCAACACTTTATCATAAAAAATTTGACATTCTTTAGGCATTTAAAATTGAATTATGTATATTTATCTGAAAAATAATATAAAATACTACTATGACAAATTTAAAAATTAAATATTTCACTTTAATTAAAGGATTTCAATCAAAATGGAAAAAAACTTATATATTGATGCATCGCATCCTAATCAAACCCGTATTGTTCTTAAATCAGAAAATTCAATTGAAGAATATGAATTTGAAGACAAAAATAATTTAAATTTTAAAAATAATATATATCTAGGAACTATCAGTCGAGTAGAGCCATCTCTTCAAGCTGCATTTGTTAACTTTGGGAGAGAAAGACACGGGTTTTTGGCGTTTAATGATATTCAATCAGACTATTATCAAATTCCTTCTGAAGATAAAGAAAAAATAAGAATAGTAGAAGAAGAAATTAGGGAAAGTTTAAAAGAGAAACCTTTAGAAACACCTCAGGAAAGTATTCCTGAAGGAAATATCCATTCATTAAATAATGGTGATAGTAGTGATAATCAAATTACAAACAAAAATGAAGAGATTAAGAAAAAAGAATATAGAGAAGAAATCAAATCATCTTACGGAATAAAACGTTATAAAATTCAAGAAGTAATCAAACCTGGTCAAGTAATTTTAATACAAGTTATAAAAGAAGAAAGGGGTCAAAAAGGAGCTGCTTTAACAACATTTATATCATTAGCAGGCAAATATATTGTGCTTATGCCTAACACACCAAAAGGTGGGGGAATTTCAAGAAAAATTTTTAGTTCATCTGATCGTCAAATCATTCGATCAATACTTAATGAGATAAATATTCCAAAAAGCATGGGTGTAATTGTAAGAACTGCTGGAGCTAATAAAACTAAAAAAGAAATAGAAAAAGATTTTGATAATACTTTGAAGACTTGGGAGGATATAAAAAATAAGGCATTAGAGTCTAATGCGCCCTCTTTGGTATATGAGGAAGGAGATATAATAAAAAGAACTTTAAGAGATACATACGATAATGATACGAAAAATATTTACATTGAAGGAAACGAAGCATATCAAAAAGCAAAAAAATTTATGAAAGAATTAATGCCTAAAAGTGTTAAAAATATAAAAAAATATAGAGGGAAAATACCTCTATTTCATGATGCTGCTATTGAAAAAGAATTAAATAATATCTTTGAACCAACAGTAAAACTTAAATCTGGTGGATATTTAGTCATAAATCCTACTGAAGCCCTAGTATCTATAGATATAAATTCTGGGCAATCGACAAAACAAACAAATATTGAAAAAACTGCATTGAATACAAATTTAGAGGCAGCTGAGGAGATTGCTCATCAAATTAAATTAAGGGACTTATCAGGTTTAATTGTAATTGACTTTATTGATATGATGAATTTTTACAATAGAAGAACTGTTGAAAAAAAAATGAGAGAAAGTATTAGGAAAGACAGGGCTAGAATTCAAATAGGTAGAATAAGTAACTTTGGATTGCTTGAAATGACACGACAGAGATTGAGAGAAGGATCAATTAAATGGGAAACTCAACTTTCACTTGGTTCTTTTTCACAAAAAATTATTAAAAAAATTCAACATCTTGCTTTTACGGAAAAAGTAAAAATTATTAGAGCTTTTATTCCTGAAAAAGTAAAAAATTTTATAGAAGTAAATTTAGATGAGGAAATAAAATATTTTCAAAAAAAATACTCTTTTAAAATTGAGTTATTATCAGAAGATAATCTTATAATTCCTGAGTATAAAATTATATTACTAAATAAATCGAAAAAAAATATTCAAACAATTGAAAATGTAAAAAATATCACTGAATTTAAAAAAGTTTTAATTAATAAAAAAAAGGAAAAGAAAAAGGACTCAAAATTAAAAAAAGATACAAAAAGAAATAAAAGCAAAAAAGTTTTAAGAACTTTATGGGTAAGAAGAAAAAAAAAGCTTAAATAAGACCTTCAGTGGGTGAGCTTGGTGAAGCAAAATAATTTTTTTTCATTCTTCCAGCTAAAAAAGAGTCCCTTCCAGAAATTACAGCATTTTTAAAAGATCTAGCCATTAACATGGGTTTTTTGGCTTTTGCGATTGCACTATTAATTAAAACTCCATCACATCCCATTTCCATTGCAATAGTTGCATCAGAGGCAGTGCCTATACCAGCGTCAACAATTACGGGCACTCTTGATTGCTTAATAATTAATGAAATATTTATTTTGTTTTGTAAACCTAATCCTGAACCAATAGGTGAGGCTAAAGGCATGATAGCTGAAGCGCCTTGATCTTCTAATTTCTTTGCAAGCAGAGGATCGTCAGTACAATAGACCATTACTTTAAAACCCTCTTTCACTAATACTTTCGTAGACTTAATTGTTTCTATCATATTGGGATAAAGAGTTTTTTTATCTCCAAGAACTTCTAATTTCACTAATTTCCAGCCGCCCATTTCTCTTGCTAATCTTAAAGTTCTAAGCGCGTCATCTGAACTAAAACATCCCGCAGTATTGGGTAAAAAAATTATCTTTTTTGGATCTAGATAGTCAGTTAATAAAGGTTTTTTTTTATCTAAAATGTTTACTCTTCTAACAGCTACAGTTACCATGTCAGCTCCTGATGCTTTTACAGCTTTTGCTGTTTCAGAAAAATTTTTATATTTTCCTGTTCCTACTATTAACCTTGAAGAAAGTTTTATATTGGCAATTTTAAAAATGTCGCTTGTCATTTAACCGCCCCCTATAAAATGTACAATTTCTATTTTATCTTTATTTTTTAAAATTTTTTTTTTGTAGATACTTTTTTGTAGTATCACACCATTTAGTTCTATCGCAATTTTTTTTACATTTAATTTATATTTTTTTAACAAATCTAATACAGTTAATTTAGATTTTAGGGTTAATTTTTTTCCATTTAATTGTATTTTTGCCATAATTAAGATAATTATAGATATTAATAATTAACGATGAAAAAAATTATAATTCTTAATGGCCCAAATCTCAACCTTTTAGGTGAGAGGGAAAAAAGCCAATATGGAAGTTTTACTCTAAAAGAAATTGAAAAAACTTGTGTAGAATTCGCGATTAAAAATGATTTAAAACTCACATTTTTTCAATCTAATATTGAAGGTGAGATTATAGAAAAAATTCAAACTGCCAGAAACAATGATGACGGTTTAATTATTAATGCAGGGGGATATACTCATACATCTGTTGCTATTCACGACGCTTTAAAAATACTTAAAATACCTATAATTGAATTGCATATTACTAATATTTATAATAGAGAAGTTTTCAGGCACAAATCTTTAATTAGTAAAGTTGCTAAAGGTGTGATCTGTGGATTCGGTGCTAACGGTTATATTATGGCTTTAAGCGCAATGAAAGAATATTTGAAAACATGAAAATTGACAAAAAATTAATAAAAGAATTGGTAGATAATTTAAAAGAATTTGGTTTAAGTGAATTAGAATATCAAGATGGGGATATAAAAATAAAGGTCTCTAAAGCTAACAAAATGATTGAAGCATCCAAAACAGCTGTAGTCTCTCAAAATAAAGCTGTTTTAAAAAATTCAGAAGATATAGATGGAATAAGAATAAAATCTCCAATAATAGGAACTGCTTATTTGGCTCCTGAACCGGGGGCAAAATCTTTTGTAAAAATTGGAGATAAAATTAAAAAAGGTCAAACTGTAATGATAGTTGAAGCGATGAAAACAATGAACCATGTTCCTTCTACAAATGATGGTGAAGTAAAAAAAATACTTGTTGAAGACGGACAAGCAGTCGAATTTGGTCAGACATTAGTTATTTTGAAATAATCAATAATGTTTAAAAAAGTTTTAATAGCAAATAGAGGAGAAATTGCTGTAAGAATAATAAGAGCATGTAAGGAATGGGGCATAGGAACAGTCGCTGTTCACTCCGATGTGGATTCTGACTCTATGCATGTAAGACTTGCAGATGAAAGTGTTTGTATAGGATCGCACCAACCACAAAATAGTTACCTAAATATTTCTTCGATAATGTCAGCAGTAGATTTAACAGGTGCTGAAGCAATACATCCTGGGTATGGATTTCTATCTGAAAATTCAAAGTTTTCTGAAATAGTCAATAAGCATGGAATAAAGTTTATAGGACCAAGCGCAGATATTATCTCAAAAATGGGAGATAAAATAGAAGCTAAAAGAATTGCAAAAAAATATGGTTTACCGGTGATTGAAGGATCTGAAGGAGGCGTAAAATCATTTGAGGAAGCAAAATCAATTTGTAAAGAAATAGGTTATCCCGTTCTTATTAAAGCGGCAGGAGGTGGTGGAGGAAAAGGAATGAAAATCGTAGATGAAGAAAGTAAATTAGAAAATCTATTTTTAACAGCCAAAACAGAGGCAAGAAAGTTTTTTGGTAATGATGAATTGTATATTGAAAAATATTTCAAGAATCCAAGGCATATTGAAGTTCAAATTATGTCTGGAAAAAATAAAACTGTTCACTTAGGTGAAAGAGACTGTTCTGTGCAAAGAAGGCATCAAAAACTAATTGAGGAAACTCCAAGTCCAGTTCTTAATGAGACTCAAAGGAAAGATTTATTAGAAAAAACAGTCAAAATGGTAGAACAAATTAATTACGAAGGAGCTGGCACAGTTGAATTTATTTATGAAAACGGAAAATTTTATTTTCTGGAAATGAATACTAGGGTGCAAGTTGAGCATCCTGTTACAGAGGTACAAACTGGCATTGATATAGTGAAGGAGCAAATATGGATAGCTTATTCAGGAAACACTGCGCTAAAGCAAAGTGATATTGATCCTAGAGGTCATTCTATTGAGTGTAGAATTAATGCAGAGAATCCCGCATTAGATTTTCAACCTAGTCCTGGAACAATTAGCGTTTGTCATCAACCCTCTGGCTTTAGAACTAGAGTTGATGGTTCTGTTTTTCAAGGTTGTAAGATTACTCCATATTACGATAGTTTAATTGCAAAAGTAATTTGTAAAGGCAGGAATAGAACTGAAGCTATTCAAAGAACATTAAGATCTCTAGACGAATTTGTTCTAGAGGGAATTACAACTACTATTGATTTACATAAAAAAATTCTTAAGCACGACAAGTTTATAAAATCAGACTTTGATACGAATTGGTTAAGTAAAGAAAAGTTTTTTTAAACATTAAAACAGTTTACTAATTGAAGATCGTATATTGCATGGTCAAAAGGTGTTAAGTTTGGATCAGCGGAAAATGTCCAACCATTAAATATATAAACTTTTTCATTTTCACTTTTTGTTAAATCTTTAACTTGTAAATAGGCAACATCATTTAATTTATTATATAGTTTCACCTTACCACATTTTAAAACTTTGATTTCAAGAGGTCCAAATCTTTTTGCTTCATCAATATTAACCACTATTTCAGAGGATTTTGCTGTAATCTTATCAAGACCGATTAATATCGCATAAGATGAGGACAATATGTTATTCTTTTTCTTTTTTTCTTTTATATTTTGTTGATTAGTAATAACCTCATTTTTTTCCTCTAATTCTTCAAAACTGGGTTTAAGATCTTTCAAATTAATAAGAGGTGTTGATATAATTTTTTCCTCTGCATAAAGGTTTTTTATAAAAACTAGAATAAATATTATGAAAAAATAATTTATTTTATTTCCAAGTGTCATATTTTTTTTCAATATCGTTTTTTTTAATTTTTGTCGGTTTATGACTTTCATTTGTGCCAGTTCTATTTTCAGAATGATCCTTTTGCCATGAATATTTTTTTTCTAGTTTTCCAGGGACTTTATCGATAGTGTGATGAATCCATAAAAACCAGTCTGAATTAATTTTTGTTGGTTCAATAGAATTTGAGTATATTACCCATCTTTCATCGCTTTTATTTTTATAGTACTTATTACCAAGTTCATCTTTGCCAACAAATTTCCCAGTAAAAAACGTTTTTAAGAAGGTTCCAATTGTTTGCTTATTCCACCAAGTAAAAATAATTTTTAAAATCATTCTATAAATTTAAAATCCACACACTTCATAATTGTATAATAATACGATAGACACTTACAATATTTACTATATATCTTCAATATCAGATTCCAAAAATACATGAAAAAATATATAGTCGAAACATATTATACTTGTACCTTCAAAACTATACATTCGCTTAACAATTTAAGTGAAAATGAATTATCAAATATTGACAAAAGAACTGACGGAAATGTAGAAGTTTTGGATGTTAAATTAAATAATAGAAAAACAAAAAAAATTGGTGAAAAAAAAGATTCAAACAAAGAGAATTTTAAGATTGATAATGCTTTGACAAAAGAAGTAAAAGAAAAAATTTCAGTAAATAAAAGTAATAATAATCAAAATGTCTCCAATAATTCAAATATCAAAAATAAAGCTAGATTTAAAATGCCTGATAGAAGGAAAGGTTATATTCAAAAAGCGCAAATAGGTGATCACAAAGTATACCTTCATACTGGAGAGTATGATGATGGTAAAATTGGTGAAATATTCATAGATACAAACAAGGAAGGGGAATTAGTAAAAGCTATGATGAATAATTTTGCTATAGCTATTTCACTCGGCCTACAATACGGTGTGCCTCTTGAAGAATATGTCGATGCTTTCATAGATACTAAATTTGAACCATCCGGTAATGTCTTAGGGAATGACAGAATACTTAGTGCATCGTCAATACTTGATTATGTCTTTAGAGAACTAGCTATTTCGTATTTAGGAAAAGAGGAATTTGCACACACTCCATCAATCGTGAGTTCAAAAAATATACCTGGTACTGAGGCAGATGATAAGTTTTTGAAAATAGTAAAGAATATTACTTCAAAAGGATTTGTAAGAAGCAATCTTGAAGAAAAACTTGTAGATCTTTCTAATGTTAGAATAAATTTGAAAACTAAAAACTAATTCTTTTTTAAATCTAATTTCAATCCAAGCTCTTTAAGTTGGTCATTATTTACTTTTGATGGCGCTCTCATCATCAAGTCTTGTGCATTTTGATTCATAGGAAACAAGGTAACTTCTCTTATATTTTGCTTATTAGCTAATAACATTACAATTCTATCGATTCCTGGTGCTATGCCTCCGTGAGGTGGTGCGCCATAACTTAAAGCATTGATCATACCGCTAAATTTTGCATTAACATCATTTTGATTGTATCCAACAATTGAAAATAATTTATACATTAATTCTGGTATATGATTCCTTATTGCTCCAGATGACAATTCTACACCATTGCACACTATGTCGTATTGAAAAGCTTTAATTTCTAATGGTTTATCAAAGTTTAGTTCTTTTAAATTTCCTTGCGGCATTGAAAAGGGGTTATGGCTAAATACGACTTTTTTATTTTTTTCATCAAGTTCAAACATCGGATAATCTACAATCCAGCAAAACGCAAATTTACTTTCATCAATTATTTTTAATTCCTCAGCTATTTTATTCCTTGCAGAGGATAAAATTTTCTCTATTTCCTTTTCTGAACCGCAAGACAAGAAAATACTATCACCAACATCAGCTTCACAATTTTTAATAATTTCGTTTAGAGAATCCTCGCTAAAAAATTTTCCTATCGGACCCTTTCCTTGAAGTTTTTTGTCTTTCTCAATTGAAAAATAAGCTAATCCTGATGCGCCCTGATCCTTAGCCCATTTGTCAATATTGTCAAAAAAACTTCTTGGTTTATCGATAGTTTTTTTAGTAACAATACATCTAACTTTTGCACCAGCCTGAACTAATTTTTTAAATATCTCAAATTTAACATCATTTCTGGTGAAAATTTTTGTTATATCATGGATTATTAAAGGATTTCTTAAATCAGGTTTATCAGTACCATATTTTAACATAGCTTCTTTAAAAGGAATTCTAGGAAATTTTTCTGATAATAATTTTTTTTTTGAAAATTTTTTAAATAAATTTACAAATAGTCTTTCAACAACTTGAAATACATCTTCCTGTTCTACAAATGACATTTCTAAATCTAGTTGATAAAACTCACCAGGACTTCTATCAGCTCTTGCATCTTCGTCTCGAAAACATGGTGCTATTTGGAAGTATTTATCAAAACCAGATACCATAATTAATTGTTTGAATTGTTGCGGGGCTTGAGGAAGAGCGTAAAATTTTCCAGGATTTAATCTACTTGGGACTAAAAAATCTCTAGCTCCTTCAGGGCTAGAGGATGTTAAGATAGGTGTTTGATACTCTAAAAAACCTAATTTTAACATTTCGGTCCTAATAAAAGATATTACTTTTGACCTTAAAATAATATTTTTTTGCATTTCTTCTTTTCTAAGATCTAAAAATCTAAACTTAAGTCTTAAATCTTCAGGATAATCTTGATCCCCAAATACTGGTATGGGTAGTTCTTTTGCTTGAGATAAAATTTCAACTGTATCAATTGCTACCTCAATTTTACCAGTTTTTAAATCTAAATTCACAGCTTCAGTAGATCTTTTGATGACTTTTCCTTTAATTTGTAACACAGATTCAGGTTTTGCTTTTTCAACTGTTGAAAAAAATTTGTTTTTATTTTCTATAACACATTGCGTGACACCATAATGATCTCTTAAATCAACAAACAATAAATTTCCATGGTCTCTAGTACGATGTAACCACCCAGATAGTGTTACATATTTATTAACATCTTTTTCACTTAGTTCTGAACAATAATGCGTTCTAAATCTATTCATTTTTTAATTCTAAAACTTTTTTTATTAAACTTTTACTTATAGGTTTACCAGAAGATAAAGATAATTCATCAATATCTTTCAAAAATTTGAAGATTTTTTCATAAGATCTCTCAATATTTTTAACTATATAATCTGAAATTTTAGGACTTAGATTAATTTGTTTATCTGACAATGTTTTTGTAATCATAACTTTTAACAAATCATCTGTAGGGAGGTTTATCCCTATAAATACAAAACTATTTAAACGTGAATGCAAATCTTCAAGTTTGAATGACATTTCTTTTAAAGAATTTATACTATTTATTAAAATATAATTATCTAATTGTTTCGATTGATTTAATAATGAGTATAATAAGGTTTCGCTTATATTATTTTCATAATTATCTATTATTATGCACTTAAAATTTTCTAATACTGTAATTAATTTATCGTCTACTTCTTCAGCATTTAAAACCTTGATTTGGGAAATTTTTTTTTCAAGAATTTTAGACAAATGTGTTTTTCCTGATCCTGGAGCACCAAATACATTTAACCATTTATCTGGCCAATTTGGCCAGCTTTCTATTAATCTGTATGCTGAAAAATTATTACTTGAAACATAAAAATCTTGCTCATAATATTTTGTTTTGAAAGGGAATTTAAAAACTAACTGATCCATTAAATAATTTTAAGGCTCCAGTCCTCTCCGACGAGTTTCAACTGGATTTTTTCTTTATTTAATTTATCAATTATTTTTTCTAGTTCGCCAAGATATTTTATTTTCAACATAGTGAATTCGTTATTAAACTCCTGAACAAAAATATTCTCAATTAGTTCAATTTTATTGAGCCTTTTATTTAACTCATACAGATCGTTATTTTTTGAAAAATAAAGCTTTGTGTTTAAGAAAGATGGTGTTCTCACATCTATAAGATTTTCAGTTTTTATAATATTTGTTATATCAGTTTTTAGTTGCGCTATTACTTTTTCATAAAAATTTTTTTTTGAGTTAAAAGATTGGTCTTTTATATTTATATTCTTATTAATATTTTTGCCTTGTATTTTAGTTTTTAAAAATATTTTTTCTGGTTTTGAATTTTCTTGTTCTATTAAAACAAAAGCTAAATTTTTATTTGGATATTCTCTAAAAAAATCACTTAAGCTTATATCTAGTAGATTATCCTTATTAGAATTTATTATTTGAATAATCTCAATATTTTCTAGTGGTAATATAAATTCTATTAATTGGCCTTCATTATTTTTGTTCCAATTTTCATAAAAAAAATTTTCATTATAAACATAATTTTTATTATCTTTTTTTAAAATTGGTAATATGTAAATTTCTTTATTAATAATTTCTGAATAAAGAACTCTTCTTTCATAAAATAATCTGTGTAATTTTTCTCTATCAAACGATACATTAAATATTACTTGATTTTCTTGTGTACTTTTCTCGTCAGTTTTTATTTGATAGTAAGAAACTAGTTTTTTTACGTCCGCAAATTTTAAATTTGATAATTTATCACGCTCAGAATTTGTAAGTATTTTTTCTTTTAATTTTTCAAAACCTTTTTTAATAGCTCGATTAGCTAGCTTTTCATTATTGCTTTTGAGGTTTTTTGTAATCTCAATATTATTAACATCAAAGATATTTTCTTCACATAAAATGTTTCCAGTTTTTGAAAAAACAATTAAAATAGCAATAAATAGTTTAAAATATTTCATTAAAATTTTAATATCATTTTAGCGAATGAAAAATATAAAAAATAATTATAAAAAAAGTGGTGTAAATATTTCATTGGCTAATAAATTTGTCAAACATATTTCAGATTTATCAAAAAAAAATGTCAAAAAAACGAAAAATTCTTTTCATAAACAAAATATAGGCAGTTTTGGATCTTTATTTGATATAAGCAAAATGAATATAACTAATCCAGTTTTAGTATCTTGCACCGACGGAGTCGGAACAAAAATTGAAATAGCAAACAAATTTAAAAAGTTTAATACAATAGGTATAGATTTAGTAGCAATGTGTGTAAATGATTTAGTTGTTCAGGGAGCTAAACCATTATTTTTTTTAGATTATATAGCGGTTGGTAAATTAAATTTAAAAAAAATTAAAAAAATTTTATTTGGAATTACGAAAGGTTGTGAAATTTCTAATTGTGAATTAATTGGTGGAGAGACAGCTGAGATGCCCGGTGTTTATGAAAAAAATAAATTTGATCTTGCTGGTTTCAGTGTAGGAATTGTTTCAAAAAATAAAATTTTAAGTAAGAAGAAAGTTAAAAAGAATAATATCATATTAGCTATCCCGTCTAGCGGATTACATTCCAATGGTTTTTCTTTAGTTAGATCAATTTTAAAAAAGAATAAAATTCCAAAACAATTAAAATCAGAACTATTGAAATCTACAAGAATTTATTCAAATGAGATTCTTAAGTTAGTAAGTAAAAATTTAATTAATTCAGCTGCCCACATTACTGGGGGAGGTTTGATTGAAAATTTAATTAGATCAGTGCCAGATAAATTATCTATCAATATTGATTTGTCAAAAATAAAGATAGGTAAAATTTTTAAATGGTTAAAAAAAAATAACATTTCAGATCAGGAAATGTTAAGAACTTTCAATTGTGGTGTTGGATTTTGTTTAATAGTTAAAAAAGAAAATGTGAATATAATAAAAAAATTTTTTCCAAAAAAATATCGTCCATATGAAATAGGATTTATTTCACAAAATATTAAAAAGACGCTATTATCAAAAAATCTTAAATGGTAAAAAAAAACGCTTGCATTTTTATTTCTGGTGCAGGATCAAATTTAAACAATCTAATTTCAAGATCCAGAGATTATACATTTCCGATAAATATAAAACTTGTGATAAGTAATAATTCAAGAGCTAAAGGTTTAAATTATGCTAAAAAAAATTTAATACCCTATAAAATTATTAATACTCATTCTAGGGATTTTGAATACAAGTTGCTAAAAGATTTAAAAAGATACAACATAGCAATAATTTGTCTCGCAGGGTATATGAAAATTCTGTCAAAAAATTTTATCAATAAATTTGATAAAAAGATCATAAATATTCATCCCTCACTTTTACCAAAATTTAAGGGATTGAATACTTATTTGAGAATTTTAAAAGAGAAGGAAAAGAAAACGGGATGTACAGTACATTATGTTGATGATCGCCTGGATAATGGAAAAATTATATTAAAAAAGTTCTTTTATATTAATTCAAAAGATAATGAAATGAATCTTAAAAATAAAACCCAAAGACTTGAATATTCAGCTTTTCCAGAAGCCATAATTAAGTTATTCAGGAATAATTAACTTTTAAAAAAAAAATTTATTTCTTTTTTAGCATTTTCGGTGGAGTCCGATCCATGAACTGAATTTTTATCAATTGAAATTCCATATAAATTTCTTATTGTATTTTTTTCTGCTTCTTTTGGGTTAGTCGCTCCCATGATTTTTCTATTTAATAAAACTGCATTTTCCCCCTCTAAAATCATGACTAGAATTGGTCCAGAAGAAAGGTAAGCACACAGATCATTATAAAATGGTTTAGCTTGATGAACTTTGTAAAATTCAGCTGCTTCATCTCTTGTAATGTGAATTTTTTTTTCATCTTTCACGATTAGATTGTTTTTTTTAAAAATTGATTTAATTTCTTCGGTCAAATTTCTTTCTACAGCATCGGGTTTTATTATTGATAATGTTTGCTCAATGCTTTCATTCATAATTTTCCTCTACTAACTGATTCAACAATCTTACTCCATATCCAGTGGCACCTCCGGAATTAAGTGCCCCACCGTATTTTGAAAAAGCCATTCCTGCAATATCCAAATGTGCCCACGGTGTTTTATTTAATATAAATCTTTGTAAAAATTGTGCTGCAGTTGTAGATCCTGCTCCACCCACATAATTGATATTTTGCATATCAGCATTTTTAGAATTAATAAGTTTATCATAATTTTTATGAAGTGGCATTCTCCAAACTTTTTCCTCAACTTTTTCTCCAGCGTCAAAGATTTCTTTAGATAGTTTATCATTATTAGAAAAAAGACCAGCATACTCTGAGCCTAAACAAACAATAATAGCTCCTGTTAAAGTAGCTAAATCAACAATAAATTTTGGTTTATATTTTTTTTCAGTAAAAGTTATTGCATCTGCAAGGACTAGTCTGCCTTCGGCATCAGTATTTAAAATTTCTATAGTTTTACCACTGTAAGATTTTACTATATCTCCTGGTCTTTGGGCATTTCCGCTTACCATATTTTCTACGAGACCAACTACTCCTACAGCATTTATTTTAGCTTTTCTAATCGCTAAATTCTTCATCAAACCTGCTACAGTTGCTGAACCTGCCATATCATAAGTCATGTCCTCCATAAATTTTGCCGGTTTTAAAGAATAACCTCCAGTATCGAAACAAACTCCTTTTCCTACAAAAGCTAAGGGCTTTGATTTTTTTTTGTCTCCATTCCATTCAAGTGTTACTAAGTATGATCCTCTTACACTTCCTTGACCTACTCCAACCAACGCGTTCATACCTAACTTTTTCAATTTTTTTTCGTCATAAATATTAACTTTTAAACCATCTTTTCTTAATAAACTTAATCTTTTTGCATATTCGTCTGGATGAAGAACATTTCCTGGCTCAGATACTAAGTCTCTCGCGTAGAATGTACCCTCCTCTATTGCTTTAAATTTTATTTGATTTTGTTTCGATGGAATATTTTTTGTACCTAAAACATTTATAATAAACGATCTATTTTCTTTTTTGGATTTATATTTATTAAATTGGTATGACTTAAGTTTAAGCCCATGAAGAAAGTGGCCTAAAAAAGTTTCTTTTTTTATTAATACACTTTCAGAGATTATATCATATTCAGAATTTTTACCGTGGTTAATTATTCCATAAAATTCAGCTCCCAAGTTTTCGATATCTGAAATTTTATAATCTTTTTTAGATGAAATTAAAATTATATTTTTATTTGAACTCATTCCAAAAGTGAGAATTTTTTTTTTCAAATCAGCGCTCTTGAGCAAATCATTAATGAAATAAATTTCTTTTGATGATAAATTTTTTCCAACTCTATTAGTGCTAAATTTTTCATCTACAAAAAAAACTATATTTTTAGATACGTTTGCTTCTGTTTTTTTTGAGTAATTAATTTTTAATGACATAATTTATAATTTGTTCTATTTGGGTCACTGGTATATAAGTGCATATATACTACATTTCAACGAAAAAATTATCATTGTTCACTCTTAAGTTGAATTTATTTTATGGATGCATTATTTATATACATTATATAAGCATGCTTCAAAATAAAATTTATTATAATTTTCTTAGAGAAATACTTAAAACATTTCTACTTATTTTGTTTGGTTTAGCTGTTATTGCTTTAACGGTAAGGGCAGTAAGCTTTTTAGACCTTATTGTTGAAAATGGATATCCTGTTGTAATTTATTTTAAATACTCAATTTTAAATTTATTCGGTATATTGCCAAAATTTATCCCCCTTGCATTCTTGCTAGCGCTCACAATTTTTATTCATAAACATAAGCAAGATGGTGAATTTGTGATTTTATGGACATCCGGTGTAAAAAAAATTCATGTTGTAAATCTTTTTTTTATAACATCAATTATTACATTATTATTATATATTTTATTTTCTGCTTTTTTAACCCCTCTTGCTTTGAATAAATCTAGACTATCTTTAAGTGATGACAATCTAAATTCTTTTTTACCTACAATACGAAGCCAACAATTTAGTGACTCTTTTAAAGGATTTACTTTTATTGTCGAGAAAAAGATTAACGACGAGATTAAACATATTTTTTTACATGATGATGGTAATAATTTAAAAAATCTATCATCAAATATTTCAAAAACTTCGAGTACAACCATAGTGGCTGAAATGGGAAAAGTAGATGAAAGGAAATTATTTCTCATAAATGGGCAAATAATTTCAACAAAAAAAAATAGTAATGAAAATGAAATTATTAAATTCGATCAATTGAATATAGATTTAGGAGGTCTATCAACAACTACAATAAAAAAACCAAAAATTCAAGAAACCTCGACTATTAAATTAATGAAATGTATTTTACCTTCAAGAGTGGGAGAAGAATTATGTGATAAAAGTTTTACTGAGGAAGTGATACCGGCTTTAAATAGACGAATGATTCTTCCTTTTTACATACCAGTAGTTTCTTTAATTTGCTCTATGTTATTAATAAAATCTAATAGGAAATATTTTCAGAAATTTTCAATATTTTTTTATAGTTTTTTGTTAGTTGTTTTTACAGAGTTAGCTCTGAGATACACTGGTATAAACTCTATCGTAAAAGTTTTTTATTTAATTGCTCCCGTGATCTTAGCATTATTTTTTTATTTTTTTTTAAAATTCAATTTTTCTAGGGAATCTAAAATTTAATGAATAAGATCATATTAAATTATATTTTAAAAAACTTTTTAAAATGTTTCTTCGTAACTATTCTTATCGCTTATTGTTTTGGAATTATTCTTAATCTTTTTGAAGAAATAGAATTTTTTAAGAATATCGAAGTGAGTATTTTAATGCCTTTAATTTTAACAAGTATTTTTATTCCAAGTCTTTTGATTACTTTGCTTCCGTTTATTATTTTTATTTCTAGCATGTGGTTTATGATGAGTATTCGTAATAATAAAGACTTATTAACTTTAAAAGTTTATGGATATTCAAATATTAGGATATTTTCAATATTAGCAGTAATTTCATTTTTGTTAGGTTGGTTTGTGCTTATATTTGTAAATCCTTTTACTTCCTCGATGGTAAAATATTATGAAAAAACAAAATCAAAATATTCAAGAGATATTGATCACTTGGTAACGTTCAATAAAAACGGATTATGGATAAAGGAAAGTTTAAATAAAGGAGAAAGAATAATATCTGCCAAAAAACCTGAGGGAATGAGTCTTATTGATGTCACTATTTTTCACTTAGACGAAGAGTATAATTTATATGAAAAAATAGTTTCAAAAAAAGTAAATATTAAAGAAAATATATGGGAGCTAAAGGATGTTACTATTCTAAAAAACACAGGTGGTATATTAAAAGATCGTAAAGTAGATAATTATAAAATTAGTTCTATTTATAATTTTGAAAAGATAAACAGCCTTTTTAAAAACTTTGATACTATGTCTTTTTTAGATCTTTTAACAAATTATAAAACTTTAATAAAAAGTGGATATAATAAGTCTTTCTTAAACCAAAGTTTACACACGATGTTATCTCTGCCGTTTTTCTTGCTCATGATGACCGCGATAGCGGCAATACTCACCATGAATACTTTAAAAAGGTCCGATAACTTTAAGTTTATAATATTAGGGTTAATTATCACTGTTTTAGTATTTTATTTTAAAGACTTATCCTTAGCTTTAGGACAGACCAATAGAATACCTCTAATTTTAGCTGTTTGGGCACCAGTGATTGCATTAAGTCTATTTACTTTTATAGGAGTTTTACAAATAAATGAAAAATAAATTTTTTTTTATTTTTTTCTTTTCTTTCATTTGCACAAATGTTTTTGCAGAAAACTTAAAAATTAAAGCTAAAAATATTACCTTAGATAAAAATAAAAAAATTTCAATTTTTGAAAATGACGTGATAGTAGAAACTGATGATGGTATTAAGATTGAAAGTGATTATGTTGAATATAATAAAGAAAAAAGATTTTTAATTCTTAAAAAAAATATAAAATCCACTGATATAAAAAAAAATACAATCAAAACAGAATACGCTGAATATGATGAAGTTAAAAAAATTTTTATTAGTAAAGGTCCAACAAAAATAATCACTTCAGAAAATTATATAATAGAAAGTGAAGATATTATATTAAATAAAGAAAAAAATTTTATTAAGTCAGAAAATGAAACAAAAATAATTGATAAAGATAAAAATTTAATTTTTTTAGATAACTTTGAATATCTCATAAAAAAAGATATTTTCAAATCAATAGGAAAAATTAGGATTGAGGATAATAAACAAAATACCTATAATTTTTCTCAAATATATATTGATACAAAAAAAAAGGAAATTTTAGGAACTGATATAAAAGCTTTTCTTGATAATGAAGACTTTAAATATAAAAAAGAAAATAAACCTAGAATATTTGCCAATACTTTGCATTTGAATAAAGATGATAGCTCGTTCAAAAAAGGTGTTTTTACATTATGTGACTATAGAGAAAAGGATAAATGTCCTCCTTGGGAAATACGAGCATCTGAAATACGTCATTCAAATAAGAAAAAAACAATTTATTACGATAATGCTGTTGTAAAAGTTTACAATATTCCTATTCTATATATTCCAAAATTATCTCATCCAGATCCCTCTGTTGAGCGAAGAAGTGGTTTTCTTCCTCCCTTACTTACAAACACAAAGAACTTAGGATCTGGAATTTCAATTCCCTACTTCTTTGATATAAGTAATGACAAAAACTTTACATTATCAACTAGAATTTTTTCTAAAGAGCATCCTTTATTTATTGGAGATTATCATCAAGCATTTAAAGATTCTAGTTTATTGACAAATTTTGGTTACACTCAAGGTTACAAAAAAAATTCTGCAACAAAAAAAACGGGGGAAAAATCACATTTTTTTGCAAAGTATGTAAAAAACTTTAGTTTTAAACAAAATTCGAAAAATACACTAAATCTTACTCTACAAGACGTTTCTAATGATAAATATTTAAAATTATATAAAATAAAATCTAATTTAGTTGATTATAATAATGATACTCTTGAAAATTCTTTAAATTTTACACACGAGGATGATGATATTTTTTTTGGTTTTAATGCAAGTGTTTATGAAACATTAAAAGACAATTATAACGATAAATATGAATTTATACTTCCTGAGATCACTTTTGATAAAAGTTTATTTAGTAGTAATAAATTTGGAAATTTAGATTTACAAACAAATTTTAAAATTAACAATTATGACACTAATAAGATCACTAACTTTTTAATAAATGATTTTAATTGGACCTCAAATAGCCTTAATTTTAAAAACGGTATAAAAAGCAAATTAATAGGTCATTTTAAAAATATTAATTATGAAGTGACTAATGAAAATTTATATAAAAAAGATCCAACAAATGAGCTCCATGGTGCTTTAGGTTATCTGTCAGAAATTAATTTACAAAAAAAGAATAATGATATTTTACATTTATTTACTCCAAAAATGCTTTTGAGATATTCACCTGGTGAAATGAGAAAGGAGAATAGTGGTTCTAGATTGAACCCTACAAAAGCTTTTGAAATAGAAAGAATTGATAATATGAATAATTTTGAAAAAGGCTTGAGCGCTACTGTAGGTTTTGATTATAAAATTAACAAAAACGACAAAAATTTCGATTTCTCCTTAGCTCAAATTATCAATGAAAAGGAAAATAAAAAAATGTCCTCAGAAACAAGTTTAGACGAAAAACTATCGGATTTAGTAGGTTCTGCTAACTTTGACATAAATGATAGATTAAACTTAAATTATAAATTCGCTCTAGATCAAAATTTTAGTGACTTTAATTACAATGAATTAGGAACTAAAATTTCATTAGATTATTTAGATATTGATTTCACTTATCTAGAGGAAAATAATCACATTGGTAATCAAAAATATTTTAAATCTAAATTTAATATAGCGCAAAATGAAAAAGGACTATTTTCCTTTGAAACTAAAAGGAATTTAATAAGTAACTCAGCAGAATTTTACAATTTGAGCTATGAATATATTAATGACTGTTTAAGGGCTGGGTTAGTTTATAGAAGGGAATTTTATAATGACTCAGAATTAGAACCAGAAAATTCTTTGATGTTTAAAATTACTCTAACCCCTTTTGGTAATATTAACTCTCCATCATTTAACAGATGAAAATTTTTTTATATAAAATTTTTTTTATTATAATTTTTTTAGTTAATGAAAATATCTTAATAGCTAAAACAAGCAATAAGATTTTATTAAAGGTAGAAAATGAAATTATTACTAATTATGAAGTTAAAGATAAAATTTTAAGAACATTATATTTAACAAATCAAGAAATTAATCAATACAATATTAACAAATTAAAAAAAAGATCATTGGACTCTATAGTTCAGCTAAAAATAAAAAAAATTGAATTATTAAAATATAATTTGAATCTGGATCAAATTCAATTAACAAATTATCTTAATAGAATATCTAATAATGATATATTAGGTTTTCAAGAAAATTTTATTAAAAATAAATTAAGTTATGATCTATTTTTAGATGAAGTAAAAACAGAATTAAAATGGAAAAAATTAATTTACGAAATTTATTCAAAAAAAATTTCTTTTAATGAAGACTCTGTAAATGATGAACTTGAGGAAATTATTAAAAATAATAAAAAAATAGAGGAGGTTAATATTTCAGAAATTGAGATAATGGTTAACCAGAAATCTGATAAAACTAGTATTATTGAGATTCAAAATGACATTAAAGAAATAGGTTTCGAAAACGCTGCTTTAAAATACAGCATTTCTCCAAGTGCATCGCAAAAAGGAAATTTAGGATGGCTGAACGTTAAAACGCTATCAAATCAAATTTATGATGTAATTTATAAAATGCAACCAGGGGAAATTAGTGAACCTATAAAAAAACAAAATAGCATATTGTTTCTCAAAATTAATGATAGAAGAGCATCTGAAACAAACAAACTTAATGTATCTGAATTGAGGAAAAATTTATTAAATCAAAGAAAAAATGAGTTATTTAATCTTTATTCTCAAAGTCACATTTCAAAGCTCAAAAACTCAATTTTAATTGAATACAGATGAAAAATAAAATTCTAATAGTAGGAGGTGATCCAAATAGTATTAACTCTGAGATATTAATCAAAACATGGAGAAAATTAAATATTTCATTGAGAAAAAGAATAATCTTGATATCAAATTATGATTTAATTTCAAAACAAATCAAACTTTTGAAATTACCTACAAAAATTTCTTTAGTAAAAGATATAAATCAAAACAAAGGAGAAGATTCTCTTAAAATTTTAAATATTAACTTAAATTTTAAAAATCCTTTTAAAGTAGATAAAAGTTCAGCCTCTCATTTTATAAAAAAATCTCTCAATACAGCTCATAAATTAGCTTTAAAAAACGATGTTATAGGTATAATAAATTGCGCAATCGATAAAAATTTATTAGGAAGAAAAAAAATAGGAGTTACGGAATATTTAGCTGCTAAATGTAAGATTAAGAACAACTCCGAAGTAATGCTGATAAAGAATAAATTTCTATCAGTTTGTCCTATTACTACTCATATTGACGTCCGAGAAGTATCAAAAAAACTAAATAAGCACCTTATTGTAAACAAGGTAAAAACTATTAATCATTGGTTTAAAAAAAATTTAGGTAAAAAACCTTCAATTGGTGTCCTTGGATTAAATCCACATAATGCAGAATATAGAAAAAATTCTGAAGAGATGAGAATTATTATTCCAGCTATTAAAAAGTGTAAAGCTCTTGGTGCAAATATAACGGGTCCCCTTGTTTCAGATAATATATTTATTAAAGATTACAAAAATTATGATGTATTAATAGGTATGTATCATGATCAGGTTTTGTCACCATTTAAAAGTCTTTTTAAATTTGATGCAATAAATATTACTCTAGGGTTAAAATATATCAGATTATCTCCCGATCATGGAACTGCTTATAAATTAATCAAAAAAAATATGGCTGATCCAACGAGTTTAATTAAATGTTTGAATTTTTTTAAAAATTTAAAAAAATGAAATTCGCTAAAAAATCTTTAGGTCAAAATTTTCTTATTGATAATAATATTAAAAAAAAAATTATAAAATGTGCTAATTTCAAAAATAGAAATGTAATTGAAATAGGACCAGGAAATGGTTCATTGACTGATGAAATAATAAAGAACAAACCAAAAAAATTGATTTTAATCGAAAAAGATTTTCATTTGGTAAAATTATTAAAACAAAAATATTTTACTAAAAAATTTATTAAAATTTATAACGCTGATATTTTAAAATTTAATATAGAAAAAATTGAACGTAAAAATTCAATTATTGTAGGTAATCTTCCTTATAATATATCTTCTCAAATATTAGTAAAAATTATAAAATTTAGAAAATGGCCTCCAAAATTTTCAGACTTAATTTTTATGTTTCAAAAAGAGCTTGGTGAAAAAATATTATCAAAGTATCCATCATCAAATTACGGAAGACTTTCTATTTTAACTAATTATAGGCTAAATCTTATTAAAGATTTTCAAGTTTCTAGAAATTGTTTTTTTCCTAGACCAAAGGTAATCTCTCAAGTTATTCATTTTCAACCTAAAAAAAATGAAATGTTTAAAATCAAAAACTTGAATAATCTTGAAAAAGTTACGAATATACTTTTTTCAAATAAAAGAAAAATGATTAATAAAAATCTCAAAAAATTATTACACATTGATGAAATAAATAAAATTGAACACTTAAATTTAAATTTACGACCTTCAGACTTGAAACCAGATTATTATTATAAAATTACAGAGCTATACGAGAAGAGATAACTAATTTTTTTTTAATTAAGTTTATTATGCTTTCTATTTGCTTGAAACATATATCTAGATTTTTGTTTATTACTATATAATCGTAATCTTTCCAGTGTTTTACATCTTCGTCGAATGATCTGTACCTTTTCTCTACTTCAATTTGTGTATTTTGATCTCTTTTTACCAATCTATTTTTTAATTCTTCTTTATTTTCTGTAATAAGATAGATTTTAATCAAATTTAAATTTTTAAATTTTGATAATTTTTTGGTACCCTGCCAGTCAATATCAAATATTATATCATTGCTCTTAATTGTACTATCAACACTCTGTTTTAAAGTGCCGTAATAATTTTCAAAAATCTTAGCATATTCATAAAACTTGTTTTCTTTAATTAATTTTTTGAAATTGTCTTTTGATACAAAGTGATAATCTACTCCGTCAACTTCGTTAGATCTTGGAGATCTTGTTGTATGAGAAACTGAGATTTTAAAATTAGGATATTTTTGTTGGATTTTTTTTGTTAACGTAGTTTTTCCTACTCCTGATGGAGAAGATAATATAACCATGATATTTTCTCCACCATGAAACATTTAAATATTAAAAATATTAACCTGATTTACTTTCAATGAATTTCACTGCATCCCCGACAGTCAAAATTTTTTCAGCCTCACTATCAGAAATTTCAGATCCAAACTCCTCCTCGAATGCCATAACCAGTTCAACTGTATCTAGACTGTCTGCGCCTAAATCATCTATGAAGCTTGCCTCTTCTGTGACTTTTTCTTCTTCGATCCCCAAGTGATCAGCAACTATTTTCTTAACCTTTCCTTTTATATCGTCTGACATGAATTCCTTTCGTGTTTAATTTCTTAATAGATTATTAATCAGAATTGTCAAGCCATATACATTCCGCCATTAACATGTATGGTTTCTCCATTAATGTAGTTTGCCATATCTGAAGCTAAAAAAGCTACGCAATTAGAAACATCCTCACCAGTCCCAAGGTTTCCAGATGGTATTTTACTTATCAGATTATTTTTGAAATCTTCTTTGATGTTATCAGTCATTTCAGTTTTAATAAAACCAGGAGATACGCAATTTATATTTATATTTTTTTTTGCATACTCTATAGCTAAACTTTTAGAGAAAGCTACAATACCTGCTTTTGATGCAGAATAATTTGCTTGTCCTAAATTTCCTGTATGTCCGACAATTGATGTAATATTTATTATTTTTCCTTTTTTGTTTTTTAACATTTTTTTAATAGCATATTTACACATTAAAAAAGTTGCAGTTAAGTTTATATCTAAAACTTTTTTCCAATTTTCTTCGGACAATCTAATTGATAAATTATCTAAAGTTATCCCTGCGTTGTTAATAAGAACGTCTAGTCCATTTAATGTTTTATTAGCCTCTTCAATAAATTTTTCAATATTCTCGTGTTCGTTAAGTTTAAAACTTTGTGTATGAACATTAGGAAATTTTTCTTTCAATTTTTGAAGTTTAGATTGATTAGTGCCTGTAGCTAAAATTTGACAATCAAAACTATTGAATTTATCAACTAAACAGTTGCCTATGCCACCTGTTGCTCCAGTAATGAGTATTTTTTTATTCTTTAAATTCATCTTTTAAATTTTTAATATCAGTTATTGTATTAATTGAAAAGGTATTTACATTTTTTAATGTTCTTTTCACCATTCCGCTCAGTGCTTTTCCTGGCCCTAATTCAATAAAATTTTTTACTCCTTTATCAGACATATAAATAATACTTTCTCGCCATTTAACAGTTGAAAAAATTTGATCAATGAGCAATTTTTTTATATTTTCTAAATTTGATTCCTCTCGTGCTGTTACGTTATTTACAATGTTAAACTTAAGTTTTGTAAATTTAGTATCATTTATTTTTTCTTTCATTTTTTCAGAGGCCGGTTTCATTAAAGAACAATGAAAAGGAGCGCTTACTTTCAGAGGAATGGTTTTGATCTTTTTTTCTTTGAGTTTTTTTTGGAATGAACTAACGCTTTTTTTATTTCCACTAATTATAACTTGGCCTATTGCATTGTCGTTAGCTATTTCACAAACTTCATTTTCTTTTATATCTGTTTTCATCAAATCATTTATTTCATCTATGCTTGTGCCTAGAACAGCAATCATAGATCCTTCTCCAACTGGAACTGCATTTTGCATTTCTTTTCCTCTTTCGCTAAGCAAATAAATAGCATCACTAAATTCTAAAGCTTGTGCACACACTAATGCTGAATATTCACCTAAAGAGTGGCCTGCGAAATATTTAAATTGATCAAAATTAAAATTAAATTCATCTTTCAAAACTTTAAAAATTGCATAACTTACAGTTAAAATTGCTGGTTGAGTATTTTGTGTTAACTGTAATTCACTTTCGGGCCCCTCTAAAATAATTTTAGATAGAGGAAATTGAAGTTTTTCATCGGCCACTTTAAAAATTTCTTTTACTAAATTATATTTGTTATAAAATTCAGATCCCATTCCAACTATTTGAGAACCTTGTCCAGGAAATATTAAAGCATTCATTATTTTATTAGATATTATTTAAATAATTAGTATTGCTATAATTCATCATTATAGTATAAACCAGCTTTAAAAAATAACTAATTAGACTAAATTAACATAAGAAAATATGGCTTTTTACGAAAATACAATAGTAGCCAAACAGGATTTGGCAGAAAAGGAATTAAAATCTTTAAAAGAAAAATATAATAACTTAATTAATGGATCCTCAGGAAAAGTAATTAAAATTGAAGAGTGGGGATTATTAAATTTAGCAAATAAAATTAAAAATTATAAGAAAGGTTTTTATATACATTACAAGTTTGAAGGAGTTAAAAACACATTGGATAAAATAGAAAAAACTATAAAAGTTGACTCTACGATAATTAGATATCTTACTGTAAAATATAAAAAACTTGATACAAAAAATGAATTTTTTAAAAAGGAAAATACTAAATGAAAAAAAGAAATAAAAAATTTCAAAAAAGAGGAAATAATAATTCCCTGAGTAAACTAAGTCTTTTTCAAAAAAGCGATGGTAAATTTTCAAAAAAATGTCCTTTATCAATAAAAAATGCACCAGTTATAGACTACAAAAATATAAGCCTTCTAAAAAAATATATTTCTGATAACGGGAAAATCATATCTTCAAAAATTACCTCTGTATCTTTCAGCAAACAAAAAAAATTGAATAGAGAAATTAAAAAAGCTAAAATTTTAGGATTAATTTAATATGGAAGTAATTTTACTTGAAAATATAATAAACCTTGGAGGCATTGGAGATAAAGTTAAAGTAAAAGATGGATATGGAAGAAATTATCTTTTGAGACAAGGTAAAGCTTTAAGGTTTAATAAAGAAAACTTAGAATTAGTAAACAAAAGAAAAAGTGAATTAAATAAGAAAAATATTGAACAAAAGAATAAATTTATCCAAGTTTCAAAATTAATAAATAACAAAACGTTTATATTTAAAAGAGAAAGCAAAGAAAATGGTGAATTATATGGATCAATAAAACCTAAGGAAATTACTAACTTAATTATGGAACAGTCTAAAGCTGAAGTAAGTCCATCTCAAATAATTTTAAAAGATAATTTAGATAAAATTGGTAATTTCAAAGTTGAGGTTAGTTTACACGCAGATGTTAAAGCAAATATTTCTGTCAAAATAGCAAAAATAGAGACCAAATAACTTTTCCACAGATCAAAAAAAAAAGTGTGTAACTTTTTTCTTTATCTAAGTTTCTATTATCCTATTATCAATTGTGGAAAAAATTCAAACTTTAGAAAATAATAAAAATAATAAGCAACCATCAAACATCGAGGCAGAACAATCGCTTATTGGGTCAGTTTTAGTTAATAACGATATAATTGACGAAATCGCTTCAATTATAAATCCATCAATCTTTTATGACCCTGCACACATAAAAATATACGAGGTGATTGAAAATTTGAATAATAAAGGAATGATTGCAAATCCTATTACTTTAAAAAATTTTTTTGAAAAAGATAATATGTTGGATGAAGTAGGAGGAACGGAATATCTTGTAAAACTTACAAGATTTTCATGCTCTACAAAGCAAGCGGTTGACTATGCAAAAATCGTTCATGAAATGTATTTAAGAAGAGAATTAATACTTATTTCAGATAAGTTGAACACTGATACACTTCATGCAAATGAACATGATCAAGATGCAGAAAATATAATTGAGTCAACTGAAAAATCTTTATTTGATTTAGCAGAAAGAGGAAGCTTTTCTCAATCATTTTTAAAATTTAATAAAGCATTAGATCAAACAATCGAGATGGCGACTTTAGCAATGAAAAATGATCAAGGTATTGTAGGTGTTCCCACTGGTTTAACTGACCTTGACGAAAAATTAGGGGGTCTACATAAATCTGACCTGATTATTATAGCTGGTAGACCATCAATGGGTAAAACCGCTTTAGCTACTAACATAGCTTATAATGCGTCTCAAAATATTTTGAAAAGACAGGAAAAATCTTCTGTTGCCTTTTTCTCATTAGAAATGTCCTCTGAACAACTTTCTACAAGAATACTGTCAGAACAAGCTAAAATAAAATCAGATGATATAAGAAGAGGAAAAGTAACAGAAGAAGAAATTAACAGGTATATTGAAACTTCAAGAAATATTTATAATTTGCCTTTATATATAGATGAAACTCCTGCAATAACTATTGCATCTTTAAGTAATAGAGCAAGAAGAATAAAAAGATTATTTGGATTAAGTTTAATTGTAGTTGATTATATTCAACTTATGCGGTCGAATATAAGTAAAAATGAAGGTAGAGTTCAAGAAATATCTGAAATCACACAGGGTCTAAAAGCTTTAGCTAAAGAATTGTCTGTGCCAGTTCTAGCATTGTCTCAGCTTTCAAGGGCAGTTGAGCAAAGAGATGATAAACAGCCACAATTAGCTGACTTAAGAGAGTCAGGATCAATAGAACAAGACGCAGACGTTGTAATGTTTGTGTATAGAGAGGCTTACTACTTAGAGCGAAAACAACCAAAATTGGGATCTATAGAGCATGCTGAATGGCAATCTAAAATGAATGATGTTAATGGATTAGCAGATATAATAATTGGTAAACAGAGGCACGGCCCTACGGGTGTAATTAAAGTTGAGTTTGAGGGAATTTATACGAAATTCAAAGATTTAAGCAAAAATTAGACCCAATTTGTTCTTTAGTTATCATAAAATTAAGTTATATCTGAAATATCTTAATGTTTGCTTATATTTATAAAAAATTAGTAATAGATTTTTCAAAAGTTACCATTGGAATTTTGTCAATCATAATAATTTATTCTTTTTTTCAAGCGAAAAATTTTAGTCTAGACGCCTCTTCTGATGCTTTGCTTCTTGAAGGTGATAAAGATTTAAAATATCTAAGAGAAATAAATGAAAGATACGGTTCAAAAGAATTTTTAGTGCTCACATATGCTCCGGTTTCAAGCTTTACAGAAAAAGAAACAATTTTAAATTTACAATTATTTAAATCAAAAATAGAAAAATTAACCTGGGTAGAAAGCGTTATAACTGTGATTGATGTACCTTTGTTAAAAAGTACAGATGAAGGATTAATGGAAAGACTTAAAAATTATAAAACACTTGCTTACCCTGAGATAGATAGAAAGAGAGGTTTTGAAGAGATTATCAATAGCCCGATTTATAAAGACTACGTAATTAGTGAAGATGGAAAAACTTCGGGTATCGTGGTTTATTTAAAAAGAGATGAAAGAATGGCTGAGTATGTAAAAATTAAAGATAAATACTTTGAGCAGTCGAGGGATAAAGGTTTAACAAGTGATGAAAAAATTAGTTATAAAGAATTTTTAATAGAGTATGAAAATTATAAAAACCTTTACAATTTAAGAAATCATCAAAATATTTCTGAGATGAGAGATATAATAAATAAGTACGGAGAGAATGCAAAAATTCATCTTGGAGGTATCCCTATGATTGCTGATGATATGATGGGTTTTATAAAAAAAGATATAATAGTGTTTGGTTTAGGAGTATTTATCTTCATTATTCTAACACTTTGGCTGATTTTTAGAAATATTAAGTGGGTAATAATTCCATTATTAGGTTGTGCAACATCAGTGATTATTATGATTGGATTATTAGGATTTATAGGTTGGAAAGTAACAGTAATTTCTTCAAATTTTATTGCTTTAATGCTTATTCTCAACATGGCAATGAATATTCACGTTACTGTTAGGTTTCTTCAATTAAAAAAAGAGTTTCCAGAATTATCAAAATCTGAAGCTGTTTTTGAAGCGAGTAAAAAAATGATTCTACCAATTCTTTACACCGTTCTGACAACCGTTTGTGCTTTTTTATCATTAATATTTAGTGATATTAAACCTATCATAGATTTTGGTTGGATGATGACACTAGGTTTAATAATTTCCTTACTTGTTACTTTTCTTCTTTTACCTTCGCTATTAAATACTTTTGCAAACGAAAATGAGATAAATATTAAAGATACAGAGAAATCTTTTTTAACTGCCTTTATGGGCACTATAGCTAAGAGTAATGGTTTTTTTATTTTTACCACAACTTTTATAGTTATAATTTCAAGTGTTTATGGAATTACAAAACTTGAAGTAGAAAATAGTTTTATCAATTATTTTGATAAAGAGACAGAGATTTATAAAGGTATGAAAAAAATTGACGAACAACTTGGAGGAACTACTCCACTTAATATCATTTTGAAGTTTCCATCCAAATTAACTAAAAATTCAGATGATGAATTTTCTGAGTGGGACGAGGATAATGAAAAAAACGAGGATAAATCAAAATATTGGTTTACTAGAGACAAAATGGATAAAATTCTTAAGGTTCACGATTATTTAGATTCTTTGCCAGAAATAGGAAAAGTTTTGTCTTTTGGCTCAATTTTAAGAGTAGCGGAGGATCTTAATAATAAAGAGTTACAAAGTTTAGAAATAGCTGTTTTATATAGTAAAATTCCAGTTGAAATAAAAAAAGAGATAGTAACACCATATATATCTGTTGAAAAAGATGAAGCTAGAATAGCAGTCAGAATTAAGGATTCTTTAGAAAATTTAAGGAGAAATGACTTAATAATTAAAATTAATAATGAACTTCAGTCTAAATTAGGTTTAGAGAAAGATGAATATAAATTAGCTGGTGTTTTAATTTTGTTCAATAATTTGTTACAAAGTCTTTTCAAATCACAAATACTTACATTAGGTATAGTTATGTTAGGTATTTTTACGATGTTCTTTATATTGTTTAGAAATTTAACTATAGCTTTAATTGGAGTTGTACCTAATTTTATTGCAGCTTTTTTTATCTTGGGAATAATTGGTTTAATGAATATTCCTTTAGATATGATGACAATTACAATAGCTGCTATCACAATTGGAATAGCAGTAGATAATAGCATTCATTATATCTATAGATTTAAAGAAGAATTTAAAAATATAAATAATTATGACAAAACATTAGATAAGTGCCACAGAACTGTAGGTATTGCAATTTTAAATACTTCGATTACGATAGTTTTTGGTTTCTCTATTCTTGTTTTATCAAATTTTATTCCTACAATATATTTTGGAGTTTTTACAGGAATTGCTATGTTACTTGCAATGATATCGGTGCTAACTCTGCTTCCTAAATTGCTTTTAATATATAAGCCCTTTACTGATAAGCCACAAAAACTTAATGATAAGTAATTTTTTTAATGCAATTAATATATTTGATTTTTTTGTTGGATTAATTTTTGCCTATAGTATTTTACAGTGTTTTGTAAAAGGTTTTTCTTTAAGTTTGATCTCCTTTATGAAGTGGGTTCTATCTACTATAGTAACAATAGTGATGGTTCCGAGACTGCAACCCTCTGTAAGTGACTATATAGAATCAGAGTTCATTAATAACATCGGGTTAGGAGTTTTAATTTTTATTTTTACTTTGTTTTTAACTATTGTTATTGGAAAGATTTTAGCAAGAACTGTTACTTGGACGGGAGTTGGTTCGATTGACAAAATTTTTGGCTTAATTTTTGGAATTTTTAAAGGATACATAGTATGCGTGTGTATATTTTCAATATTTAATTGGTTTTATCCTTATAAAAATTGGGGTATATCAGCTGAAGATGCTTTTTCGTTTAACATAATTAATAAAGGTAGTGAAATTTTAATTGAGGAATTTCCCTCAAATGAAGATTTCATTAATACAAAAGAGAAAATTGAAAAAATTTAATAATGATAAATTAAGAGAGGAATGTGGTATCTTTGGTGTATCTAATCACGAGGATGCTGCTACTTTAGTAGCTTTAGGATTACATGCTCTGCAACACAGAGGCCAAGAGGGTTGCGGCATCGTCTCTTTTGACGGTAAAAGTTATCATTCAGAGAAAAGACAAGGTTTAGTTGGTGATCATTTTACTGATCTAGAAACATTGAAAAAACTACCTGGCAATTTTGCTATAGGTCATAATAGATACTCAACTACTGGTGAAACATCCTTGAGAAATATACAGCCATTTTTTGCAGACCTTCACATGGGTGGATTAAGTGTTGCGCATAATGGTAATTTGACTAATGCCTTAATATTAAGAGATTCATTGGTAAAAGAGGGAGCAATTTTTAGAACCACAAGCGATACTGAAACTATCGTTCAATTAATTGCGAAATCAAAAAGAGATAAGTTTTTAGACAAACTAATAGATACTCTTTTTCAAATTCAAGGAGGATACTCAATAATTTTGATGACGAATAAAAAACTTGTTGGAGCAAGAGATCCTTTTGGTATTAGACCTTTAGTAATAGGTAAATTAAAAAATTCCTTTATTCTTGCATCTGAAACTTGTGCATTAGACATTGTAGGAGCAACATTTGTGAGAGAAGTAGAAAACGGCGAGATAGTAATAATTGAAAATTCTGAGCTAAAAAGTATTAAACCTTTTCCAAAAAGAAAAGCAAGACCTTGCGTATTCGAGTATATTTATTTTGCTAGACCAGATAGTTTAATCAATGGCAAATGTGCCTATGAATACAGAAAAAATCTTGGTGCGCAATTAGCATCAGAGACTGACTTAAAAGCTGATTTAGTTATACCTGTGCCTGACTCCGGAGTACCAGCTGCATTGGGTTATGCAGATCAATCCAAAAAAAAATTTGAGTTAGGTTTGATTAGAAATCATTATGTTGGAAGAACATTTATTGAACCTACCCAGAGTATTAGAAGTTTAGGAGTAAAACTAAAACTTAGTTCGACACAAACAATTGTAAAAAACAAATCGCTGATTTTAATTGATGACTCTTTAGTTCGAGGAACTACTTGTCATAAAATAGTTAAAATGCTTTACGAAGCAGGTGCCAAAGAAGTTCATGTGAGAATAGCTTGTCCAGAAATAAAATTTCCCGATTTTTATGGTGTAGATATGCCAACTAAAGAGGAACTTCTTGCTCATTCTAAAACAAATGATGAAATGTGTAGTTATATAAAAGCAAAAAGTTTAAAGTTTTTAAGCCTTCAAGGTCTCTATAAAGCTATGTGTGGAGAAATTAGAAATAATAACTATCCGCAATTTAGTGATCATTATTTTACTGGTGAATATCCAATCAAACCATCAGACAATCTCCAAGGGATGAAAGTGAGACAATTATCTTTATTAAGTGGAAAATCAAATAATTAATTTACAATTAGAATTTTATTACTGCTTAAATAAATTATTTTACCATCAATTATTATAGGTCTACTTTTAAGATTATTTAAAAGCTTATCAACTTTATCTAATTCACCATTAATGTTAAATTTTATAATGTAGCCATTTTTTAAAAAAATAAAAATTTTGCTATTTATTATCATAAAATCCCTGTAATCAACTTTTCTTTTTGTTATGTTTAAAAATTCAGAGATTTGTTGATTAATATCGTGCGAATATAATATTTTCCCATCATTTAAATTCAATGAAATTAATAAATCGTTTTTAGAAATTAAAAAAATATAATCAGATATTATTATTGGTCTGATTAATGAAGAAAAATTTTTTTTATAAATAATTGAACCATTAGATGCATTTATTAGATAAAAAAAATCATTTGAAGAAACTGCTAATTTATCTTTAAAAAATATAATTTGGCTCCCTGCAAAAGGGTTAGCTAAATTTAAATTTATAGATTGATTTAAATTTAAAAACCAATTTATTTTTAAATTCTTATTATCGATAGAGTAAAGAGACCCATAAGTATTCAAAAAAAAAGTGGATTTGTTGCTTAATGCAATATTGCTTATAAACTGATTATTAATTTTTGTCTCTTCAGTAGGAATTGATTTAATTATATCACCGATAGTTTTATCAAAAAAAAATAAATTATTATCTTGATTAGACGCTATAAGCATATCTCCTTTTATTTTTAAATTTGATCTAAAAGGAATTTTATAATTTTTTGCCCATAAAATATTTTTTTTAATATAATCATAAGCATATAAATATCCCAGATTATCAGAGACATAAATAATATTATTTTCAATAACGAAATTTAACTTTTTTTTTATTTTTTTGTAATTTTTTTTATAAAAGTTAAATTTATTTATTTTTTCACTGTTTGATAAAGAGAAAAAAATTATGTTTCCTTTGATGTCTTTAACAAATATTATGTCTTTGTAATATAAAATATTCTTACTTATTTCAAATTTAGATAATTTTTTGCTTTTAAAAACTTGTTCTCCTTGATCAATATATGAGAAATTTTTATAGTTATTTGTATTTTCGTAATATATGTTATTCCATTTCGTTGTTTTAAATGACTCACCAATTGAAAAAATGAAGTTAGAATCTACACTTTTAATTTTATCATATAGTTTATTTGTTGATTGTATTTTCTTAAAATCTCTGAATATTCTATCATCTTTTTGAAAGCTTACACTCTCACTTTTCCAAATCCCTGACTTATTGTCAAATGAACAATTATTCAAAAATATTATTAAAATAATAAATATAATTCTCATGAAAAAAATTAATTAGCAATTATCTCCTCTGCAAGAGATTTAAAATTTGAATTTGACTCTATAATTTTTTCAAGAATTTTGTTCGCTTCATCTTTTTTAGAATTTTTAAGTAAATATAAAGATTTTTTAAAAATAAGTAGATCTTTTTGGTCCTTTGGCAATCTTAAATTTTCTAATTTTTCAAAATATTTTAGTATTTTTTCATCATCTTTAATTAGATTTTTTTCTAGTAATGTACTAAATGCTAAAATTGAATAGAATTTATTATCACTTAAAACTATTTCTTCAAAAATTTCAGTGGATTTTAAAAGTTGGTTTGATCCCAAATAAAGTCCGGCTTGAATATATTTTTCTGCAATCAAAATATTTTTTTTTTCGTTTTGAACTGAAATAAAAAAGAAAATGATTAAAGAAATAATAATTGAACCTAAAATAAAAATTATTTTTTTACTATTTTCTTTAATAAAAGATTGCAAACCTATTTTAGTTTTAATGTTATTATCTAATTCTTGTGACATTTAAAAAATTTTTTTTTTTTGGAAATTTATTATTTCTTACATCTTTAGTATATCTTTTTACTGCTTTTGTAATTATCTTATTTAGATCCACATATTTTTTTATAAATTTTGGATAAAAACCACTTAAACCTAACATGTCGTCGGTAACTAGTATTTGACCGTCACAGTAAGAGGATGATCCAATACCTATTGTTGGTATTTTTAAAGACTTTGTAATAATCTTAGATGCATTAGGAGCTACACATTCTAACACCACCGAGAAAGCTCCAGCTTTCTCAATCTTCAAAGCCTCTTTATTAAGTTTTTTTAATTTTTCACCTGTTGCTCCTTCTATCTTAAATTTTTTTTTAAATTGTGGTGTATAACCAATATGACCCATCACTGGAATTTCAGATTTTACAAGTTCTTTAATTATTTGAAAATTTTTATTGTTGCTCTCAATTTTGACTGCATCACATTTAGTTAAATTTTTTAATAATAAAGCATTTTTTTTTGCAATTTTTACATTTTGATATGTGCCTTTGGGCATATCGACTACTAATAATGATTTCGTTATTCCTTTCTTTACGCTAAGAGTATGTTGAATTATATTTTTTAAAGATAATGTGTGTGTGTTTTTTAGTCCGTACAAAACATTAGCCATTGAATCTCCTACCAATACTATATCGCAGAACTTATCTAAGATTTTTGCCATACTTTTAGAGTAAGCAGTTAAACAAACGATTTTAGTTTTATTTTTTTTAAAAAGAATTTTTTTAATTTTTTTATTCATGATTACAATAATTTTTACTCTAGCTCTATAGTGCTCGGTGGCTTAGAGCTTATATCATAAACAACTCTATTAATACCTTTTACATTATTTACAATTTTGTTTGAAATATTGTCTAAAAAATCTTTTGTAAAATGAAAATAGTCTGCTGTCATACCATCTTCAGATGTAACAGCTCTTAATAAACAAACATATTCATAAGTCCTTGAGTCACCCATTACACCAACAGTTTTTATTGGTAGAAGCGCTGCGTAAGCTTGCCAGATTTTATTATATAAATTATTTTTGTTTAGTTCATTTATAAATATATAATCTGCATCTTGTAGAATTTGAATTTTTTCTAAGGTTATATTTCCTACTATTCTAATTGCCAATCCTGGTCCAGGAAAAGGGTGTCTATAGCAAATTTCATTTGAAAGTCCCAATGATTTTCCTAAAATTCTTACTTCATCTTTAAAAAATTCTTTAAGTGGTTCAACCAATTTTAAATTCATCTTTTTAGGTAATCCACCTACATTATGATGAGATTTAATCTTTACTGATTTACCACCCGTTGAAGATCTGCTCTCGATTATATCTGGATATAATGTACCTTGCGCAAGGTATTTTACATTTCTAATTTTTTTTGACTCTCTTTCAAATATTTTTATGAATAAATTACCAATTATTTTCCTTTTTTTTTCAGGATTAGAAATATTTTTTAAATTACTATAAAATATTTTTGATGCATTGACTAACTTTACATTAAGATTATATCTATTCTTAAATATTTTATACGTATATTTAAATTCATCTTTTCTCATTAATCCTGTGTCAACCATAATACAAATTAAATTTTTTTTTATTGCTTTATTTATTAAAAGCGCGACCACACTGCTATCAACACCTCCTGAAAGAGCACAAATAACTTTATCTTTTTGGACAATTTCCCTTACTTCTTTAATAAGTCTATTTTTTTGAGAGGCAATATTCCATTTTTGTTTAACTTTACATATCAAAAATAAAAAATTTTTGAAGATTTGATTACCATTATCAGTATGTGTAACTTCAGGATGAAATTGAACTCCGTAAATTTTATTTTTACTATTTTCAATAGCAGTCAATTTAGAACTTTTAGTGAAAGCTATAACTTTAAAATTTTTAGGTAACTTAACTACAGCATCTTCATGGCTCATCCAAACGGAGTTTTTTTTTGAAAAAAAGTTTTTCATTAAATTTGACTGTTTTTTTTTAAAAATAAACGCCCTACCAAATTCTCTTTTCTTTTTTGATGATTTAATCTTTCCGCCAAATAATTTTGCTATTAACTGTAAACCGTAGCATATACCTAGTATTGGTATTTTTTTTTCAAAGATATTTTTGGGAATAGTTTGAAAATTGCTTTTAGTAACTGTTGACGGCCCTCCTGAAAGAATTATTCCTTTTACATTATCAAAGTTTTTTATTTTTTTTAGATTATTAGGATTAATTATCTCAGAAAAAACCCCAAGATCTCTAACTCTCCGAGCAATTAATTTAGTAACTTGAGAACCAAAATCAATAATTAATATTTTTTCCCTAATTTCTTGAAATTGCATTTATTTTTTTGATAAATTCTCAATTTCTAGTTTTAATTTTTGACTCTTTTCGCAAAATTTTTTGCATAAATTTGTTAATCTATTATTTAATTCTTTGCTCTTTTTATAGTCTGAGGATTCTAGTTTTAATCTGGCAAGTTGATATATTGCTTCCTCATTTTTTGGATTAAGCAAAATAACTGTTTTTAAATTTTGTTCTTCTAATTCCTTTTTTTCTAAATTATTAAATATTTTCGATAGATAAAGATATGATAGTTCATTTTTTGGATTATAAACAATGTCTTGTTCAAATTTAAATTTTGCCTCTTCAAATTTTTGTTTTTTGAAAAATTTTAGACCGTCCTCATAATACTGTGTTTTAGCCATTGATTTTTCAGGTAAAATCAAAGTTATAAAGCATAAAAGTAATAATCTTATAATCATAATTTATAATTAATTGCTTTTTCCGTCATTTCTACACTATGCACCATACTTTCATAAAACCCAGCTTTTGTAATTTTTGTAAATTTAGCATTTTTGGAGATTTGTGCTAAATTTTTTGCACCAATATAACCCATTGATGATCTTAATCCACCTTTCAATTGATAAATAATTTTAGAAACTTCACCTTTATACTCAACCCTACCTTCTACACCTTCTGGAACAAACTTTGACTTATCTTTAAAATTTTTTTGAAAATATCTATTCGCTGACCCGGAAGACATAGCTCCAATCGACCCCATGCCTCTATATTGTTTATAAATTTTTCCATTTAATTTAAATTTTTTTCCAGGACTTTCATCTGTACCTGCAAAAATTGAACCCATCATAATTGCGTCTGCTCCTGCAGCTATTGCTTTTGCTATATCGCCTGAAAACTTTATGCCACCATCTGAGATAATTTTAATTTTTTTATTTTTAAGAGTTTGTTTGATTTCCATAATAGCTGAAATTTGTGGAACACCGATACCTGCTACCATTCTCGTTGTACAGATTGAGCCAGGGCCAATCCCTACTTTAATTATATCAGCGCCTGAATCGTACAATTTTTTAGCAGCTTCTCCGGTCGCAATATTTCCAACACAAATGGGAACTTTAGCACTATTTTTTTTTAATTTAGATAGTATCTTTAAAACTTTTTCACTATGGCCGTGCGCTGTATCTACAACAATTAAGTCACATCCATTTGATAGTAATGATTTAGCTCTTTCAACGTCTTCGTTAGAAGTTCCTACTGCTGCTCCAACAAGTAATCTTTTTTTCTTCACTTTAATTACTTCTTTAGTTTGATTTTTTATAGTAAAGTTTCTATGAATAATTCCAATACCACCTTCATTTGCAATAGCAATCGCCATCTTTGACTCTGTCACAGTATCCATTGCGGATGACAAAAACGGTACCTGAAGAGAAATCTTTTTTGTTAGATTAAGGGATATGTCAGTTTCAGATGGTAAAACGTTTGAATATCGCGGAAGCAATAGAACATCATCAAAGGTTAAAGATTCTTTAATTGTACCCATATAAATTTATAAACAATTTTTTAAATTTTTAAAGTCTTTAAAAATTTACAATGTATATAAGTCTCTCTGGACTCGTTCCTGCTAGATAATGGTTTAAAAAAATCGACATATTTAAATAGTGATTTTGCTAAATTTTTTACCTGCAAAAAGTCATCTCCCATGAATAACTTGGATACTAGAATACCATTAGTTTTTAGGATTTGAGATGAAAAATTCATAATTTCGTAGCATAGTTGGTTGGTTCTTATAGAGTCTAGAGACTTATTTCCTGTGGTATCTGCGGCCATATCAGAGACTATTACATCTAGTTTTTTAGGAAAGAAAACCAAGATTTGATTTTTAGTAATCTGGTCAAAAATATTAGCATTAATAAATTTTACATTTTTAATAGGTCTCATTGATTTGATGTCTATAGATAAAATTTTTCCTGAAGTTATCATCTTGCTAGCTACTTGTGACCAACCACCAGGACTAGATCCTAAGTCCAAAAGAGATGTATTTTTTTTAATAAATTTGAATTTTTCATTTAATTCAATTAATTTGAATGAAGCTCTTGATCTATAGCCTAGTGTTTTTGATTTTTTAAAAAAAGGGTCTCTGTGTTGTTTTATTTTCCAAGTGTTGCTTTTTTTTAATCTTTTAGATTTTTTCATTATAAAATATCTTCATGATCTTCATCAGATATTTTTGTTAAATATTTTGATTTTTGTTTTGTGAAAATGAAAATACTTAATGGTATCGAAATAAGGTAAGCAATACAAAAGATTAATAATGTTTCAAAAGTATAAAATAATAGTGAAATAAAAATTAGCCCAATCGCTAAAAGTAAAAAAATAGTAGTCTTTGATGAAATAGTAATTTTTTTTAGAGATGGAGTTGGGATTTTGCTTACAAGAAGCAAAGCCACTAAAATTGTCAAATAAGGTGTAAAGTTTTTTATTTCAAAAGCGAAATTAAATTCACTAAGCTCATAGATCAAAGGCATCAATATTACTAAGCCTCCTGCTGGAGATGGCACTCCTTCGAAAAAATTATTTTTCCATTCTTCTTGTGCATTAATTTTGGTTAAGTTAAATCTTGCAAGTCTCAATACACAACAAACAGAATAAATTAGAGCTATTGCCCACCCTAATTTTCCATAATTATTTAATTCCCAAAAGTATAAAATAAATACAGGTGCGATACCAAAACTTACAAAGTCTGTTAATGAATCAAGTTCTTTACCAAATTCTGAAGTGCCTTTTATTAATCTAGCTATCCTACCATCAAGAGCATCTAAAATTGCTGCAAGCAAGATTAATGTTACAGCAAGATTATAATTGCCATCTATTGAAAATTTTATTGAACTAATTCCTAGACAAACCCCACCAAGGGTTAGAATGTTTGGTAAAAGATATCTAGTTTTTTTTGAGGAAACTAATTTAAATTTTTTATTTTGATCCATTAGTCTGAAGCAATCAAGCTTTCCCCTGCAACTACATTTTGTCCAAGTTTTGCTAGAACTTTTTTGTTTTTAAAATATAGATCTACCCTACTTCCAAACCTTATCATTCCAAGTCTATCACCTTGTTTTAAATCTTGTCCTTGCTCTACATCACACACGATCCTCCTTGCGATTAATCCTGCGATTTGAACAATTATTATCTCCTCATTGTCTTTTGTGGTCTTAACTTTAAAAAAATTTCTCTCATTTTCCTCACTTGCTTTATCTAAAGAAGCATTTAAAAATTTTCCAGGCTTATAATAAATTTCCTCAATTTTACCAGTTGTTGGCAGTCTATTTACATGACAATTAAATACGTTCATGAATACACTTACTCTTGTATATGTTGTATTTTCTAATCTAAGTTCTTCGGGACCAGATCTCTCCGAAATACCGGTAATTAGACCATCAGCTGGACTTACAAGGTAGCTATCATCTTCTATTGAAAAACGTTCAGGATCTCTGAAAAAATAATATACCCAAACAGTAATTAATAAAAAAATAATACCTAAAATTTTTGAGAAGAATAAAATTACAAAGGTTATTAAGATAGAAATAGCCAAGAATTTATAGCCTTCTTTATGGATCTTTGGAAATATAGTGTTAAACATAATTTTAAGTTTGCTAAATTTTTCTTAATATGTATAAAAATCACAGTTTATCAATCTATATTTTATGGCAAAAATAAAAGTTAAAAATCCAGTAGTAGAGCTAGATGGCGACGAAATGACTAGAATTATATGGTCATTCATCAAAGATAAGCTAATTAAGCCCTATCTTGAGGTAAATCTCAAATATTACGATTTAGGAATGGAAAGCCGGGATAAAAGTAATGATCAAATAACAATTGATGCGGCAAAAGCAATCAAACAGTATGGCGTAGGTGTTAAATGTGCAACTATTACACCTGACGAAGCTCGTGTAGAAGAATTTAAATTGAAAAAAATGTGGAGATCCCCAAACGGTACCATTAGAAATATCTTAGGTGGAACGGTTTTTAGAGAACCAATTATTTGTAAAAATGTTCCTAAACTAGTTCCCGGTTGGACCAAACCGATTGTCATAGGAAGACATGCTTTCGGTGATCAATACCGAGCCACTGATTTTCTGATACCGGGTGAGGGAAATTTAGAGGTCAAATGGACTTCCAAAGATGGTAAAGATAAAAAAGAATTTAAAGTTTTTGATTTTCCTGGATCTGGGACTGCTCTTACAATGTACAATCTGGATGATTCTATAAAAAACTTTGCAAGGGCATGTATGAATTATGGCCTAGGAAGAAAGTGGCCAGTTTATTTATCAACTAAAAATACAATCCTTAAAGCTTATGATGGTAGATTTAAAGATCTTTTCCAAGAAGTTTTTGAAAAAGAATTTTCTAATAAGTTTAAAAAAGCAAATATTACATACGAACATAGATTAATTGATGACATGGTTGCATGTGCTATGAAATGGAATGGTGGATATGTTTGGGCATGTAAGAATTACGATGGTGACGTTCAATCTGACACTGTTGCACAAGGATTTGGATCCTTAGGCCTCATGACAAGTGTATTAATGACACCAGACGGCAAGACAGTAGAGTCCGAAGCAGCCCATGGGACAGTGACAAGACACTATAGAATGCACCAGCAAGGAAAAGAAACTTCCACTAACCCAATAGCTTCTATTTTTGCATGGACAAGAGGTTTAGCTCATAGAGGAAAGCTTGATGGGAATGATGAGTTAATTAAATTTTCAACTAATGTTGAAGAAGTATGTGTAAAAACAGTTGAAAGTGGTTCAATGACTAAAGATTTGGCAATTTTAATAGATAAATCAAGTAATTACTTAACTACAAACCAATTTTTAGAGGCTATTGATAGAAATTTAAAAAAGAAGCTTAACTAATTTTTTTAGATATTTCTTTAAAAGCTTCCTCGATTTTACTTTTATCTACACCGCCTGCTTGGGCAAAATCTTTTCTGCCCCCGCCCCCTTTTCCTCCTAAAATAACAGAAGCAGCTTTTGCTAGAACTACAGCGTCATATTTTGAGGTCAAATCTTTAGAGACTCCAACAGCCAAGCCAATCTTATCTTCAAAAATAGAAACACTAATTACAATTCCTGATTTAATATCTTTTTTACCTTCATCGATTACTTTTCTAAGTTCTTTTGGAGGAAAATCTTTTAAAATTTGCTCTCTTATTAATATATTTCCGATTTTTTTATCCTTAACTATATTTTTACTTTTATCTCTCTTAATAATTTCAATTCTTACTTTACTTAGTTGTTTATTTAAATTTTTTAAATTTTCAGATAAATCTAGATTTTCTTTAAAATCAGGATTAATTTTTAATTTTTGAAGTTCTTTTTTAACAAGCTCAACTTCATTTTTAATATTAGTTTCTTTTTGAGACTTATCTTTTTTTTGTATTTTTTCATATGCCTCTAATTGCTTGTCTCTTAATGCCTCAACTCTTCTAACACCTGATGCAATTGAGGATTGGCTTATAACTTTAAACTTTCCAACTTCTCTAGTATTTTTAACATGAGTACCACCACATAATTCTGTTGAAAAAAAACCGTTATTTTCTTTTCCCATAAAAACCACCCTTACTTCTTCTCCATACTTTTCTCCAAATAATGCAAGGGCACCCATATTTACTGCTTCTTTTGGGGTCATTATTCTTGTTTGTACGTCAGAAGATCCTGCTACTATTTCATTTACTATATTATTTATTTTATTCATTTCCTCTTTTTCAATAGGTTTATTATGACTAAAATCAAATCTTAATCTTTCAGGAGAGACAAGGGATCCTTTTTGTGTAACATGTTTTCCTAAGGTCCTTCTTAGAGACTCATGTAATAAATGTGTAGCAGAGTGATTGGCTTTTGAATTATTTCTTTTTTGAATATCTATTTCTAAATTAACATGTTGTCCAATTGATATTGATCCTTTTTCTATTTTTCCATAATGGACAAATAAATCTCCCATTTTTTTTTGTGTATCGTTTACTTTTATTTTACTATCTGAACTAAAAATATAACCCTGATCACCAACTTGACCACCAGACTCTCCATAAAATGGTGTTTGATTTGTAATTATCTCTATTTCATCTCCTGTATCAGCCTTATCAACAAATTTGCCATTTTTTGAAATTCTAATTATTACACCTTCAGCTTTATCAAATTCATATCCTAGAAATTCAGTAGGATTAATTTCCTCCCTAACTTTAAACCATCTTTCCTCAACAGATTTATCTCCTGATCCTTTCCAGTTTGCTCTTGCTAGTGCTTTGCTTTTTTCCATCTCTTTCTCAAATCCAACGTGATCTACTTTGATATTTTTTCCTCTTAAAATGTCAGCAGTAAGATCTAAGGGAAATCCGTAAGTATCATACAATTTAAATGCTGATGAACCGGGAAGAGTTTTGTTTTGTACTTTGCTTAAATTTTCATCGAGTATTTTCATTCCTCTTTCAAGTAAAGTAGAAAATTTTTCCTCTTCATTTTTTAAAGTTTCTACTATCAATTCTTTTCCATTGATCAATTCAGGGTAACTACTCTTCATTTCATTTAACAGAACTTCAAAAAGTTTAAAAAAAACAGGATCTTTGCTTCCTAAAGAATGAGCGTGTCTCATTCCTCTTCTCATAATTCTTCTTAAAACATATCCTCGGCCTTCGTTTGAGGGCAGTATTCCTTCGGCAATTAAAAAACTGCTAGCTCTAAGATGATCGGCAATTACTCTATGACTGGCTATTGTGTTATTGTCGATTTGGTTTTTTATAATATCTGATGAAGCAGCCATAATTTTTTGAAAGTGATCGATTTTATAATTGTCATGAGTGCCTTGTAGAACTGCTGTCATTCGTTCGAGGCCCATACCTGTATCAACAGATGGTTTTGGTAAATTAATTCTTTTTTCTTTTGATATTTGCTCGTATTGCATGAATACAAGGTTCCAAATTTCTATAAATCTATCCCCATCTTCATCTGGGCTACCAGGGGGTCCTCCTTTTAATTTATCACCATGATCAAAGAAAATTTCAGAGCAAGGTCCGCAAGGTCCTGTATCTCCCATCGACCAAAAATTATCAGATGTTGATATTTTGATTATCTTATTCTCATTTAAACCAGCTATTTTTTTCCAAAGAATAAATGCATCATCATCCTCATGAAATACTGTTACTGATAATTTTTCTTTTGGTAACCCAAAATCTTTGGTCAGTAAATTCCAGGCATGATGAATAGCTTGCTCTTTAAAATAATCACCGAATGAAAAATTTCCTAGCATTTCAAAAAAAGTGTGATGTCTAGGTGTATAACCAACATTTTCTAAATCATTATGTTTACCACCTGCTCTTACACATTTTTGTGACGTGGTAGCAGTTTTGTATGGTCTTTTTTCCAAACCGGTAAATACGTTTTTAAACTGGACCATTCCTGAATTAGTAAACATTAGTGTTGGATCGTTATTTGGGACTAAATTACTAGAGTCGACAATTTGATGATTGTTTTTTTTAAAATATTCTAAAAACTTTTTTCTTACATCTGTAAGCAAAATTTGGCTCATGCATTATTAAATACAGATATTTATAAGGTTGTCTATAATAGAGATTAACCAGTTTTTTGCTTTTCGTTATCAACTACTAAGCAAATTTCTGATTTTGTTAAAAATCTTTGACCGGTTCCATTATCTAAGGAGAACATGCCCCCTATACCAGCAACAGCATCAATTGTTAAATCAGTATGTTTCCATTTTTCATATTGATCCCCATTCATATAAAAAGGAACACCTCCTATTTCACCTAATTTTATATCATTATCCCCAAGAGGAAATTCTCCCTCTTTAAAACACATGGGCGCGCTCCCATCACAACAGCCACCCGACTGATGAAACATTAAATTTTTTCCATATTTTTCTTGAAGCTTAGATAAGAGGCTCAAAGCTGAATTGGTAGCTGAAACTTTCATTTTGCTATTACGGCCCATGATTTAGAATCATGGGCCATTATATATTATTGGTTAAAAGAAGCCTAACTTATTCTCAGCGTAAGAAACATGTAAGTTCTTATTCTGTCTATAATGGTTAAGCATCATCTTATGAGTTTCTCTTCCTACTCCAGACTGTTTATAACCACCAAATGGTGAGTGAGCAGGATATGCGTGGTAACAATTTGTCCACACTATTCCAGCTTTAATCCCTCTTCCCATTCTATAAGCTATATTTCCATTTCTTGTCCAAACGCCTGCACCAAGACCATAAAGAGTATCATTCGCAATTTTTAATGCGTCTGCTTCGTCCTTAAATTTAATAACAGATACTACTGGACCAAAAATTTCTTCCTGAGAAATTCTCATGTTGTTTTTAGCTTCAAAAATAGTTGGTTGAATATAGTTTCCTTTTTCTAAACCACTATTTAATTTAGCCTGAGCTCCGCCAGTAAGAACTTTTGCACCTTCTTTCTTCCCTAGATCAAGATAAGATTTAATCTTTTCCATCTGCTCTACGGAAGCTTGTGCTCCGATCATAGTTTCCATTTTTAAAGGATTATCTTGGATTACAGCTTTTGTTCTCTTAATGCATTTTTCCATGAATTTATCGTAGATAGACTCTTGGACCAATGCTCTACTTGGGCAGGTACATACCTCTCCTTGATTAAGATTAAACATAACAAATCCCTCTACACACTTATCTAAAAAATCGTCATCTTTTGCCATAACGTCTTCAAAGAAAATGTTTGGTGATTTTCCACCTAACTCAAGTGTAATTGGAATAATGTTTTGAGCTGCATACTGCATTATTAATCTTCCAGTAGTTGTTTCACCAGTGAAAGCCATTTTAGCTATTCTTTTTGAAGATGCTAAAGGTTTACCTGCTTCTAAACCATAACCACTTACTAAATTAACAACCCCTGGAGGAAGTAAATCACCAATTAATTCCATCATTACCATGATAGAAGCAGGTGTTTGTTCCGCAGGTTTTAATACAACACAGTTTCCTGCTGCAAGAGCAGGTGCTAATTTCCATGTAGCCATTAGTAATGGAAAATTCCATGGAATTATTTGACCTACTACTCCTAAAGGTTCAGGGATGTTGTAAGAGTATTGAGAGTTACTTATTTCAGCAACTGACCCTTCCTCAGCTCTTATTACACCAGCAAAATATCGCCAATGATCAATAACCAACGGCAAGTCTGCAGCCATGCATTCTCTTATTGGTTTACCATTGTCCAAACATTCCGCTACTGCTAACATATTTAGATTTTGCTCAATTCTATCAGCAATTTTCATCAAGATATTTGATCTTGTAGTGATATCAGTTTTACCCCAATCGACAAAAGCTGCGTGAGCTGCATCTAATGCTGACTCTACATCTTTCTCATTTGAACGTGGAACTGAACAGATTACTTCATTTGTAATTGGAGTTGTATTATCAAAATACTTTCCAGATTTTGGTTCTACAAATTTCCCATTAATATAATTTCCATATTTTGCTTTAAACGGAAATTTCACTTTTAAGTGAGAAGTATCTAATTGTGAAGATAACTTTGAGCTTGATTTTTGTTGTGTACTCATGTTTCCTCCTTTTTATTTTAATAGTTAATTAAAACCAATATGAACTAGTTTGTACATAACTATTTTTTAATAGTATTTTTGAAGCACAAAATATTGATTTTATCAATTCAAGGTTGAGGTTTCATGAGAAACGGGAGGCTAATTAAAACCTCCCGTTGAAATGATGGCTGAGGATTTATTCTTCCTCTTTTTTGTCGCTAATTTTTTCGTTTGCCGAGGGGTTTCCCTCTAACTCTTTGCTAATTGCTGAAGCTTCATCTCTAATAATTTTTTCTATTTCTGCAGCAACATTTGGATTTTTTTGAAGGTAAATTTTTGCATTCTCTCTACCTTGGCCTATTTTCTCTCCTTTATAAGCATACCATGCGCCTGATTTTTCTACTACACCTGCCTTAGTACCAAGATCGATCAACTCGCCTAATTTACTTATTCCTTTTCCGTACATTAAATCAAATTCAACAACTTTAAAAGGAGGTGCCACTTTGTTTTTAATTACTTTTACTCTTGTTGAGTTTCCTATGATCTGATCTTTTTCTTTAATAGCTCCAATTCTTCTTATATCCATTCTTACTGAAGAATAAAATTTTAAAGCGTTACCACCTGATGTTGTTTCTGGGTTGCCAAACATGACTCCTATTTTCATTCTTATTTGATTTATAAAGATTACCATTGTATTTGATTTAGATACTGAGCCTGTGATTTTTCTTAAAGCTTGACTCATTAATCTTGACTGTAACCCAACATGATGGTCTCCCATTTCGCCTTCTAATTCAGCTTTCGGAGTTAATGCTGCAACTGAGTCTACAACTAAAACAGATACAGACCCTGATTTAATTAGAGTATCAGTTATTTCCAAAGCTTGCTCCCCTGTATCAGGTTGAGAAATTAATAACTCCTCTGTTTTAACGCCTAGTTTTTTTGCATAAACTGGGTCCATAGCGTGCTCAGCATCTACAAAAGCACATATTCCACCCGCTTTTTGAGCTTCAGCTACTACTTGCAAGGCTAAAGTAGTTTTTCCAGAAGACTCTGGCCCGTAAATTTCAATGATTCTACCTTTGGGCAAACCACCGATTCCAAGAGCTAAATCTAAGCTTAATGATCCAGTCGAGATAGCCTCAACATCTAGTGCTTGCTGTTGTCCAAGTCTCATAACCGAGCCCTTACCAAAATTTTGATCTATTTGACTAATGGCTGCCTCTAAAGACTTATTTTTTTCCTTCAATTCTTGCTGTTTTTTATTGTCGGTTTTTACGACTTTTAAGTTATTTTTTGTCATTTTTTATCCTTTTTTTATGTTCGAATCGTTATATTAAATGTACACATTTTGTTCTTTTTATCAAGAACTTTAAATAACCCTTTAAAATAATACTATTTTAAAGAATTTTTAGATAATGTTCCTATTTGCTTAGCTAGCTCAAATTGAGAAATCATATAGTCTCTTTCTGCTTTCGCGAAGGCTATTCTAGCCTCAAATAATAGACTTCTTGATTGAATAACCTCTAGAGTAGTACGAGTGTTACCAGAGTCATATTCAAGTGTAATTCCTTCATTAGCAATTTCAGCCGCCTTAAGTTGAGCCCTAGTGGCTTCAAGCACGCTTTTGGATGATTGATATTTAGACCATGAATTTGAAGTATCTATACTAATCTTATTTTTTGTATCCTCTAAAAGAAGTTGATAGCGTTGTTTATTAAAAGTAGACTTTTTAATTGCAGAAATATTTTCACCGCCTTTTATTATTGGCCATGTAATTGTTGCCTTCACTTTTTCCTCATCTTTTTCATCTACAGTTGAACTAAAATCACTATTCTCAGTTTTGGACACCTCAATTGAAGCTGATGGAGAAAATCTAGATCTTTCTATATTAAGTTCCTTTTTAGAAATTTCAAAATTTAATTTAGAAATTAAGAGATTTATATTATTCAAATTAGATATTTCTTGAGCAGAATTTAGAGAACTGGGTAATATTAAAACTTCTTTTCCATTTAAATTTTCAATATTTGGTGCACTCTCTCTAGTTACTCTTTCAAAATTTGATATAGTAGATAAAAGTTCAGTTTTTGCTTTAATTAAATTTGCATTTGCACCCGCAAGAGATGACTCCGATTGGGCTAAATCTGTGAGACTTACTTCTCCTTTTTGTACTCTGGCATTATCATACTCCACCTGTCTTTCAAATAAATTTACATTTAAAATATTAACTCTTTCATTTTTAGTCTTATAAATTAGATCGTAGTAAGCAAAGGCAGTATCTAGAATAGTTTTTTGTTCTTTTTCTTTAAGTTCTAAATTAGCTCTTTGAGTTTCTAAATCTGATTTCTTAAAAGTATTTAAACCTTTAAAGCCTGAAAAAATTTTTTGCTCTATTGATATTTTTTTACTTTCTGAGTCAAGATTTGTATCAGTTAGACTCGAACCGCTCTGATCAGTTCTGTTCGAAGAGGTAGAACTAGTCTGATCTCCTGAAATAGTTATACTTGGTAAAAATTCACTTCTTGATATGTTTTTGCTTTGTTTAGCAGACTCTAAATTTTTCCTTTCCGCATTTAATTCTAAATTATTTTCTAAAGCCTTATTTAAATAAAAGCTTAAACTTTCAGTAGCATTAAGTTTGCAAATTGTAAATAAAAAAAAGAGTATTAATAAAATATTTTTCATTTAATTGAATTTCAAAGATTTTAATCTATGACTGCTATCTATATTAATTATAAACTTTGCTTTTTTAGAAAAATTTTTAAGCATATGCCTTGTAATTCTTTCATAAAACATTATGAAATTTTTTACTTGTTTATCGGTCATAGTTTTTTTTCCTTTTGAAGTAACTCTAAGTTTTTTTTCTTGTAACAATCTCCACTCATAAACGTATTCAAAACTTGGTATTTTAAGAAAAATCATAAGGTCAATTAATTTAAAAATTTTTTCATATCTATTTTTAAGTTCTTTATTGACATAATTTCTCCAAGTTCTTTTTTTATCTTTTTCTTTTTCTAATATATTTATTGGTGCTATTAAATCTTTTTTTTTTTGCGGAGTGGCTCCTACACACCAACCCTCAAATATTACTATATCTTGTTTTTTTTCTACTTTTTGCCATTTTTTTTTCGGCAATCTATCATCGATAGATTTATCGAATTTTGGAATTAAAATTTTACTAAAATTTGACTCTTTTATTTTTTTTAAACAGGTAAATAATAAATTAGTATCATGAGTACCAGGAACTCCTCTTGTTAGAAATAATGGGCTTATTTTTTCTGACATTTTTTTTCGTTCTTTATAGGTTTTATAAAAGTCATCAATTGAAAAAGTTATTGTATTTAGACCATAGGCCTCTTTTAATAGTATCTTAAGAATATTTGATATTGTAGATTTTCCTGATCCTTGACCTCCAGTTAAACCTATAATTTTTGTTTTTTTATTTATTGAGTAATTTCTATAGATAAATTCGCTTAAAGGTAAATAAAAATTATTCAATTGGCCAATTTTGTTTCTGAATGGCTTTGATGTTACCTCCTGAGATTTGAGAAAATGTAAATATTTTTTCTTAATTTTCTGATATTTCAAACTACTAAATTTCATATTTTAATTTTAATTAGTAGTTTTTTTTATAGCATCTTCTAGATACTCAAGTCTATCTTGACCCCAAAATATTTCATTTTCAAGAACATAAGATGGTGCTCCAAATACATTTTGATCTATTGCGTCTTTTGAATTTTTTTTATACTTATGATCAATTTCATCTGATAATGCTAAATTTTTTATTTCTTCAAAATTTAATTTTAATTTTTCGCAAATTTCCTCAAGAATTTTGTAATCTGAAATATCTTTTTCTAATGACCAAATATACTCTAAACACATCTTGCCAAATCTCAATTTATCTCCTTTTTTGCAAGCTGCTATAACAAATTTTGCAGGCAGGTGAGGGTCCGAAGGAGGAAAAAATTTTGGCTGTTTATTTATTTTAACATTAAATTTTTTTGCAACTCTATCTATTTCTATAAGTCTATACTTTTGTCTTGAAGGGTGTCTTTTAGGAACCGGTAAACCTCCTGTATGTGAAAAAATTTCACCTACTAGATCAAAAGGTTTTTCGTCAATTTCGAGGTTGTATTTTTTTACCAGAGATAAAAATCTTTCTAAGGCTAAATACGAGAAGGGTGATGCAATACTGTAATAATACTCTACTTTCATAATTTAAATTCAAATTACATTACGCGTATTTAAACATACCCACAAGTCATCAAAATCACCTTCAAATGTTCACCTTTTGATTCCTTTTTGATTCTAATTGAGACTCAAATTGCAACTTTTCAGTGTGATATATTTGATATATTTATTAGATTTTCTTGACTGTTAAACAAATCTTCTTTTTGCTCTCTGAAGGAAACAACCAATATTATAAAATTAAAAATAAGAAGCAAAGTAGTAATGGCTATAGCGAAAATTCCTAAATAACTTTTTAGCAAAAATAGTAACAAAATAATAAAAATTGATCTTAAAAAAACTTGAAATTTAAATACTGCAATAATTGAGAATGAATGAATAATTAATTTAAATAAGGACATTTTTGAAGGTCCAAAATATCTCGCTCCCCTGATTGAATTTATTTCAAGAAGGTTACTTAAATTTTTTTTAACTGTACCTGAATAACTGCTCCATAAACTAGGCTTAGAGGAAATAATCTCAGCATCTTTTTTAGTAAGACAAGTATAATTTCCAAAATTAATTTTTTTTCCTGTAAAAAAATAAGTTATGAATTTATGCATTATATATAAGAATTGGAAAAATAATCCCTCAGATCTTTTTACTCTTTTTGCGACTACAGAAAAATTTGGGTTTTCGAGCGCCTTTGTTATTAAATCTTCCAACTCTGATGGACGATCTTCACCATCACCATCCATCAAAATTAAGTAATCAAATTTTTCATTTTGAGTAATGTATCTAATCCCAAATGCATTACATCTTGCGTGACCTCTATTTTCTTTCATATTGAGTATTTTTAATGAATCTATTTTTTCAGGTTTTTTAAATTCTGGTTTAGCGATAGTAGATGCATCATTAACGACAAAACACTGGATAGTAAGGTCCGGAAATTTCTTGATGCTATTTTTAATTTCAATTAATAATTTTTTTAATGACTCCCAGTCATTAAATACCGGTATAAGAATGATTATTTTTTTCATCTTTTTCCAATCATACAATATCCGACGGGTTTAATTGTGCCAAAAACACCCGGACAAATTTTTTTTAGCACTTTAGGATTACCTGTGTATACCACTCCCTGATCTTGTTTCAAATTACCAGCAAAATCCTTAAGCTCCTGTAACCATTTAGGTCTTGAAGTTAAGTGATATGACAAATTACCTGCTGACCATTCATCGCCAACAACAATTTTAATTTCATTACTAAAATTGTCATCCCATTTATTTTGTACTAATCTAGCTATTTCTTTCCCAGGGTAATCGGTTCTTTTTGTATTATCTAAAATAGAAACTGTTAAATAAGCAACTGGCGATAAAAAGAAAAAAAATAAGAATACAAAATAAAATTTATTAATCTTTTTTAGATCAATAAAATTTCTTTGAATTTCAAAAAAGAGAGTTCCCATAAACAAATAAAAAGGTGTCATCCACATCGTTCTAATTTTTGCGCCAGTAACAACAGAAGTTAACAAAACTAAAAGCAAAGGCAGAAAGCTTATTGATAATAGAAAAAGAATTTTTTTACTTTTGGTATTAATTTTAAAAGAAATCTTTTTAAGCAAAACAAATATCATTAAAAAGAAAGGTGTAAGAATTATCAATTGCTTTGAAATGAAAATTAGTGGATTTATAAGGTGATTTAAAAATTGGGTTTCATCAAGACTCGATCTATTTAAACCATAAAAAAC